>JBDIVL010000036.1:0-40353 GCA_039794405.1 Candidatus Jinrextremum sp. | reverse complement strand
CGCCGAATGCGGTTCCGCCATCACCCTGCCCTGCGACGTCGCCAGCGACGAACAGATCGACGCCGCATTCGCCGGCCTGCGCAAGCACTGGGACAGCCTGGACATCATCGTCCATTCGGTGGCCTTCGCGCCCAAGGAGGCGCTGGAGGGCGAATATCTCGCCAACGTCACGCGCGACAGCTTCCGCATCGCCCACGACATCAGCTCCTACAGCTTCGCCGCGCTCGCCAAGGCGGGCCGCCCGATGATGCAGGGTCGTGCCGGCGCGCTGCTCACCCTGAGCTATCTCGGCGCCGAGAAGGCGCTGCCCAACTACAACGTCATGGGCGTGGCCAAGGCCAGCCTCGAGGCCAACGTGCGCTACATGGCCTACAGCCTCGGTCCGGAGAACATCCGCGTGAACGCGATCTCCGCCGGCCCGATCCGCACGCTGGCTGCCTCGGGCATCGCCAATTTCCGCCGGCTGCTCGATTACGCCGAGAAAACGGCCCCGCTGCGCCGCAATGTCAGCATCGAGGACGTCGGCAATGTCGCCGCCTTCATGTGTTCCGACCTGGCCGCCGGCATCACCGGCGAAGTCACCTACGTCGACGCCGGCTACAACATCGTCGGCGGCGCGCCGTTCGAAGGCCAGGAATAGGCGGCCACAGGCCGGCACGGCCACGGAAACACACGGAAGCACACAGAACAAAACTGTTCTTCGTATCACCGGCTTGTGTGCCGTTCCGTGTGCTTCCGTGTGTTTCCGTGGCCATCGCCTTGTCGAGTGTGACGGCGTACCCTACGACGAACGCGTCAGCACGCCGTCCTCCCCCTCCAGCCGCGCGACCACCACCGCCCCGCAGGAATCGGAAAACACGTTCACCGCCGTGCGGCACATGTCCAGCACGCGATCCACCGCCAGGATCATGCCCACCGCCTCGACCGGCAGGCCCACGGCTGTGAGGATGATGGTGATGGCGACCAGACTCGCGGCGGGAATGCCGGCGACGCCGATCGAGGTCAGCAGCGCGAGGGCGACCACCAGCAGCTGCTGGGCGAAACTCAGCTCCACCCCGTACGCCTGGGCGATGAACATTGCCGCCACACATTCGTACAGCGCCGTGCCGTCCATGTTGACGGTCGCGCCCAGCGGCAGCACGAAGCTGCTGGTGCGGTTGGACACCCCCGCCTGGCGCTCGACGCAATCCATGGTGACGGGCAGCGTCGCCGACGACGAGGCGGTCGAGAAGGCGGTCAGCAGCGCCGGCGCCATGGCCTGATAGTGGCGCCAGGGGTTCACCCGTGCGATGAACAACAGGATGGCCGGCAACACCACCAGAAAATGGAGGACCAGGCCCGCCAGGACGGTCAGGAAAAACAGCAGCAGCGGCTGGAAGGCCGCCATGCCGGTCGTGGCCACCACCTTGCCGACCAGGGCGAACACGCCGAGCGGCGCGAACCGCATCACCCATTCGGTGATGCGCATCATGACCTCGAAGGTGCCCTGCCAGAAGCCCAGCAGATTGCCCGCGTAGGGCTCGCCGATGCGCGTCATGAAATAGCCGAACAGCAGGCTGAAGAAGATCAGACCGAGCATCTGTCCCTCGGTTTACGACACCGGAGTTACAACTGCCAGATTTTTAGGAAGATTGGGCATTAAGATAGAGGGATACGACCACGATTTCCGTATGTCAGGGTTCAGGTCGAAGTATTGCAATGCCAAATTATGCCCCAATCCAACTACCAACCCTCTCGGTTTATTAAATACTGATGGATGATACGGATGAACACAGGGTTTAAGGTCAGTAACGAAGATGAAGTAGGCACTTTCTGATAAAATAAATAAATCGTCTTTCAAGTATTCCGGATACTTGTACTTTAAAAACAAATAGTGGAAAATTTTTTATTCCGATTCTTTTCAATTCAAACAAATCGCTATTCCTATTTATTTCTCCATTTTCAGTGGTAAAAGCCGCCTTATAGCCTGCCTTTTTGACCTCATCCTTTATATGTTTGTTGAAGTGCCATTTTTTACCATAGGGATAGGAAAAAAATTGTATTTTTTGATTGAGTAAATCTTCCAATTCAAATTTTGAATTAATAATCTCCTCCCTTGCTGCCACGCGATCAATTTCTGATAATATCCTGTGAGTAGCGGTATGACTGCCAAAATCAATCCCATTCTTTCCCATGTTTCTGATTTCATCAGTGTTTAGTATGTTTTTTTCTTTTTCTATAAATCTGCTAACAAGAAAAATTGTTGCTGGTAGTTTATACTTCTTTAAGATAGGATAGGCATGTAAAAAATTATCCCTGTATCCGTCATCAAAAGTAATTGCAACGATATTGGTCATGCTACTTGAGCCCTTATTTTCCAACGCCGTATGTACAAGGGTATCTAAGGGGATACAGTGAAAATGGGTCTGTATATATGCAACCTGTTTTTCGAAGTTTTTGGGTGAAACCGAATACCTTGGGTTTTTAGGATTATCACTGATTTCGTGATACATAAAAACCATAGTTCTGTGTCGTTTTAAGAGCTTCTTTTGGAAAAAAACGTAAAAACACAGCGTTCCCGAAAAATATATAAAAAAAGACACGAGGATTATACTTAGCCGTTGAATTGCATAGCCAATATTTTGGGTTTGTGTATTCACAAATACTGCTTAATGTATAGGAAATTCAAAGTTATAGAACGAAATGTTTGCTTCTTTACGAGTGAAGCGGCATTTGGCATCTCACTCTCTATTGGAAAGGCTGCCGAAGGCCTCTTTATGGGTAACTGCTGAGGTTTAAGATTTACAATTCATGGTTAGAGAAGGATGAAAAGCGAAAGTTTGAAAAAGGAAAATAATCCTGAACCTACCAATCTGAATAGTTACCATTGCGGTCAGAATATTACAATAATAATAAGATGTTTTCAAGCGTTTTAACGTTTTTTTGTATAAAATCTTTTCAAGTGCAGGCAATTTTAAATACGTACTTGCAATACCTTACATCTTTTGCTTTAATAAATCAGTATTTTAAATTTGCTTCAAGAAAGGTAATTTGCATCTTCTGAAATATAACAAATCTCAATATTACATCCATAACTCAAGAGATGTGTTCCATGTTACATCCCTTTAAAAAGAGTTTATAATTCTTATTCCATGAATTTTATGAAATATACAAAGCATTTTTTTTTATTTGCATTCCCTCTCTTGATAGTGGCCTTCCAGGGCTGTACAACGGTAAAGTATTATCCTGTTAACTTTGTAGAATCACTAAAACATCCTACGAAATTTCCTGAGGTATTCTCATTTACTGTTCAAAATATTGAAGAGATCGCTGCAAAGAATCCTTTAAGTGAAAATGAGGATACGAGGGTTACGGATGTGGGTGAAAATAAAAATTCCAGTATGCATCTTGTTCAAATTCGCGAGAACGGAGAATTGCATCCCCATTACCATAAACGACATGATGAGGTTATTTACATAAAAAAGGGAAGCGGTATTGCAACACTTGATGGGACTCGATATATGGTAAAACCCGGTTCCATCGTGCAAATTCCTAGCAAGACGATACATAAATTCCTTAATACCGGCGAAGAGCCACTTATAGCTATTTCAATTTTCTCCCCACCATTTGATGGAAGGGATGAAAAAACGATAAGAAAGAAGAGGGCAGACCGGCATAAGAAAGAGGAACGAAGACTCGCTGATAAGAAACATGAAAAGACTGCTGAGGAAGATAAAAACCCTGATGTAAACGAACCCCTAGAAGAAGAGACTCAGGTTGCTACAAGTAAGCCGAAGAAAGTGCTTGAAAAAAAGTTAAACAATCCTGTTGGGAACGAATGGGAGGCTGATTATGAAGAGTCATCTCCACCGCCCAAGGAACCTTCCGCTTCAAGAAGTAATAGAGATAAGAAGAAAACAAAAGAGGCAAGAGCGGTTGAAGAGCCAGAGCCTACGATAAATATTAGAGACTTGCACGAAAAACTTACAAAACTCGTTGAACTTAAAGAAGAAGGAACTATTACTGAAGAAGAATATGAGAAAAAGAAAGATGCCCTTGTGAAAGGCAGGGATGTCGGTGATTTACCCGGAGCTAAAGGTTCTGCGAAGAAAAAACCATTCATCGAAGACGATGATGAACCTATTTTAGAACAAACGGATAAGGATATTTCCACCGAGGAAAATATCTTCGATGAAAATCAGGATACGGTAACAGGGGATCCATATTTATCAAGTGAAGACAAAATAACAACACGTGAAATCGGGCCTGGGGAGAGAACACCATTACCCAGCGATAAGTTGAAGACATTGGAAGAACTATGGCAGGAGGATTTAATTACGGAAGAGGAATTTGAGGAGAAGAGAAAGGGGCTTATTGGTGCTCTTGAAGAAGAATCAGATCCCGTATCATCTAAGAATGCTATCGAAAATGAAAAGGTTCTGGAACTTGATGAGTTATATGATGAAGGCCTCATAACAGAAGAGGATTATGAGAGTAAGAGGAAAGAGCTTCTTAATGAAGAAGAAACAACTTCTTTACCGCCTAAAGAGTTTACCGATGATGACAGGATTGGTGAGTTGAGGGATTTGTATAACGAAGGCCTCATTACTGAAGATGACTATAAATATAAAATCAGGGAACTTTCTGATACACAGAAACAAAAATCTTTTCCAAACGTTATCCCCGGGGAAAAAATGAATGATGATATGCTAACGGAACTTAACGAGTTAAAGGAAGAGGGCCTTATTTCTGAAGAAGACTATGAATTCAAGAAGGCTCAGTTACTCGATAATTGAATTGTAGATGAATCAGCCATCCAACTATTTAACCATCCACCATACAACCAATTTTGCATCTCACTTTTTATTGGTCTGATGCCTTGCTTCTCGAACCTTGATGAGCCATTCTTTTTTCCAACCTCTGGTAATAATACAAGTTGTAATTATGGTTTGGCGTATGTTTTGCTATAAATATATTATCCGTATATATCTCAGGTGAAGAAAAATCAATTATTATACTTTTCACTTGATATTTATTATCAAATGGAATATATATATCCCCAAAAATATCAATATGAAATGGCAAATGACGCCTTTAGAATTTTTGCTAAGACGTTGCGAAGTCTAACTATCGAAAATATGACTTCGCAGATTGCGGTTATTTGGAAAAAGGTGAAAATAATCATAACTAATGGCGGAAATCACACATTTTTAAGAGCTCAACAAAAATCTTTCATACGTACATGAAATAATTTTAAGAAGAAATTTGCTGTAGCTGCTTAGGTTCAAGGTTTAGTATTCACGGTTAGGGAGAGATGATGATTCGAAGGTTTGAAGAAAGGAAAACAGTCAACCATGAGCTGTGAACCTGAAATTTGACGACCTAGATGTTCCAATTTGTTTTGCATGATCGTTAAAAATTTGGGCGTGATATACGGTATTTTATTAATGTTATTAAAAAAGGAGGGCGACTGGATGGCAATAAGAAGTGTCTTGAGGTGGCATGTTGCAATGTGTATCGTATTATTATGCATTCCATTTTTGGGAATACATAAGATAAGTCAAGGGGCTGAGTTATATGAGGAAGAATTTGAAAGCCAATCATTAGATCCTTCGTGGCTCATAATCCGTGAAAACCAGAGCGATTGGAACCTGACTGCTCACCCCGGACATTTAAAAATTATTACGAAAACTGAAAATTTGTGGCAAATAAACATAAACAATAAGATAAAATTTCTGAGAAACGCACCCCATGGTGATTTTGAGGTCGTTACCAAAGTAACATATAATCCGACACAAAAATTCCAGCAAGCCGGGGTCATCATATACCAGGATGAAGAAAATTATGTCATGCTTACCCGTCAGGTGGACGATGTTGCCAATGTGGAGATGAGCAGGGAAATATCCAGGGTATCGAAGAGCAAATCTGCACCGACAAACTCAACAACGTTATACCTGAAATTAGCAAAAACAGGGGGTGCTGTTACCGGCGCTTTTAGTGGAGATGGGAATTCATGGACGACAGTAGATCATGTATCCGGAGTAAAGTTGGAGCATCCAAAGGTTGGGCTTGTTGGTTATAACGCACAATTAAATACTACCGTTGATGCCGATTTTGATTTTTTCAAAATTGAATCGGTTGAAGAGGGTTTGGTCTCTGCAGTAGAAGACTTCGTAGAACTAGCGAAGTATGGTAAATCTATACACGTTATGGCTATGCTGATGGTCGGTTTCGGATTTTTAATGGTCTTTGTTAAGAGATATGGTTATGGTGCCGTTACTGCTACCTATATTGCAGTCAGTATTGTTATTCCCTATTATATGTATATGAAGAGGCTTGGAATCTTTGGGGAAGCTGCTGAGTTTAAGATGGACCGGCTCATCCTGGCAGAATTTTGTGCGGCAAGTATACTGATCGCCACAGGGGCTTTCCTGGGTAGATTGAAGATGTCCCAATATATTATTATGGCATTAATGTTTGTTCCATCCTATATGCTCAATGAATGGATCATGTTGGACAATGGTATGGGTATCATTCCAAAGGGCCAATTGATTGATACCGGCGGTTCCATTGTTATTCATCAGTTTGGTGCCTACTTCGGGTTAGGTGTTATTGTAAGAATGACTACAAAAGAAGACTTCCTTAAGAGGATTGAATCAGATAAAATTAGCAATCAGTTTTCAATGTTAGGAAGTATGGTTCTGTGGATATTCTGGCCGTCATTCTGTGCAGCACCTGCAGAAATATCGAAGATGCCTTTGGCAGCAGTAAACACAGTTATTTCTCTTTGCGGGGCAACAGTAGCAACCTATATTGCAAGCGCTTTGATCAGGAAAAAGATTGCTATTGAAGATATGGCCAATGCAGCCCTTGCTGGTGGTGTTGCAATCGGTTCTTCTTGTGCACATACCACACCAAAAGCAGCAATAGTACTGGGCTTTATTGCCGGTATCGTAAGTGTTATTGGCTTTGCAGTCATTCAACCACGTGTGCAAAGAGCACTGAAAGGTATCGACACCTGTGGTGTCCATAATCTCCACGGTATGCCTGGTATCATCGGTGGCTTGGCAGCTATCTTCATTGCAGAAAATGTTATTCCCGGTCTACAGATTAAAGCGGTATTAATCACCTTTATCATTGCATGGATTACAGGACTTGCCTCTGGGACAGTGGTGTCATTATTCGGTTACAGAAAAGATGCCTATGAGGATTCTGTAGAATTTATTGTGGAGGAAGAACATCACTAAATTCCTTTTCCCAGTTTGTATCGATGAGAAAAGGAAATGAAAGTGATTAATTCTCCTTCCTTCGAAAAAGGATTCTTTACCATAAAACCTCCTGCACTTGAAAAGGTGTGGGAGGTTTTTGTTTTGGAAATTAACCACATTTGCATTGACTCTGTATTCACATTCTGATATACACTTTTATTCAGGTAATTGTGTTATAGAATTATCGTATTACTCTGTAAAAACATCTTTTTTCGTAAGTTTTTAGAATACGTTGAAAGTGGGATACTTAATATTCAGAGCGGTCGGCCGTTAAGCTATATGCTGAAAGCTGAAAACGTTAACTTACAGCTTTTTGTTTGATTGTGGCTACGCCACTCTAGGCATGAGGGGATAGATAAAATGGACTGGAAAATTATCTTAAGCACTTTTGTTACAATCTTTTTAGCTGAACTTGGAGACAAGACACAACTCGCATCTATTCTTATGACGAGTAAAACCAATAAACCTGTATTGGTTTTTATTGGTACCATGCTTGCGTTTGCAATTGTTACGGTTATTGGTGTTGCAGCAGGCTCTATGATAACGAAACTCGTGCCTTTCAATTTCATTAAAGCCGGAGCAGCCATTTCTTTTATTATTATTGGTATTCTCATTCTCTTTGGTAAAATTTAGCATGCATAAAAACCTGGCAAACTATGCACAACGTGTGGGAAAGGTGGCAAACTTAGTCATATTCCTCGGTATCTTGAGTATTGTTTTAAGTGCACTGGCGCTTACAATTAGCCAAGGTCTTGCTCAACGTGGATATGGGTTTGGTTATCTCATAATAGGGTCAATTATGATAGGACTTGGATACGGTATTCGTTACCGGTATAAATATTGTCTTTATGCGGCAATAACCTTGTTTGTGATACTGTCGTGTAATTTTTTTATAAGATCCTTTTTGTATCATACTGCATACCTGGGCTTAAGATTTATGTTGTGTTCATGGATATCTTTTCTTCTTATTCAGTCTGTTTCTTCAATGCAAATACTTATTGCAACAAATACATTTCCTGATAAAGCTAATCGGTTTTTAAGGCTTTTATTGAGACAAAAACATTCATGACAATTCTGGATAAAATTTACCAGTATAAATTATTCGAAGTTGCTGAGAATAAGAAGCGTATACCTCTTGAAGTTCTGAAAGAGAATATAAAAAGGGATCAGGAAACAAGATCGTTCGGTGCAGCATTAAAATCCCATGCGAATATTTGCATCATTGCAGAAATAAAGAAAGCCTCTCCATCCTTAGGCGTCATCAGAGAAGATTTTCAACCTATTGAAATAGCTCGTATTTATGAAGCCAGTGGAGCTGCGGCCATTTCTGTTCTTACGGATGAGAAATTTTTTCAAGGAAGCTTATTATACATAACAGACATAAAAAAACTTGTAAAATTACCAATCTTACGGAAAGATTTCATTATTGATGCTTATCAAATTTATGAAGCAGGGGCAGCGGGTGCTGATGCCATATTACTCATCGCTGCACTTCTTTCAAAGGATGAGATTCAGCACTTTTTAGAATTGGCAAAAGGATTGAATATGGATTGTCTCGTAGAGGTGCATTCAGAGCCAGAATTGGAGAATGTCTTGCAGACAGACGCACATATTATTGGCATAAATAACCGTGATCTTGCAACATTTTCAATTGATATAGAGACCACTCTTCGTTTACGACCTATGATTCCAGACGATAAAATTACCGTAAGCGAGAGTGGTATCAGGTCAAGAACAGATATAGTAAAATTATTGGAAAATGGAGTCAATGCTGTTTTAATTGGTGAAACATTCATGAAAAGCAATGATATATCAACGAAGATGCATGAGCTCCTGGGAACGGCGTAATTATGTTAGTTGTGCATCGAGTTCGGCCTTTAAGTCTTTTTTCGACCTTACTCCTATCATTTTGTTCACGACGTTTCCGTTCTTAAATATCATAATTGTGGGTATTGCCGTAATACCGAATTTAGCGGGAATACTGCTGTTCTCTTCCGTATCAAGTTTTCCAATTTTTACCCTCCCCTTGTACTCCTTAGCTAGTTCATCTATTATCGGGGCTATTTGTCTACACGGACCACACCAGGCTGCCCAGAAGTCTACTAAAACAGGAACATTTGATTTCAGAACTTCTGTGTCAAAATTTGCATCAGAAATAACAACAATGTCTTCTGACATAACGGGTCTCCTCTCTTAATCTTTTCTTTGATAATCTGCGTGGACAAAAAGGTTGCAATGGCATTCTCCATTGCGCTCAATTTCTTCTGCATGGTAAACACACGGACAAATAATATTTTTATCTTTTTCTGCATCTCCCATAACTAGTCGGCAAGGACAATAGGCGTGGCCATATTTGATGGTGCGCATTACGAGTCCTTTAATAACCCTGTCAACTATTTCGGTATCCGGGTTTAGTTTATAGGGACTGTGATTGAGAAATTCATGAATTGCTTTACGGACATTTAACTCTTCTTGTTTTTTTTTATTTTCCATAGTTATATATACAGGTGAATGTGTAGCCTTCCTATTTTCATTTGTGATAATTATATTTTATATGTTCAATTTATTTCAAGGGAAAATCTAATCGTGTCTTTCAAAAATAATTTTGGATTTTTAGCAAAAAATTTCGTGAAAAATAAAAAAATTACCTTGCTATTTTCACTTTATACTTATGGTAGCATCTGAACTGTGCTCAAACCTTTTCTTATTGAAGATTTATTTTTGCTAGACATTTGTGGCAGAAATGAGGTCCCTTTCTATCAGTATCTTGAATAGAGTTTGAAAAATGCATGATACATTTCTGGTCTTTGCAATGGCCCAGTCTGTATATATGTCCAATCTCATGAACTGCCTCTTTTAATGTCCGTTCCAAAAAGAGTTTTTCATTTTTTGGAAGACCGTAGTATTCCTGGCGAAGCCTCACTAGTGATATAATGCAGACTATGCCTCCTATATCAGCTTCTCCAAAGATGAAATTTAGCTCTGGCACATATAAATCAATATCGACGATACCCAGAATTCGTTCTTCGTTTTTCTTTGTCTTTTTAAGCCTTTCCAGGATTTTTGTTGCGTGGTATTGATTCCTGTTTGGATCAAATGCAAACTCCGGAACAGGTTCCTCTCTTGAAGCATTTGTAACAAAGCCTAACGTACGGTTAAGCTCGGTTTGTAGAAATTTTACTATTTCTCTCCGAACTGAACCAAAAAGTACAATTGAAAGTATTTGGTTTTTTAAGAGAATCGGAGAGCTCATAACTGAAATATATCATATCTTCAAGAAAAATGCTTGAAAAAATTATTTATGCATAACGATGCATGATCACTACCAAAAGTGAAATTTTTCAGCCATCATTTTGAGGAGTGAAGCGACGAGGCAATTCTGATGTATAATGGAAGGTTTTATTACTGGATTGAAGAATTTTTCGGGTTTTTATTGTATCTAACTTCACATTTTGCTATATACATTTATTATTCTTCGTTTATTTCGTTTTACTGACAAAATGGAATTTTTATTAAGGAAGCCGGTTGAATGCATATCCCCGATGGATTTTTAGATACCAAGACATGGATTGGAATGAGTGGTATTTCTCTTGTTTTTATCGGCATTGCTATTCGAAAAACGAATAGGAGAATAACAGAAAAACATATTCCCTTTCTTGGGGTGATGGCTGCCTTTGTTTTTGCAGCACAAATGTTTAATTTTCCTGTTGGCGGTGGAACAAGTGGTCATTTTATGGGTGCAACACTTATTGCCATTTTGCTTGGTCCATGGGCGTCTATACTTATCATGACCACAGTGCTTACCGTCCAATGTTTAGTCTTCCAGGATGGCGGCATTACCGCCTTAGGTGCAAATATTTTTAATATGGGTGTTGTGGGTGGTTTTTGGGGATACTACATAAGTAATATTGTTCAAGTATTTGTTCAGGATAGAAAGGCTATTTTTATTGGAGGTTTTGCAGCAGCGTGGTGCTCTGTTGTTTTTTCGGCACTTTGTTGCGCCATAGAATTGGGGATTTCCGGTACCGTCCCATTGAAAATTGTTGTACCGGCAATGGCTGGTATTCATGCTGTTATTGGTATCGGAGAAGGATTCATTACCATCGCAACACTAAGCTTGCTTATAAGGGTTAGACCTGACTTGTTAAAGTTGCAAAAAATATAAAGGAGATAGAGACGTTTTATGGAGTCACCAAAGAAAAAAAATATCGCACTGTTACTTGTATTTGTCTTATCTTTTATCATTGGGCTTGTATTTCTTATTTTGCCATTTACCTCCCAGTCACCTGATGGACTTGAGAAGGTATCAGAAGAAACGATTGCCTTTCTCAAAAAAGAGGATTTCAAACCATTGGTGAATGCCCCAATGCCGGATTATACCATACCCCGTTTAAAAAACAGATTAGATACAAGGCAGATTGCTGGTATTGCCGGAATACTTGCCGTGTTTGGAATAATGATATTGATAGGCTTTTTGCTTAAGAAGAAACAAAAAATATAGTAATTTCTAACACGACAGCATGATGAATTTCAGATAGGGCTCTTTGAGAGAAATTCCATCAATAGGAAAGTCTAAACCCTGTGAAGATACATCAAAAATTTTATATGTCTTTGGCGTGAATTCTTTTATCCGGGAAAGTGATTGGAAAAATTTCGAGAAGCTCATTTTTGTTATATTTGTTGAAAATATGAGAATCCCATCCTCTCGAAGGATATTAAGTCCTAATCCAATTAATTTGGGAAAATCTTTTTCTACAGCAAATATTGTTGTTTTACTTGTAGAAAAGCTCGGAGGATCTAAAATAATGAAATCAAATGTACGTCCTCTTTTTTGAAATATTTTGAACCAATCCCATACATCACCAACAATAAATTCATGTGTGGTTATATCGAGTTGATTCAACAAAAAATTCTTTTTGCTCCATTCGATTGCCTTTTTTGATACGTCTACATTGGTCGTCATTGCGGCTCCACCTAGGCTGCCATAAATTGAAAACGAAGAGGTGTAAGAAAAGCAATTTAGTATTTCTTTACCCCGGGCGAGAGATTGTACTTTCTTTCTGTTATTCCTTTGGTCGAGAAAGAGTCCGGTTCCTCCACCATCGAGAAATGATATATTGAATTTTATTCCATTCTCGATTACTACGAAATCTTTAGGAACTTCCTTCCCCAGAATTTGATGTGTTTTAATATCCTCACCCTTCAGTCGTAATTTTTCGGTAATACTTTCCGGGTGAAACACCTCTTTCAGCGTTTCATAAATTTCATTTTTTGCATGTTTATCATACGGTTTAAAGTATTGTACAAGAAGGTTTTTATCATAGACATCTATGGTTACTTCCGGTAAGCCGTCTCCATAGGAGTTTACTAAACGGTATACGTTTGTTGAAGTAGCGTAATCTATGTACGTCTTTCTGAAAGACCATGCCTTAGAGATGATCTGATTATAGGATAGTACCATATTTGCAACAGATTTTTAATTTACTTCAACCCCGTCTCTTCCCTTCATGATTGCAGATGAGAGGGCAAATTTACAGAATATATTAATTCTTCTTCTACTGATTCGTCCAAATATTGTATTGTTGGCATAAGTTATAGATTCATAAAAATATTAAAAAGTGGTATGTCCGCATAACCCTATTTTTCATAAGGAAAAATATAGAAGACTAAAACTATAAGTGGTTTGACCTGAAGAAGATCTTGGCCTGCAGATGTTAGAGTAAAATATAATGATTATAAAAAATATCCACAGAATCCTATCATGATTATTAAGTTACTGCAAATAAATTGTTTTGTTTACTCTCTATATTTAGTAAAGGATCTTTGGCAATCATCTAATCAGTGTCTGAACACAAATATTTGTACCTTTTTCAGGAGTATTCTCGCAGTCGGTTCAATCTTCTACGGTTGAACCGAAACGTTTGGCATGTTCTTCTGCGCCTGCTATTAATTGTATCCTTATCAGTTAATTCAAAACGTGTTGTTCAATCAACAAGATTGAACCAACTGTTATTGGTTGGAACAAAATCATCTGTTACCCTGTTTATATTCCTGTAAATTTAGGTTAATTCTTATTAAGGAGGTTGAATGAATGGTAAAGAACACATTTTTTGTATGTCCTAACTGCGGTAATGATAAAGGATTTAAAATTTTTATGAGTAACTTTCAAGCTATTAAACAATCTCCAGAGTTGGGAAAGCGTATCGATGAAAGTAATGTTCTGCCAAATTTACGGCAAGATGATAATTATGTAGAGTGTCAACTGTGTCTCAAGAAGTTTGAGTACGATAACGCAGTAAATACAGGGAAAAAATATATACAGGCCATCCAAAAAATGCAAAAAATAAGATACGCATCTCCAAATACCTCGTCTCTATCCAAAAAGTAAAATATTTGTTTAAGAGTCTATCCGAAAACAGGAATTGTTATTCCAAATGAAGCGAAGCGGAGTAGTTATGTTATAGTATTCAAGCGATGAAACCGAACAGTATTTTAGATCGGGTGGCACGGACAAACTGGTTTGTCCGTGATGGTACAATCAAATCCTGGTTCATTTTATTTGGTTTCATTATATTCTGTTCGGTTTCATCTATTGGATGCTATAGAAGTTAGAAGCGGGAAGCCGGAGGCTATACTCCAAATTCCAGCATCCAACCCTTAATAATCTCCGACTTCCAATATACGGAGAGATCTCTTGCCCTTTCGCTACCTGGAACGGCACGCCGAGTTTTTTTCGGATAGGCTCTAAATCGGGTCAATATGTACAAAAGCCTTGTGAATACTTTTGATACATTCTACCTCCTTTTGGACATTTTTTCCGATATCGTGTGCTTGTATCATAGTTAAATGCTGACTCAAGGATATATGAATTTCAACATGAATAAAGTTACCTACGTAGTGTGCACGAACATCATGAATTCCAACAACACCTGAAACGGCGACAGCTTTCTTTTTTATTTCATCCATAATTGCTGCTTGCGGTTGCTTACCCATCAGATAATCAATATTTTGAGTACCGATCCTGTAACCGGAATAAATAATCCAAAAGCTAATGAGAATTGCGGCAATGTGGTCTACTTTTGGATATCCAAAGAGTCCGCAAATGATACCTATCATAGCGGTTAGGGATATGTATACATCGTTCATACTATCGACGGAGCTTGCATGGAGAGCAGGACTATTAATCTTGCGACTCAATGTTTCAAAATAGACAGACATGATAAATTTCACAATTACAGATGTCAAGAGCACAGCGATCGAATGAATACCAATTTTATGATCGTGTGTTTCCATGAGTTTAAATACTGACGTATGAAGTATTTCAAATCCTAAAATACCAGCAAAGATAGCAACAATTAAACCCGCTATTGGTTCCGCCCGATGATGGCCGAAGGGATGTCCTTCATCCGCCTGTTTTGAAGAGGTTTTTATGGCATAGAAAATAATTACCGAAGCGATTATATCGGTAAATGAATTTACCGCATCAGATATAACAGCCATACTGTTTGACATCAAACCTGATGTTATTTTGATAGCGAATAGAAAGATGTTGCAAACGATCATTATGATCGTTGCCATATGTCCATTGTTGCTCATAAGTAATTTTTTTATCCGATATTAAATTAAGCCAGTTCCCATGGTTTGTTTAATCTTGCAGGTTGAACCATATGTTGAGCATTGGAAACATGCAGAACGTTTCGGTTCAATCGTGGATGATTGAACCAATCCTGATGACACGTTTGTCCATGCTACACTGAAAACTGCTTGCATAAAATGAAAATTTCTATACGATTAAAATAGATATGTCTTTCAAAAGAAATTATTCTCGGTAATTATATTAATTTCAATATAGATATAAAGTCAATATCATACATAATCTGGAAAATGGTTACCATTTTTTATCGTTATTTGCCCATATCTTTTTTTTTATTTGCTTATGAAAATGGAGAAACACTTTTGGAGGAAAAAAAATGTACCTCTTGAGGGGCAGAATAAAATCTATAATGTTCATTATTTTCTTAATCGCTTTTATCAAATTATTTTCATTTGCGGGTTGCGTAATACAAAACAAAAAAATAGTTACTCCTCATGAAAAAGTGACCTCAACCATAGAATCAGAGAGAAAAATTACAGAGGAATCGTTGAAATGTATTGCATGCCATGAGAGACGGGGTGTAACTCACGGATGGATAGCTGATTGGGAAGCCAGCAAACATGCCCAAAGGGGTGTTGGGTGTGAAGTCTGCCATGTTAGCCTGATTGTGGAACCACTAGAAAAAGAAGCAGTTGAACAAGGATATCTTCCACCTGACGGAAGCAATTGTGAGGATAAAGGGGTACATCGCAGGGTTGTTGCCGGTGTATGTGGAAAATGCCACAGCAAACAGTACAATGAATTTATGATGAGCCGCCATTCTATCAGTTGGAAGAGGGTTCTTGAGTGTAGCAAAGATGTAATGTCTCATAATGAAACGTATTCAGATCAATGTGAACAGTGCCATAATATCCAGTTTACATGCGATTCATGCCATACACGACATACCTTTAATACTTTTGAGGCAAAAACTCCAGAAACCTGCAGTACCTGTCACATGGGGCCAGACCATCCACAGTACGATATCTTTATTTCTTCTAAACATGGTGTTCTGTATTCTGCAAGTCAGAATAACATATTAAAAGAACCTGAATCTAAACAGTCTTTACAGTCACCAGTATGCACTACGTGCCATATGCCGCAGGGTACCCATGATGTGAGTTTTGGTCTTGTACACGGATCTGTAGGAGTAAGTAAGTCTTACATTGACAGAGATGGTGTTGTGACAGATGAGGTTAAATTAGCCGGGAGACGTAGTGCTATGCTATCAATTTGTAGTATGTGTCATTCAAGAAGCTTTGCTGAAACTACATTAACCACAGCGGACAGCATTTATAAGAACATAGATGCTGTTGTAAATGAAGCAAAGGAGATTGTTGTTGGATTAGAAAAAGAAGGCCTGGTATCTTTACCGGTTAGTGAAGGAACAGTGAATCAGTACCCTTACCATGCGATTATATTAGGGAGTCAACAATATAATGGCAAATCCAAGATATATTATTTATTTTCTCAGTTAATAAAGAATGCCCTGGTTTCCTGGAAAGGGGCATGTCACTCAAATCCTAACTATACGTACTTGTATGGTTGGGCTGAACTTCAAAAAGGTTTTGATGAAATGAAGACAGAGGCGAGAAGGGTGCGTGAAGAAGCTGAGATTAAAAGAAAAATGGGTATTAAATTGAGATAAAAAATATTGAAAACAGGGGGATGAACACATATATAATTTTCCACATATTGCTTTGTGTTGGCATGGTATTTGATTGGTTTTATAAATATCTTTTTCCGTTTTGGAACAAGAATGGTGTTAGATTTTACAATAATAGCTTATGAGAGATACCTAGCGAAGCAGGGCAAAAGCAATGTAAGAGATTCAGGATTCAAGATACAGATCATGTATCTTGCATTGAAAACCTGGCACATTTGTAAAGATAAACCGATTATAAGATAGAATTAATGTAAATAAGAGAGGAGGAAGAGGAGAATGAGAATCTATTTGTTTATTGGGATCGCTCTTATTATATTTGGGATTGTATCTTTAGTCTATCAAGGTATTACTTACACAAAGAAAGAAAAGGTATTAGACGTTGGTCCTCTTGAGGCCACGGCCGAAAAGACCAAAACAATTCCAATCCATCCAGTTATCGGCGGCTTGTCACTAGCAGGTGGCGTAGCACTGGTAATTCTAGGATCACGGAGAGTATAAAAATGGTGATGCAATGTACCTGAGATTAATGAAGCGGGATGGAAGGATATCACTATAAATATTCGCTGGCGAAGAGTTAGAGCCTATCCGAATTCCGCTTTTCGGATAGGCTCCTATTCGCATTCTTTGTGTCCTTTTGCTAGAAACTTATTTGTCCTTTATCTCCACGGTATCGCTTCCCTCGAATTTTGTACCATCTTCTAATTCACCAGATACAGTAAGTTCTACACGCACCTTTTTATCATCACGGCCCTTATGGATTTTTATGTCAAAGCCTAAATCTTGTACATTAAACGTTGCAACGTACTTGTCGCCTTCGGCCTTACCTCTAATAGCCTTTGTCCCTTCACAAGTGACGGTATCCGGGTCTATATCATTAACATCATATGTTGATGGGAGTTCAATAAACGCCTTAAACTTACCTTTACTCTTGAGGTTAATGGTCTCTGGTTTTATAGAAACATCAGCCTCGATTACACCAGGCGTTGCTGTGGGAGACGCAGTAACTACGGGAGTAACTGAGGGAGAGGCAACTGGCGTTGGCGTTGCCGTTGTGGTCTCTGAAATTATACCACCAGGAATTAGTATTGTATCACTTGTCGTATCCGATATATGTAAAACCCGTAGTGTAGATGGTGATGATACCGGTGTTGGAGTATTACTTACCGTTGGCGAGCTAGCCGGTGTTGGTGATGCTATTACGATTGGTGAGCTGTCTGGCGTGGGTGAGGCATTTATTGTTGGTGTGGGTGTTGCAGTTGTTTCTTTATTAACTGAGACACTAACAATTTCAAGTTTGTCGTCTTTGATAAGCCCGTCTAAAGTAAATTCTAATTCGGCCTTACCATCGGTAATAGAGAAGGATTTTGAATACGTTTTTGGGTTATCGTTAATTTCTGTTTCAATAACGAGGACACTATTTTGATTGGTTAGCTGATTATCAGGATACGAGCGCAAATTTTTTATTGATAATTCAACTTCTCCTGTATCCTTTATGCTAATTTTTCCTTCGACATTGTCATCATAAGAAGATGAAGATGAACTGGTAAGTTTTACTTTATACAAATCCTCACCATATCCACTTTTCATGTTTACTGCGTTTACCATGAACAAGTTTATCACAAATAGTGAACTACCCAGTAAGGCAAAATATTTTTTCATAACAATCCCCTCCTTGAAAATATAAGGTTAATGATATAAAACCCATATTGATACTGATGTATTTATACGTATTTATGTCCGGGTGCTTATACTTATCTTTGTTAGAGACGAAATTTCTTATTTCTGCTTTCAAAAAAAAACCTTACCATTGAAAATAATTTTTATTCATTTTCAATGGTAAGGTTATCTTATTGACAGTAATATTGTTCTTCATAAACATTTTCGGTGGCTAGGCTGTCTTTAAAATTCATATCTTTAAAGACCCTGTGGCTTTGCGTCCCATGATCACTCATGGTTTGCCTTTATCGCTATGTCTTTTGGTCACGTATTATACTACGAAAAAATTATATTTCAAACAAATTATAACGAAAATATATTTGGATTCTCAGCTTAATCCTACTGACTTTTGTTTGACATCTGCTATGACATACGATAATATGCTGGCAATTATTGAAATAAAATTAAAAATATTTTAAAGGTATGGAAGTAAAGAAAGATATGTATATGGGGTGAAAATATATGGGCTTCAAGTGGTATGAGGAGGGGGTGGTTGCTCCTATTACGCCAGGAACATGGTCTGCGTATCCACGAATAGAAAAACTCCGGCAGATTTCAAGAAATTACAAGTCTGCTGATGGCAAGGAAGAGTCTCCATCTCAAAAAGGGCCAGTAATTTCCCGCGTTGCACAAGATGCCTATCGGCAGTCAGGTTCCTTTCAAAAAGAGCGGAAGCAGGTAATCTATGCGAGTCAAATCATGACTGCTTCTGTTATATCGCTTACCCCTGAAACGAGTTTAGCTGATGCCTGGAATTTAATTTGTGACCGCAGATTCCGTCATATTCCTATTCTTTCCCATGAGAAAAAACTCGTTGGAATCATTTCTGACAGAGACTTGCTCCGTGATGCTGCAGGTTTTTACAATATAAATTCCCGTCCGGTAGATAGAGTACAAGAGCAGGTAACTATTCAAAGTCTGATCAAAAGGAAAGTGCTTACTGCAAGTCCTGATACAGAGATTCGGGAGATTGCCCGCGTAATGTTTGAAGAGCGAATAGGATCAATGCCCATTGTAGATGAACAGGGGACCCTTGTAGGTATTATTACCCGGAGTGATATCCTGAGAACCTTGGTCAATCACGCACCAATTGAGCTTTGGTTGTAGTTGTTCCTGGATGGTGTGACGTTTCGCAGGAACAAATAGGTACAAAACTTGTTTAAGCAATAGGGTAAACTTTATGAATATGAAAAAGGCTTGTAATGCAGATCAACTTGGTTCTGTTTTAAACATTAAAAATAATAACTCTTATACCAAGAAAAAAGACAAATGTGTTAAAAGAATTATCAGGTGTGGAAGACTTAGCCTATTTAATTCAGATACTATCAAAATCAATTGGGTTTTAACCAGAAAATGTAACTATAGCTGTTCATACTGTACTGTTAAGGATAAAAATGCTCCTTTCCCTTCAGAAGATATGTTAAATAGGATTATCCATGGTATTTCAAACTTAGATAAAAACAGAATAAATATAACTATCACAGGTGGTGAACCTACGCTAGATCCTAACTATTTTTATATTTTAAGTTTATTGTTTCAATCTTTTTCAAATAATAAAACAATAAATGTCAATACTATTACTAATTTAGGTCAACAAAAGAATTTTTATGATAAGCTAACAAAAAAATTTAGTGATTACAAAGATAATATGCGTTTTGTTGCCTCATACCATTTTGAGTTTGCTGATACTGAAAAATTTATCAGTAATTCAAAAATCCTTGCTGAAGCCGGATTTAAGGTTAATGTGTTGTTATTGGGTCATCCTCAGTATATGGATAAGGTACATCATCTTTATGAAACTTTAAATTCGCTATCGATTGAGAAATTAACAGTTAAATTAAAACTCGTGAGGGATCATTTTGGGTCTGTCCCTGATAAGAGATACGCAAAAGAAGATTTGGAGTGGATTTCCAGGTTCTATGATAAGGAGTCGAAGAGTAAATCTGTTTTTGTTGATATATATGATCCAGACCAAAATAAAATTTTTCGGGACTATTTTAACCCTAACGAACTCATTATCTTGAACCTGCATAAATTCAAAGGCATGATGTGTAATGCCGGAGTGAACATGATCACCATAGATGAAAATGGTTTTCTAGATTCGGCAGTTTGTTTGAGAGGTAAGAAAGGGAGCAAAAAGCTTGATATCTCTAGTGACCCTGAAGCATTTGAAAAAATTAAGGGTCCTATTATCTGTCCTTTTGAATCGTGTACTTGTTTAGCTGATATTCCATTACCTAAGTATATTAATGGTTTTGAAAACGTGGATACTAATCAGATTGAAACCGATATTCACAAATGCCATTCGATGAAACTTGGCGAAGACCGGTTGAGACTTTCTCCCTTGAGAAAGTGGTGGGAGAAGGGGTTCGGATTCCCAATAAGAAGGCTTTTATCAAGCCAAAAAGATCCTCCATAGCAAAAAATCTCAGATTTTTTGTATTGTTGGTACTTACACTATCAAGAAGAATTCACGTCCTTTCCATTTCTATCAGTGGTATCATCACACATAAGCCTATTTTTTGTCATAGATTTGTTTCTTTCTCATGCTTTGGCTTTATATGGAATTCTTCTTCTCAACCTTTATTATTGATAAATCAATGTGATTTTGTATAGTACGGTAATGATAAATTTGCGAAGTATTATAAGCGTCTTGAAACCATGCGAAAGGATGATGCGGGGATAATCCTTAAGAAGGGAGAGGGGAAGGGAATGAGAATTGGTATCGGATATTGCCTTATCGTGTTATACGGAATTTTACGTTTAGGATCAGTACCGGTGTTTGCGGATACATATACCGTTTTAGGTAAAGTAGTAGATGCAATATCCCGTGTCAGTATTGCAGGGGCGACTTTATCAACGGATACAGGTGGATATTTGACAACTACAGATGTGAATGGCGATTACCTATTGTCAGTGTCTGTTGGAGAATTTTTGGTGACAGCGTCGGCAACAGGGTATATATCTGCTTCCAAGCCTATTACCATAGGAAAAGGTGAAAGTGGAACGCTTGATTTTGAACTGGTGCCAATTCCATTCCCTACACTAACGCCAACAACGACAGCAACGCCAATTTTTACATGTACAGAGCCTGGCTCGATAGAATTATCCTCAACCAGGTTTAAGCTCAAGAGGAAGCAGAATCATGAAGTAACGGTAACGCTGACGTGCGAAGATGGCAGTCCGCTTGAAGGGCAAACGGTTATTGCAAAAATCAATACAAGTGGTAAAAAACGCATAGCGGTAACACCGAATGCAGTAACAGATGCCAGTGGTGAAGCTACGTTTATGATTACCGCTAAAAATAGGATTGGGAAGGCTCGTGTACTATTTAAAGCAGAGGGCTTAAAGAAAAAAACAACGGTGAAAGTTATAAGATAACAGGATTGGTAAAATTTTAGATTATATTTGTTGCCAAAATTTCCCTTGTGATCCTTTTTATATATAGTAAATTAGGTTTTTAACTATAAAAGAAAGGGTATCAGGAAGGATATGAGAAGTGTTATTTGGCATTGTTCGATAGTTCTGTGTATTATTTTAAGTTTAGGGATAAAGGCAATATATGCGGATGTAAGCAGCATTTCTGGTAGAGTAACAGATGCAGCATCCTCAGCGGGGATTGCAGATGCCACTGTGGTTGCAGATCCCGGTGGTATTTTGTCTCTAACAGATGATAATGGTGAGTATATACTATCTATCACATCTTCTGGAGAGTATATCGTAACGGCAATAGCGGCAGGATATAGTCCGGTTTTGAAGCCTATTACTCTGGAAGAAGGTAAAAGTGAAACACTTGATTTTGAATTGGTAAAGGCCCCGCCTTCTACACCAGTGCCTTCATTATCGCCGGCACCAACGCCAATTTTTACATGTACAGAGCCTGGCTCGATAGAATTATCCTCAACCAGGTTTAAGCTCAAGAGGAAGCAGAATCATGAAGTAACGGTAACGCTGACGTGCGAAGATGGCAGTCCGCTTGAAGGGCAAACGGTTATTGCAAAAATCAATACAAGTGGTAAGAAACGCATAGCGGTAACACCGAATGCAGTAACAGATGCCAGTGGTGAGGCTACATTTACGATTACTGCCAAAAAAAAGACTGGAATATCCCGGATATTATTCGAGGCTGGAAGTCTAAAGAAAAAGGCAACAGTCAAAATCAGCAGGTAGCAGTATAAATTGACTGCCGATAAATAACGAGAAATCAATTTGAACTATTGCTTCCGAAGAACTTATGGTTGGTTCAATCGTGGACGGTTGAACCAACTCTAGTTGAGGGTGCAGTGCTTTGTTCAAGAAATTCGAGGTATGTATGTGCTTCTTCGAAAGTCTGGCCGCACATTTCTTCTAACGCCCGAAGATTTAAACAAACTGCCGGCCTTTCTGGACTACCATAGATAAGGCAACGGTTGTCTTGACTGAGATGTATACATGGGGTGCCGGCAGGCTTGCCATTTGGCATGCCAGGGATTGGTGAAGAAATTGATGGTGCAATGCAACAGGCACCACAACCTATTCTACATTTCAAATAATTATCCTCCAGTCTCATTGTTTATTTTATTTACCTTAGGATATCAGGTATCCTACACGTTATCAAATGTAATAAGCATTTTTCAACATGTTATTTTGGCTCAGGGATAAATCATTTTTACTCCGGATACCGATTGTATCTCTTCTACTGTCTGTGCTGTTCTCTCAAGGTTTATACTTCCAATATCGTAGTATGTTGCATCAGATTGAATTGATAAGACCGGTGTAAATTGATACTTAATATCCATAGCAACATAATTTTTACCAGTACGCCACGCATTTCTATTCATGCTATTTCCTTTTTGAATCCAGTATGATTTGTAATATTGTCCCGTTATTGGGTGGTTGTCATCACTGGATGTATGATTGGCTATACAGGTGTAAGTATTATTATCGGTACCTTTCACAACCGAATAATTCTTATTGATATGAGAAGAGCAGGCAACGATTTTAACCCGTAATGGGTTTGAACGTAATCTAAATTCAAATTTTCCCGTCTTATCTATAGGTGCTTGATATAATAATTTTCTTGTGATTGCATCAGCAAGATAAGCTTCGGCATACCCGTCACTATAGTTGTCCGTTACATAACCTTCAATTCGTATACTTTCTTTATTTGTTTGATAAACAGTATCGAGTCCATAGATACTATCTTCGTTACATTCTCTTAATGAGGGTTTCGTGTGCCCTGTTTTAAAAGGGACACCATTGTTTTTTTGATTCCAGTTGGGGTTTCCAAAGCCGTAGTAATTTTCTGGCCTATGGCTGAATCCTAAGCAATGTAACATTTCGTGTCTTGCATCGCTGATACAGTCGTTTTTTGTTACGGCAGCACCAACACTGAATATATATCCAAACTCACTGCGATTAGAAAAATTCCAATAGGTGTATCCCGATCCGCCTCCATAAAAAATCTCTATTTCATTCGTAGTATCAGAATCATAAACAGAAAAGGCATTTTTATCAGAGGTTATGGAGTAACTCCCGCTGTATGTAAAATATAATCCAAGGTTTAAATCATTAAATTCTTCCATTGCCGGCAAAATAATCAAATCTATTATATCCGTATAGTCACGTATCACTTCACCGCTTTTTAATTCAAATGGAAGTTTGTCCACAAAAGAACCTGTGGCTGTCCCGTTTTCATAAAAGAGTATACTGTATGAGTAGGTACCACTATTTAATCTCCAATATGTGCTATATCCATAATTCGAATTTGCCCGTTCTGCAGGGTTCATACTATACGCGTTACTTCCAACGATAACATTCAAGAGTATTACAAAGGAAAGAACATGTTTCCGCATCTCGGATCCTCCTAAACAAAATGTTCTGAAAGAAAGCTCAAAAACACACCTTTAACCAATAGGTTTGACGAAGTATAGCTTTCATGTTTTCCATAGAAGAGAGGTCATCCTGTTACCATAAGCGAGCCACCAAAAGTTTTCTTGTTTCTAAATATCAAAAAATATGCCATGAAGTGTGTACGTCTGTTTCATGCACTTATGTACGAGAAAGACTTATCATAATGAGCGGAAAGAAAATGTGTCATCGTGTGTGAAAAATACTATAAATGTGACAAATTACAGAAGTGTGTCGACACAGAAGTGAGACATGTCACAAGTATGGTTCAGAAGAAAGGTACATAGTGCTACCAAAAAGATTGCAGGGATTTATGGCTCAACGATATCATGTGAGCGATATCCAGCAAGGTTCTTTATAAAAAAGATTCCTCAGGTTAACAAAGAATTGCCGAGTCCATAAATTATCTTGCTTGCCTTAGATTTATTGATAGAATCGGTGAATAATGAATAAGATTCAACAAAACAGGGAACCCTTTGGATATGCCGATACTATTCAACAGAGAAGTTTGTCAAAACCTTCCCACAACTATTGAAAAGGAATGGTTAGAGTCAAATGGGATTGGTGGTTATGCCTCTTCTACGATAATCGGAGCGAATACAAGACGCTACCATGGCTTGTTGACGGCTGCCACAAAACCTCCTTTGGGGAGGGTATTGCTGCTCTCAAAACTGGAAGAAATTTTGTGTATAGGGGAAAGAGAATACCCGTTATCGACTAATGTGTATCCCCATACAATCTATCCTGAAGGGTATAAGAACCTTATACAATTTCGCTTAAAACCATTTCCTACCTTCCAATATTCCATTCATGGAATAAATATTGAGAAAACGGTGTTTATGCTCTCCGGGGAAAATACAACGGTTATTCTCTATCAAGTAGGCAGCACAGATAGTACATCTACTACTCCTGTGCCTCTGTTTTTGAAGGTGAGGGTTATGGTAGCGTTTCGTGACTATCACTGGCTTACCCATGAAAACCCAACATTAGAAACCGGATACGAGGTACTAGCTCATGGGATATGTCTGCGGCCGTACAAGACCCTTCCACCCATGTATCTCTTCCATAATGCGCAGTCAATAGATAACGTCACATTCTGGTATAAAAATGTAGAGTATTCGAAAGAAATGGAACGGGGTCTGGAAGCACACGAGGATTATTATAGTCCCTTTGCCTTGCATTTTGACTTCTGTAAAAGAAAGGATTGTTATATTGTTGCTTCTACAAACAGATATGATACCTTAAATGTTTTTGAGTTATTGAATAAAGAAATCGAATCCCGTGAAAAAATTGGCAGGGATTGGAGATTAAAGGTAGATAATCCGGGTCTCCATTCTTCAACCTTAACTCAAGGATCATTACCAAAGGAGAGTGCAGAGAGGATAGAAAAATTGAAGAAGTTGACTGAATATTTATGGTCAACATCTAAAAGCTTTATTGTAAAACGGGAAAACGATAAAAAGAGTATCATTGCGGGATATCACTGGTTTGGGGATTGGGGACGGGATACCATGATATCGTTGCCCGGACTTACCCTTATACAGGGAAGGTTTGAAGAGGCAAGGGAAATATTGCTCTCATATGCCCGGTATGTAAGCAAAGGAATGATACCAAACCGGTTTCCAGACTATGGTGAGATGCCTGAATACAACACCGTTGATGCCTCTCTATGGTATATCCATGCTGTTTACCAGTACCTGCATTTTTCTAATGATTTGCAAACCATGTGTCAACTGTACGACGTACTGAGAGAGATCATTGAATGTTATCAAAAGGGGACCCGGTACAATATTCATATGGACAGGGATGGATTGATCTATGCCGGAGCCGATGGAATACAACTGACGTGGATGGATGCGAAGGTTGGGGATTGGGTAGTGACACCGCGTATGGGAAAGGCCGTGGAGGTTAATGCCTTATGGTATAATGCACTGAAGATTATGTCGTTTTTTTCCCAGGAAATGAGATTAAACAATGAGAGTGTACGATATAATACTTTGGCACAAAAGGTAAGTGAGTCATTCAATGAGGCTTTCTGGTTTCATGAGGGACGATATCTTTATGACTATGTTGATGGTGAAATAAAGAATAATGCTATTCGTCCCAATCAAGTATTTGCCATTAGTTTGCCGTACTCGATGTTATCGAGAAAAAGGCAGGAGAGTATAATGGAGGTAGTAAAAGGACATCTTTTGACGCCGTTTGGCCTGCGAAGCCTTTCACCGGAAGATAAGGATTACCTTGGGAGACATCTTGGAAATCCTTATGAGAGGGATAAATCATATCATCAAGGTGCTGTCTGGGCATGGTTAATAGGTCCATACATATCAGCCTATGCTAGGGTGTATGCAGACCGTAAGGAAACGAGAGATGATATTGAAAGATTATTAGAACCTTTCTATGGCCATCTCTATGAAGCCGGTCTGGGTACTATCTCGGAGATATTTGATGGAGATTTTCCTCATACGCCGCGAGGATGTATCTCACAGGCGTGGAGTGTTGCAGAGATATTGCGGGTGTGTTTTGAGTATGTGTTTTGAAATGTTTTTGATAAAAGAACAGGGGGCAAACAGATGAAGTATCAATATCTTATCGGCAGTGAATGGCGGGAAAGTAGCAATGCCCTTGAAGTGAGAAATCCGTACAATAAAGAAGTTGCAGGGGTTACATTTCTTGCTGAAGAAAAGGATGCGGATGATGCTATTCAGGCAGCTATTCGGGTATTTGAAGAGACAAAAAAACTACCTGGTTTTAAAAGGGCTGATGTCCTGAATCACATTTGTAATGGTATCCGTGAGAGATGTGATGAGATCGCACGGACAATTACCCTGGAGGCGGGTAAACCCATTACTGATGCCCGGTATGAGGTTGAGCGGGCCGCGGGGACATTTCAGCTAGCGGCGGAAGAATCGAAGAGGATGATAGGTGAGTATATCCCTTTAGATGTCTCTGAGCGTTCCAAAAACAGGACGGCCATTCATAAGCGTTTTCCTCTGGGCCCTATTTTCGGTATTTCACCCTTCAATTTTCCTTTGAATCTTGTGGCCCATAAAGTGGCACCAGCCATTGCGGCTGGAAATCCAATCATCATAAAACCGTCTTCAAAGACCCCTTTGACTGCACTGCTCCTTGGTAAGATCATCACCGAATCTGGTTGGCCGGATGGGGGTTTTAGTGTGTTTCCCTGTACGGCAAATTTAGCCGAGAGGATGGTAGCAGATGAGCGAATAAAAATGCTTACCTTTACTGGCAGTGCAGGTGTAGGGTGGTGGCTGAAGCAGATCTCCGGCAAGAAAAGAGTAACGTTAGAATTAGGGGGAAATGCAGGCGCTATCATTGACACGGGTGATAATTTGGGTTACGCTGTGAAACGATGCATTGCCAGCGCATTTTCGTTTAGCGGGCAGGTTTGTATATCACTCCAAAGGCTATTTGTTAATAGAAAGATATATGATGATTTTATGTCGGGTTTTATTGATGATATCAAAACACTAAAAATGGGCGATCCCATGGATGAGGAAACGAGACTTGGACCGATGATTGATGAGCTGGCCGCTCAAAGGATTGAATCCTGGACTCAGGAGGCGATAAAGGAAGGTGCATCTCTGGCATGCGGAGGGAAACGTACGGGTGCATTTTATGAGTCAACCGTAATTACTAATACAACACCACAGATGAAGGTAAATACCAATGAGTTGTTTGCACCAGCCGTAACAGTTTCATGCCATGATACATTTGAGGAAGCAGTACAGCGGCTTAATAATTCCATGTATGGATTACAGGCAAGTATCTTTACGAATAATATACGGCATATTTTTTACGCTTACGAGCATCTGGAGGTAGGTGGAGTGATTGTTAATGATGCGCCATCATTTCGGGCAGATAATATGCCTTATGGTGGAGTCAAGGAATCAGGCCATGGGCGTGAAGGTGTTCGTTATGCCATGGAAGAGATGACTGAGCCAAAGCTGTTGGTGTTAAATTTATCTTAAAAAACAGCAGATAGTGAATAGTAGTTAGTGAATGGTCAATAAGGGTACTTTTCATTCATTGTCTACTATCCACTATTCACGAATTGTTTTATTCAATATAATTATCACACGGTAATTTTAATACAGAAGCAGAATCAATAGCGTTACTTTTTAATCTTTTATTATTGTTTTGGCAAGAGAATTTAAAGCCCTATCTTACGGCTTTAAATTATTAAGAATTTTCATTTTTGTGTACTTGTGTGGACAAGAAATTTTCGATACCCATGTCCTTAATTTGCTGCGTATATGTTTCCAAATCATTGGCGTGCACTTCTTCTTGAACGAGGATGTGTTCAAGCAATTCTCGTGATCCACCGTCGTTTACGTCGATACAGAGCTTAATTGCCCTTTGAAGCCTGTCAATCGCTGTTTTTTCTAATGCATAATCGTTATCAATTTGCTCCTTAACAGCTTTTCCTATATTAATCTTGTCGAGTTTGCTAACTGTAGGATTACCTTCTAAAAACAAGATACGTTCTATCAATTCCTCGGCATGTTTCATCTCTTGCATTGCCCTCTTTTCCGTATCATCATAGAGATGTTCGTATCCCCAGTTATCGCACATTTTTGCATGCAAAAAGTACTGATTAATGGATGTTAATTCTGATATGAGTACTTCATTGAGTGCTTCAATAACTTGTGCATTCCCTTTCATAATATTCTCCTTTTCGTCATAGTAAGTTTATGCTGCTATTGTAAAATACTTGGATTATCATGAATAGCTTATAAAGCTCTCATTGTAACTGTCAGTATAGTATAATTTGAAGTCTTGTCAATTATAAAATAGATTTCATAATCTTTCTCCTTAAAAAATATTGACTTTCATGAATACATGTAATAATCTAAGTAACTATTTATAGAATTTTTCAGCGTGAATAATGTAATGTAAGGATAACATATGGGACTTATTGTACAAAAATTTGGTGGCACTTCCGTTGCGAATGCCGAGCGTATTAAGGCGGCTGCTAAACGTATTACGGATACTTACAAAGCCGGGAGCCAGGTGATCGTTGTGGTATCTGCAAGGGGTCAAACGACCGATGAGTTGATCGACCTTGCCTATGAGATAACAGATAATCCTTCAACTCGAGAAATGGATATGCTTATGTCAACGGGTGAGCAGATTTCCATTGCCCTTGTAGCAATGGCTATTCATGCCTTCGGATACCCTGCGGTTTCTTTTACCGGGGGACAAGTTGGTATTGTTACTGATAGTTATCATACGAAGGCGCGGATCAGAAATATCAATGCCCAGCGAATAAAAAAGGAATTGGATAGTGGCACGATTGTCATTGTTGCCGGGTTTCAGGGTATTGACGTAAATGAGAACATTACCACGCTGGGTCGTGGTGGTTCTGATACAACGGCGGTAGCCCTGGCTGCAATTATGAATGCAGACCGGTGTGATATTTTTACTGATGTGGACGGAATCTATACCGCTGATCCCAGGAAAGTTCCTCTTGCGAGAAAACTCAATAAGGTCTCGTATGATGAAATCCTGGAATTGGCAAGTTTAGGTGCCCAGGTGATGCATTCCCGATCGATAGAATTCGCAAAAAAGTATAACGTTCCACTCTGTGTGAGATCAAGCTTCAATGACAGTGAAGGGACATTAATTTGTAAGGAGGTAAAAGAGATGGAAGATATTTTAGTGAGTGGTGTAGCAGTGAGCAAGGATGATGCAAAGATTACTATCAGGTCTGTGCCGGATGTTCCTGGTCAGGCCGCCAAAATTTTTCATGAGATTGCCAGAAGAAATATTAATGTAGACATGATTATCCAGAATACCAGTGTTGAAGGGAAGGCTGACGTTACCTTTACCGTTCCCCGTAGCGATTTAAGAAATGCATTGAATACAGCAGAGAAAATCAAGGAAGATCTCGGGGCTAAAGAGGTTATTTACGATAACAAGATTGCGAAACTTTCTGTAGTAGGGATCGGGATGAGGAGTCATTGTGGTGTGGCAGAAAAAATGTTCAATGCTCTGGCGGAAGAAAGGATTAATATCCAGATGATCAGTACCTCGGAGATAAAGATTTCCTGTGTGATAGAAGAGGCCCATGCTGATCGAGCCTTGCGGGCCGTTCATACAGCCTTCGGATTAGATGCGGCAGAAAAAAAAGAAGTTGTTAAGGTTTAAAACCTTATATCTGATGTATCTTTATAAAATGAGTAACGTTTTCAATACATGATGTACGATGCATGATAATGGCTGAATGGTTGGATAGCTAAATGGTTAGATGGTTGTTTTGTGTGTGAAGTTTTCAACGTAAGATGGTAGTTCGACATTTAAGACATACGTAACCATCCAGCCATGTAACCATCCAACTATTTGTGTGCTGTTTTTATCAGTCGGAGACGCTGCATCACTAGCTTTTATTTGTCCGAAGAATTTTCGGCTGATAAATACAATATGGTTCTTCAGCCAGGTAGTTTCCCGTATCATAGAAGGCCCGGGCCCTGCATCCTTCACATACCTTTTTGTATTCACAATCGCCGCATTTCCCCTCAAGGAGGTCAGGGTCACGTAATTTCTGAAATACAGGAGAATTGTCCCAGATATCTGCAAATTTTTGTTTTCTTACGTGTCCTGCCTCAACTGGTAAATAACCACAGGGAAAGACTTCTCCCTTGTGGGAAACAAAACATACACCCGTACCGGCGAGACATCCCTTTGTCATTGCCGCCATGCCATGTGTCTTCGGTGAGATCGTGATACCTTCCTCTTTCGCACGTTCTCTCATGATACGGAAATAATGGGGCGCACAGGTTGCCTTCGTTTGGATCTTTGCCTCTTTGGACAGGTCATAGAAATGATTGAGTACCTCTTCGTATTTCTTTGGGTGGAGCATCTGATCATCAGCTATCTGAACACCGCATCCCACGGGTACCAGCATAAAGATATGTAATGCCTCAGCGCCCAAATTCAACGCCAGATGATAGAGATCATCAATCTGGTGAACGTTGTGTTTAGCGATAGTGCAATTGATCTGCATACTCATACCAAGATTCCTGAGCCGTTTAAATCCTGCAATAGACCGTTCAAACGATCCCGGTATCTTTCGGAATTCGTCATGAGTTTTGGCGTCTGCCCCATCAAAACTAATCGATACGCGGGCAATACCTGCATCTACAATATTTTTCGCAGTAGTCTCATCGACCAGTGTTCCATTGGTTGCCAGAGCGACGCTTAATCCTTTACCTACGGCATATTTGGCAATATCGAATATATCTGGCCTGAAAAGCGGCTCGCCGCCGCTCAGTACTAGAATTGGTCTGCCGACCTCAACCACTGCATCGATAAAGGCGAATGCTTCATCTGTACTCATATCGTCCTTTGCGAGTGTTGTACTTACATCGAGCCTGCGGCAGTGGACACACTCCAGGTTACATCCAACCGTTGTCTCCCAGAAAACCAAACGTAACTGGTTTTTCATGTTTTTCATATACTCTACGGCGGGTTTACCGGAAGTATCATCTTTGATGCGTGCAAAGGTCTCCTTTATCGTTTCTGGATGGTTGCCATGTCCATGGGGCATTGGATGACCACCTGGATGATGACCATGTGGGTGATGTGGATGCGGCATGTTTTCCTCCGATTGTGTTTAGTGAAAATGACATTAGTATACTAAGACTTTCTATTGTAAAACATATAGGATTATTATAAAAGAATGCCTATTGTCTGGTCAATTAAGAAAACAATCTTTTTTCGGCATAGTAACTTAAAGAGATTTATTGATCATTGTATTTCAATAGAATAAAATATACGCCAAAATCTGACAGGTAAATTATCCGAGATAGTATAACTTTTTACTTTGTAAGCTCTGATTCTTTCCTAAATTACATTATCTTTACTACATAAAAAAGATTCTAAGTATTTTCCAACCTTTTCTTTGTTATTATCATTTTATACGGTTTTAAAGAATCAATAATCTTTGAAATTATTATCTTATACATTATTGTATTGATGAATGATGAAGCCACATGACTACTCTGGTACCACTACCACTACTTTCAGAAACATTTTTTCATTTTCTTACAAATTCATTGTGGCAAAAAAGAACGCGATAGTTTTATTAATGCGTTGTTAAAAATACAAACCGGTAGTTTTATGGGTTCTGATATGGCAAACGCTTACACAGAGGATGAATTACAAGGTGATAGGACTGAAGAACTTCTTCCGAATGTTCGTCTTGTTAATGGAACTACCAAACAAGAAAGCCGTCAAAAAATTATGCTTACCTTTAATACACCGTTTTATCCTGAAGTATTAATTGCCAGCAGCGTAATGGCAGAAGGTATTGACCTGCACTTAAATTGCCGTTATATAATTCATCATGACTTATGCTGGAATCCAAGCACTTTAGAACAAAGAAATGGGAGAGTTGATAGAATTGGCGCTAAAGTAGAAAGATGTTCCAAACCTATCTCAATATACTATCCGTTTATTTCAGAGACGCAGGATGAAAAAATGTACCGGGTTGTTATGGATCGGGAAAGGTGGTTCAAGGTAGTAATGGGAGAAAAATACAAATTAGATGTAAGAACAACAGAAAAAGTGGCGTCACGGATTCCGTTCCCCGATATAGCAGCGGAAGAATTGATGTTCCGATTAGAAGTTTAAGAATGAATATTATAAAAGTTAATCACATTTGCTCAAATCCTATCTGAAATAAGTCATGAGGACTTAGCACGATCATTGTAAACTTTGAGAAAAGGATTACAATGAGCCTAATAATATAGATAGGGGCTCATGTTACAGCCGAGAGCCTATGAGCTCTCTTTTAGCTTGACAACCCAATACACCATTGATAACATCTGATTACCCTTTTATAAATATAACTTTTTGCACCCACGAGCATGAACAAAATCTTCATTTACGATACTACTTTGCGGGATGGCAGCCAGTCTGAAGGGATCTCCTTCTCACTCCAGGACAAGCTTGCAATTACCATGAAACTCGACGATCTGGGCGTGGACTATATAGAAGGTGGTTATCCGATAGCCAATCCTAAAGATGAATCCTACTTTCAGGAAGTAAGGTCATTAAAGCTGCAGCACGCAAAAATTGCTTCTTTTGGAAGTACTAGGAGGGCAGGCTCACGCGTTGAAGACGATAAAAACATCCACGCCCTGCTTTTGGCGGATACACCCGTTGTGACGATTGTGGGAAAAAGCTGGGATTTTCAGGTAACCGATGTATTAAGGGCCTCGTTAGATGAAAATATAAAGATGGTTTCCGATACCATTGCGTACCTTAAATCAAAGAACCGGGAGGTTTTTTTTGATGCTGAACACTTTTTTGACGGATATAAGAGGAATAAAGAATATGCCATAAGGGTGCTCCATGCAGCCCAATCAGCCGGTGCCGATGCCATTGTCTTGTGTGATACCAATGGGGGCAGTTTACCGAATGAAGTGAGTGATATTATTCGAGAGGTGAGAAAGGAAATAAAGGGCGTATTAGGCATACATACCCATAATGATGGAGACCTTGCGGTAGCCAATACTATTGCCGCTGTGGATCAGGGGGTTAAGCAGGTGCAGGGGACGATTAATGGATTTGGAGAACGCTGCGGCAACGCCGACCTCTGTTCAATTATTCCCAATTTAATCTTGAAGAAGGGTTATCGTTGTTTAGGGGACAAAAAACTAAAAAAGCTCACGGAAGTGTCCCGGTATGTCTATGAGACGGCCAATCTCCTTCTCCGATCCAATCAACCCTATGTTGGGACCAGCGCCTTTGCCCATAAAGGTGGATTGCACGTCAATGCTATTCAGAAGAATAAAGATACCTACGAGCATATTTCACCGGAACTGGTAGGAAATGAGAGAAAGATATTGATCTCGGAACTCTCCGGTAGTTCAACGATACTTGCGAAGATGGAAAAGTTTAATCTAACCCATGATAGCGAACTTTTAAAGTCTATCCTTGAAGAGGTTCAGAACCAGGAGAATGAAGGATATCAATTTGAATCCGCGGAAGCATCTTTTGAATTACTGGTAAGAAAAAAATCAGGCCGGTACAAGACCTTTTTTAACCTGGAGGGATTCCGAGTAATTGTAGAGAAAAGGGAAAATGGACTACCCATAACGGAGGCTACAGTCAAGGTTAGAGTAGACGGTATCCAGGAGCTCTCCGCAAGCGAAGGGGAAGGGCCGGTAAATGCCCTTGACTCTGCGTTGCGTAAGGCACTTGACCGGTTTTATCCCTCACTGAGGGATATGAGGCTGGTGGATTACAAGGTACGGGTAATTAATCCACGCAAGGGGACTGCAGCCAAAGTGAGGGTAATTATCGAGTCGCAGGATAAGGAAAATATCTGGAATACCGTTGGGGTCTCAGAGAATTTGATTGATGCGAGCTGGCATGCCCTTGTGGATAGTATTGAATATAAACTATTAAAAGAACAGAAAGTGTAGTTGGATTCCTTCTCTTTCATCCTTATTGGGGTTGTTTATTGATCATTTTTTAATTTATAGAATAGAAATCTTAACTTGTAATGAAAGCTCAGCGATGTTTCTATTATATTTCATTTCCTTCAAGGACTGCTTTTAACACAACAGCGCCGTTGTATTTCTCATCCCGGGCAGCGTAAACAAGGGTTACTGATCCCTCCTTGATTTTTTGTTTCAACAGTTTTAGGGAGTCCTTCTTCTGTTTGAGTTCAGCTAAGTAGCGCTTGCAGAACTGATCCCACTTTTTTGGATCATGGCCAAACCATTTTCTCAATTCTGTGCTTGGAGCAATCTCTTTTAACCACAAGTCCACCGATGCCCGTTGTTTTGTGATGCCGCGCGGCCAGAGCCGTTCTACCAGGATTCTGAACCCGTCTTCTTTCGAGGGTTCTTCGTAGACCCTTTTTAACTTGACCATAGATTAATCACCTCCCGGTGGACAACAAGAAAATAAAACAGAATGTCCATTGGACATCGTTCACACGGTCGTGTTGAACTCCGGGTATCTGTGGTGAACAGTTACTCATCAATGGTAAACGGGTCATCTACCATCGTCCCATGGAATTTTTCTGCGTGGGTGGTGGCATCCTGCCGTTGTTGAAAAACATGGATACGGTTGTCGTTGGCCTCGTTTGTGATTAACTCACTTTCGACAAAATAGGCCATATAAGAATCAATTTTATTACCTCGAATTTCATCGGTGACGATGACATGGTCAACCTGCTGAGTATTTTTCTTGAACCACTGGGTTGCACAATAGATGGAGCAAAATTTCTTGCGGGAATCATCTTTAAGTACAATGTCCACCTCGAAGATGGGTGTAACGGCAGAGCCGTCATAGGCGCACCGCGGGTTTTTCAGGAATTTTTGATAAAACACCCCGGTAAGGGCAATACAGAGTATGATAATGATTCCTACCCAAAATTTTCTTGCCATATTTCTACGCTAAAACTAAGTGAATGGTTACCATAAGAATGGATGCAAGCAGACAAAATGCAGATAAACTATTTATCTTTACAAAAGTCCGTTCTGCTGCAGGTCGTGCTTCTTTATTCCTGAAAAGGAGGCGAAGAATACCCATCCAGCCGACTCCAAAGGTGCCAATGACAAATAGCCCGATCATAATGGGGGCATCAGGTACCGTACCATTTCCCATAAAGCAGTAGATGCAGTGATGATAAGGAAGCTGCATTAACCGGGGGGCGATGTTCTCAAAATACGTGAATATTACGACGGGAATATTCATAACACCCAATGCTGCCTGGCCGTAAAGAATGAACTTCCTGGCTAATGGTGTTAGCGATGTCCACTTTTTTGAGAGCGTTGTGAACAGCAAAGCAATAAGGATTATATTTGTTGCATAATAGGTAATAAATAACGTCTTTTGAAAGTTTTTTCCAAAAACGGCCTGAGGGATCATAGCTGAAGGCCTTAAAGGTACATCAAAAAAAGTGGCACAGCAGGAAACAGACATCAAAGGCTTCATACGAAGTATATAAAAAATATCCCCAATGCAATCGATGAGGAGTATGCCGCACACTATGAGGAGAAAGAATAAATTCTGCCTCGTCAGAGGCGCTGTTGGAACAGATTTATCGACGTAATAACACAACAGCCAGCCACCCATAATAAAGAAAGAGATGGGTTTTATTATTTGAAGAAAAATGACGGTAGATGGCAGGACCTGTGTAACGCCGAACATGCACATTGCTCCGGGGATTTCTGATACAAAGCTTTGAAGCATGAAGTAGAACCAGGGCCAGGCAAGCATTCGAACAAATATTGCCACACATGCCAGTAAGAATATCAAATATCCCCTTTGCTCGAATTGCCCCTTTGTTTCTAAGGGTATATTTGGTTCAAAACGGAGAAGTGTCCTGAATGTTGTATAAAACAAAAACCCTCCAAGGGAAAGCGACAGGAAGGCAACAAAAAGCATGATAAGGGTATAAATGTTTATAATCATAGTATATCATTGACCTTATAAGTCAATTCTTCGTGTAATAACTTGATCATATAGTGATTTCAAACCGACAATGTATGGGCGTATTGCAATACACCCTCTGTGTAGTGAACTCATTATTCAATCCTTCCATTTTTCATCTTAAAAATCACGTCTGCAACCTTTTCAAAACGAGGGTCGTGGGTGACGATTATGATCGTTGTACCACGGGATTTCAGTTCCTTTAAAAATTCCAGTATCTGCATGCTGGTTTCATCGTCAATATTGGACGTAGGCTCATCAGCGATAATAATTTCTGGGTTATTTACCAATGCACGTGCAATAGCTACCCTCTGCTGCTGTCCTCCGCTGAGTTCTTCAGGGGAATGGTCTAGTCTGTCACCGAGTCTCACCTTTTCCAAAAGCAATCGAGCCCTTTCAAACCGCTCATTAAAATTGATCCCAAGTGGAATGAGGGGATAAGAAACGTTCTCCCAACTGGAAAGCCTTGGGATGAGATGGAAGTCTTGAAAGATAAAACCGATCTTTTCCCGCCGCAGACGTGAGAGCGCTATATCGGAAAATGAGGTGATATCATGACCATACATGAATACCTTTCCCGCTGTGGGTCTATCCAGAGTGCCAATGATATTCAAAAGTGTGGTTTTCCCGGAACCAGAAGGACCGGTAAGTACCACGAGGCTATTTTTCGAAATTTCCAGGTTAATGTCGTATATGGCACGCACTTCATGGCGTAGATGATGGTTGTACGATTTACAGAGTTTTTCAGTTTTTATCATTATTTCATGGATACAACCGGCGATTCGGTCGATGCCCTCCAGGAAGAATAGACACTGCCAACCATCGTCAGGATAAAGGCAAAGAAAAAACTCAGGAAGCATGGTAATGGTAAAAACCTAGACGGTAAGGTAAATTTCGGTAACATGGGTATCTCAGCAATGAAAAACTGCGCAATAAATGCGCCATTAAGATATTTAACCCAGAGAATGGAAAGCACTATGGCAATAGTTGCCCCCAGTAAACTAATAAGTAGCTGCTCAAAGGAAATTAATTCTAAAACATCGAGGGTATGCCATCCTGTAGCCTTCATAATCCCGATTTCTTTTCTCCGTTCAGATAAACCAAAGCCGGAGGTTACTAGGATAGCAGGTATACCGAGTGCAAACGCAACGCTATAGAGAGCGGTAAAAATACCCTCTTTGAGCATGAACCCTTTTTTAAAATACAATTGTATCATATGTTTATCCTGCAGTCTGTAAGGTTCATTTTGCAGGATATCATATAAATCGGTAGCGATTTCTGAATTATGCCCCGGCAGGGTGTAAATTTGAAAGTCTGTAGCAACATCACCTTTACCAAACAATTCTCCTGCATCCTTAAGGGACATGAGTATCATAGACGATCCCCAAATATGGGCATCTGCGGAAAAGAATCCAGCTATCGTAAAGGTCTTTCGCTGTTGTCCGCGCATGCTGAACTGGTCGCCGATGTTTAAACGGAAATGTTTTGCCAACTCCTGTCCCACAACTACCTCATTTGCATTCTCAAAAATTTTTCCGGAAATACATGAAATAGATTTTGGGATATCTTCATGATTTATACCAACAATAACGGCAAGCTTATTTTGCAGGAAACCGCGTCCAATAATTCGCGGTACAACCTTTGTTACCCCAAAGATCTTTTTTATTTCATCCAGGTACTTGAGGGGAACAGCCGTATTCCTGCCAAATTCATCAAAAGTAAGGTAGAGATCTGCACCCTCTTCAACGGAGGCTTGCGATTGCGCCCTTACACCTTCGGAAATAGCAATAGCAGTGATAAAGGGTGAAAGGATGGCAATAATACACAGACAAACGACAATGGTCTTTGTCTTATGTCGTAGTAAGTTATCAGTTGCTAAAAGAAATAAATTGATGTGTTTACTCAAATTTTAAGGTCTGTCCGGTAGGTGTACGTCAACTCTCTATATATTTGCCGAAGCAGGGAGTCGAACCCGTAAATTTTTTATATATTTGAAACAAAACAACTTATAATTTATCGTATTATAAAAATGGCGTCACCAATGTGTCACCAGATTCATAAATTATAGTAAGCTTATGTATAAAAATCAATTAGTTTGATAGGATGATTTTGTTTATTGTGGTTTCATATGAATTAAGTATAATATGGTTTTAGCTTTTGAGATAACAGTTATTGTTGATTCAGAAGAGATAAAACCAGGAGTAATTCTTGATTACGATACTAACGATAACGTGGTTGGGATTGAGATATTGGGTTTAAGCAAGCGTGTTCCAGGAGAAATGCTGAAAAGCTTGCAATTTGAGACAACTTAGAAGGAATACTTATACTTTAATATCAGTAACCTCTTTTTAATGCTTCATTCTAAGATTCTTTCATCTCTATTGCTCCCTTTCATTCCATATGGTGGAGGCGGCGGGAATTGAACCCGCCGCATGAAGAAATTACGTCTTGTATAATAAAACACTTGTGACTTTTCACACCTCAAAAATACTGTCACCAAAGCTATAAATAAGGGATTGAGAAAATATAGTTTATTATTATAACCTTATGTGTTATATTATCTCAGTATTTAAACAAATCTTTGCCGTCATAAAAAAACCGTGATTAAATCTTTCAAAGACAAAGATACTGAGAAATTGTACGTAACAGGTAAATGTAGAACGTTTGATCCCTCTGTGTGTAAAATTGGATTACGGAAGTTGGATTATCTGAATGCAGCACATAACTTGGGTGATTTAAAGGTACCATCGGGGAATAGGCTAGAAGTATTAAAAGGAAATTATGAAGGGAAACATAGTATAAGAATTAACGATAAGTACCGTATCGTATTTAGATTTGAAGGGTCAGACGTTTATGATGTTGAAATTATAGATTATCATTGAAAGAAGGTAAGAATATGGTTGATTTAAGAAGGAAACCAACACATCCAGGGGAAATCTTAAAAGAAGATTTTATGAAACCTTTAGGGATAACTCAATCACATTTAGCAAAAGAGATCCATACCACATTTAGGACGATAAACGAAATTGTGAATGAGAAAAGAAATATCAGTTCTGAAATGGCTATAAGGCTATCAAGATATTTCAGGACATCTCCAGAACTTTGGCTAAATCTCCAAAACCAATATGACCTCTACGTTGTTAAAGAGAAAAAGATGAATGTTTTAAAAGAAATAAAACCTTTAAGCGTTACTAAGTGCAGGGAAGAGGAAGCACTAAGTAAAGATTAGATTTTATTAATATTTTCAGATATTATTATAGGTCGTATGAATATCATTTATTTTGAGGGGTATTTAATTTTTTATCTATTGTTCTCTAATTCTTGATTTTATTGGGAAAGTATGACTTTTAAGGGATAGCATCTTTACTAAGTCCATTTAATCTTTAGGAGATTAGTATGGAATATCTATTTGAGAATTTAGGTCCAGAGAGATTTCAACAATTCTGTCAAGCATTGTTAGCAAAATATTATCAGCATGTTATTTGCTTTCCAACTGCACAACCAGATGGAGGACGAGATGCTTTAGCTTTTTTAGATAAGTTTACATCAAATAATTATATAGTTTTTCAAGTAAAATTTGCTAGAAAACCTTTGGCAGAAACTAGAGCGTGTTATGCACTTTGAAATATCACCTCAGCAAATCTTCTTAGCATAAGTATGGCGAAAGCAAGGAAATGAAGGCCAGACAATACTTCAGGCAATCGCTCATAATCCCTTACGAGTCTTCT
>JBDIVL010000035.1:0-41583 GCA_039794405.1 Candidatus Jinrextremum sp. | reverse complement strand
ATTTATCGCATTATTTGCAGGTATAGGAATATCATATTTAATAAATGGATTTTTAGGATTAATTGTGTACCTGAAAAATTATAACTTACCACTATTTCAGTACGACTTTAAATATTGTAAATACCTTTTCTATGAGTCCCTGCCCATCGCCATTACAACGTTTCTTTCTATAGCTATATTGCGAGTTGACATATTTGTACTTAAGCTGCTTAAGGACACCACAGACATAGCTTTTTTTAATGTCCCATACGTATTTGTATATACGCTTATCATAGTCCCTCAAAGCTTTGTATCCGTTATTTTTCCTATTTTATGCAAACTGGGAAATAGTGAAGAGAAGAATAAATTTGTATTTAGTTATAAAAAGGCATTTAAGTTCCTCTACATAATAAGTATACCCATCAGTATGATATTGATCTGTTTTTCAGATGTCATCTTAAAATTCACGTACGGTACAAAATTTTTGGCCTCAACAAATGCTTTAAGGATCATGGGGCTGTCTATTGTATTTCTCTTTTTGAATTCATTAAATACTTTCACACTCATTTCTATAAAGAAACAGCGTTTAAGTACTATCAGTACAGCCATCGCCTTTCTGGTAAATCTCATTTTTGATCTGATTTTAATACCAGAATACGGTTTTCTCGGCGCGAGCATTGCTACTACTGCATGTTACGGTACCTATTTTGTTTTGACATTTTATTTTGTCTCTCAAAGTCTGGGATGTCTAAACCTTATATATACTTTTATAAAGCCTGCCCTTTGTGCCGGCGCAATGGCTTTGTTTATTGCTTGTTTTCACGATACAAATCCATTTATAACCTTGCCAGCCGGTATTATCATTTATATGTCATCTTTGCTAATAACCCGGGTATTTCCTATTGAGGACATAGAATTAGCAAAAAATTTATTGTTTCCTTACAAAACTAGACACTCTGAAAGTTAATTGGAGATAGGAAATTGAAAGTTACATTTATTTCCCCTTATTCCGATATTACTGCATTTGGAGTAAGAAGTATTGCAGCCTTTGTTAAAAAGGCTGGTTTTGAAGTACAGTTACTTTTTCTCTCTGATCAAGAGTTTGATCTAAAAGCAACTTCAGGCAGTATATATCAATTCAACGAATCCTGTATAAAACAAATAATTGAACTGTGCAGAGATTCTCATCTTATCGGTATTTCCCTCTTTACCTGCCACTTTGATAGGGCTGTTCAACTTACGCAGGTAATAAAAAGTAAGCTGGGTATACCCGTAATGTGGGGGGGGATTCACCCGACGATTAAACCCGATGAGTCATTACGATATTGCGATATAGTCTGTTTAGGCGAAGGTGAGGAAGCGATTGCTGAACTATTAGGAAGAATGGAGAACAAGGAAAACTATTTAAACACAAAGAATTTTTGGTTCAAACATAATGGGGGTATCACGAGAAATGAGCTGAGACCTCTCAAAGAAGATTTAAACACTCTTCCATTCCCTGATTATTCCACAGAAAACAGCTATATTTGGGATAAAAATATAAACATGATGATCCGATTGGATACCTCGGCTTTAGAAAGATTTCTTTTTAAAGACCCCTTGTCACAGAAACCTTCTTATATGACCATGACTACAAGAGGGTGTCCGCATCGTTGTAGTTATTGCATGTCTTTTCGTGGAATGTATGAAGGGCAAAAATATTTAAGACGGCGTGCGCCCGAACTTGTTGTAGAAGAGATTAGAAGAATAGTGAGCGTGTATGATTTTATTGAGGGGGTTCAAATATCAGATGATTCTTTCTTCGTTCTAACCACAGAAGAAATGAAAGTATTCAGTAAATTGTATAAGGAAAAAATAGGTCTTCCCTTCCGGTGTTTGGGTAGTCCGAGTACCATTACAGAAGAAAAATTATCCTATCTTGTTGATGCGGGGATGTATGAAATTCAAATGGGAATTGAGACTGCATGCGACAGGACGAGAAAGTTATACCATAGGACAACTAGCAACGAGATCGTCTTAAAGGCTGCCCAGAATATACATAAATTTAAAAGTTCCGTTACTGCTATTTATGATTTTATCCTCGACAATCCATACGAAACAAAGGAAGATATTGCGGAAACGCTCACATTTATCCTGAAGCTTCCACGTCCGCTTCATCTACAGCTTTTTTCCCTTATTTTTTTCCCTGGCACAGAGCTCTATCATAAGGCAAAAAAAGACGGCATAATAACTGATGAAGAAAAAGATGTTTACAGGAAACAATTCCAATTTATCCAAGTCCGATACTTGAATCTCATTTTTTATTTATTCAATTACGGCGTACCAAATTTTTTAATTAAACCTTTACTAAACAAACACATGATTACTATTTTCGAAAGTAAAACTGCAACCAGGGTACTAAAAATATTAGTTGCTGCAGTGAAATACATAAAACAATTGAAAAAAAAGGCTACTTGAAGAAGTGAGCTAAAAAGGTGAAGCTAATTTCATGGAATTTAGAAGATATTGGGAAATTCTTATAAAGTGGAAATGGATTTTTATACAATCAGTATCAGTAATTTTTTTTGTTTCATTACTTCTTGTTTATATTTCTAAACCGATTTATAAGACGTCTGCCAAAGTTGTTATCAACACCAGAAATCTACAAACTGATTTTATCGGTAATCTCCCCGAGGAATCAGGCAGACTCTCTTACGTCGAAGCGAGAAACGTGCCTGACACACTTATATCCTTATTCTTCGCATCTCCTATTATATCAAAGATAATAAAAGAGTTTGATTTACGGGATAGAAAAGGAAGAACCTTTGATGCAAAAGATTTGCAGATAAGTTTATTTAAAATACCGAAGTTACTACGGCAAAAAAAAGGTTTTAAAATAAAACAGGTTGGTGGCTCTGAAACCATAGAGATTACTGGGTATTCAGACGACTTAGAACAGTCGGTCAAACTTACTAATGCGCTGGCAAACGCATGTATCGATTTATTATGTAAAGAATATAAGGAAGAAGCTCGTATTGCACGCCATATTTTGGAGCGGCAACATAAGGATATGGTCAGAAGGCTTCGGCTTGCTGAAAATTCTGTTGAACGATACAAGACAAAAAACATAGCATCTGATATTACCAATCAGTCTACGAATCTCATTGAATCTCTCTACAGCACAAAAACTCAATGTGAAAATGCCGAAATGTCTCTGGCTGAATCTATTTCTTTACTTGGTTCTATTAAAAAGACACTTAACACTGTGCCTGAATTTTATAAAAGCTCGGAAACTATAGAAGCTAACCCCAGTATTACAGAGCATAAGAGTGAACTACGCACCTTGAAGCTTCAGTTAGCCAGACAATTACTAGAATTAAAATTTGAACATCCTGACGTAAAGGCAACTCTTGCACAGGTCGACGCCTTGGAAAAGATTATTAAGGAAGAAATAACAAAAACTTTCTCATCAGAAACGGTATCGACAAATCCATATTATCAAAATCTAATTGAACGCTATGGTGATACAGAAATCGATATCGTAACCTTCGCTGTAAGAAAAGAATTTTTAGATAAAACGATAGCAAAATATTATAAAGAGCTTGAGAACATCGCCAAAAAAGAGGGAAAATTGAACAGGCTTAACAGAGAGGTTGATATTTTGAATAATATGTACAGAACAATCAAACAGAACTTAGAGTACGCCAAAGTTGCCGAAAATATTAACATTGCAAATGCCGCTATAATTCAGCCTGCAAGATCCTCTGTTAACATCAAAAAAGACATTTTCTTCCCCAGAAAAAAGCTGAACTTAGCTGCCGCTTTAGTGTTAGGCTCTATGTTTGGTTTCCTTTTAACCTTGTTGTTAGAATATACAAACGATAAGATCAGAACGGAAAAGGATCTCATCCAGCTCACAACTCCACCTATATGGAGGGTTGTACCAAAAGTAAAGGAAAGAACAATTGAAGGAAAAATATCACCTGAATTTACTGATCATTTTTGGAATATAAAAACGCATTTGGATTTTTTCACCCAGAAGAAAGAAAATCCTGGTGTTATCGTTGCATTAAGCACAAATCGGGAAGAAGGTAAAACTATTATTAATAAGAATTTGTCCTTAGTTTTAGCAGAAGCAGGCCATGGAGTGCTTCTTATTGATTCTAATCTTAGATATCCTTCAATACACAAGTTTTTTGGAATTTCAAACTCTGTTGGTTTGGCTGATTATCTTAGTAGAAGAAAAACATTACAAGAAGTTATTCAGCCTACAAGTCATGATAATTTAAAAATAATCCCATGCGGTTCTTTTTTTTCTAATCCTTTAAAAATCATTACTCCAGCAAATCTCTCAGAATTAATAAGAGGTGCTAAAGCAGGATTTAACTGGATTATTTTCGATACACCTGCCATAAGTGATGGGAATGATGCCTTTATTGTATCAAATTTTGCAGACGTTATTCTTCTTGTTGTAGCATCAGGTCACGTTTCTGCCGATAAGCTCCAAGAGACTTTAAAAATTATCCAGAAAATTAATCCGCCTTGTGCCGGCACGATATTTAATAAAGCTCTAACGATATGAAAAACATATAATCTATCTATGAATAAATTGATAAACATCCGTTTCCTAAAGTCTAAATGGATATGGATTTTTCTTATTTCATTCGAAGCTTTTCTTGGATATACAACGATCTTAATGCCCCAATATATTATACCGGTGTTTGTTGGAATGACGGGGCTAATATTTCTTATACTATGGCCTGAATTTTCTTACACTTTAGCTGTTCTTACTTTAGCAAATCAACTATTTTTAATTTCTACTACAACATCAGAACACCTTCCTTTTGTTATTAAATATATCGAAGCGCATCATTCAAATATAAAAATGATCCCTTTTATAATTAATGATATCATGTTGTTTATAGCTTTTATTTCCTGTATCATGGCTAAATGTGCAAAGGCACGGGAGCCTTACCCACAAACCCCGATAGACCTTCCTGTAAAACTATTTTTCTTATGGATTGCTTTATCCTCCCTGTGGGCATCTTCATTAAAGGGATTATTCATTGAATCAGTGCCTTTATTAGGCGCTTTATTTGGTTTTTACCTCTCCGTGAGTTTGATTCGGACAAGAAAAATGTTCACTTTTACAATCAGTGCTTTCATTTTCCTTGGTATAATTAATGCGGTCCTGGCAATAACCTCACTGCACTGCGATGAGCATTCATTTCCGATATTTCAATATGGTAACTTTCATTTGTCATTTCAGTGGAATACCATACCTAAAGTGCGGGGACATGGATTAAGTTATACCCAAAGTACGGCATATTTTCTCAATCTGTCTATTATCTTGGCCGTTGGTCTATTCCTCTTAGCAAAAGGGAAAAAAAAAGTTGCTTTTCTTCTCGTCGTGCTGCTATTAACAGCGGGACAACTCTCCACGATTTCTAAAGGTGGTCTACTTGGGCTTTTAGCCGGGCTTACCTTCCTATACATAAATTATAAGCCATTGAGAGGATATTTTCTGACTGCAATAGTTATAACTTTTGTCACTATCATTGTTTTATTTCCTTTGGTTCGGTTCGTTGAACTTGGAAAAAATGTATCGGGAGTTAGCAAGTCTATCGGTGGAGGATCGGCAGAAACGCGTGCTATTATATGGAATCAAACTTTATCAGATATGTGGGATAAAACATCCGGTTTAGGATATGGAATTGGAGAAATGGTTCCATCCCATAATATATTCCTCTCGGTTTTTTTTGAACTCGGTATTATTGGATTCTCAATCTGGTTATGGCTATTAGTAAAGTTCTTCTATTCCATTAAAATAATTACTGCGAAGCCTATAGATCCATACTATCAAACCATGTTACTTTGTCTTGCTTCGGGAATGATTTCTACGCTCTGTTTCGGTATGGTTGATATGGTATACTTCGATGAAACTTTATGGATGATTTTAGGGATTGGCATGGCATTATTCAACCTCGCCCATTGCTCCGGGACTTTACAAACACAAAAAACACCTGTACAAGGAAGGTATGCTATCGTTCATTGAAATTTTTGGAATGACACATATATAAACTACATAATATAACTATGGAACAAGCTATAACAAATTTTTTCAAAACCCTTTTTCTGTATTCAATAAGGTTTATTCTGCCCTATTTACCGTTAAAAGTCCTTTATATAATAGGCAATCTTTCTGGTTATATACTGATTGGTGGAAAGACTCAAATTATTAAAAATGATCTAAGGGTATTATTTGGAAATTTATCAGAGCCTGATTTGGATATAATACTCCGGCGTACTATGCAAAATTTCAGAAAAGACCTCCTTGAGATCTGGACATTTCCAAAACTGAACCGAAATAAAATCAACAAAATATCGTATTTCGAAGGATTTGAACATCTTCAAAATGCCCTTGATAAAGGGAAAGGCGCCATACTTTGTATAACGCATTTTGGCTCGTGGAAGATAATTCTGCCTGCGCTCGGGTACAACGGCTACAAAGTGCACCAGATTGCTGCAAACCCCTTAACATTTGAAAAAGATACGGAGGCATCTTCCCATAACATTATCATGAAGCTGGAGCTGGAAAGCGAATCTTCTCTCCCTGCAAAATTTATTTATCTGGACGAGGGAAAGTCCATAAGACAAATCTATAGGGTATTAGCGAACAATGAGATCGTGGTAATTTCATTAGACGGAATTATCGGAGGGAAACGGATGTCCATGCCATTTTTAAACGGTACTCTGTTGCTTTCTACCGGAGGGGCATCCTTATCCCTGAGTACAGAAGCGCCGTCTTTGCCCATATTTATTGTCAGACAAAAAGACAATAAACATAAAATTGTAATACATGAACCCGTTGCTAATCTGAATAACGGTTTTGGTAAGGAAGCGTTTATCGATATGTGGATGAAAAGCTACACCAGGCTTTTTGAGCACTATGTTCAAAGTTACCCGGACCATTATGCACGTTATTTATATACGATAAGGAAATATCCGCTTCCTGAACTTGGATATGTTTTGAAACTCAACGATACGGATACAAAGAAGGAACTTATTTCATTATGAAAGTATTTCTTATACAATCCTATCTCGGTCACAACAAATATTTTCCCGTTTATCCATTGGGACTCGCTTATATATCCACTGCTGCATACCAGCGTGGTCATGAAGTCCAGATATTCGACCCCAATACAACTGCAAACCCTTATGAGGAATTAGAAACCCGTATTATAAATTTTTCCCCGGATATTATTGGTGTTTCTTTAAGGAATATCGATAATCAATATCGAATCGCGCCTTTTTACTACTATAAGCATTTTCAATATCTCTTAGAAAAGATACGTAAAACGGTGCCTGACACGAAAATTATCGTTGGTGGGGCCGGATTTTCCATGTTTGCTGAGAAGATTATGGAAAGAAATCCTTCGATTGATTTTGGAATTTATCTGGAAGGGGAGGAGAGCTTTCCTGAATTGCTAGATAATCTGGGTAAACCTGGATCAGTTCGTGGCATATATATTCGCACTGAAAAGAAAGTGCTATTTACCGGTTTTAGGCCTTTGCCTGACTTCAAGAAACTGCCTATCCCTAAAAGAGATTTTTTCAACATCACCCCCTATTTAAATCATATAGAAAGCCTTGGTATTCAAACAAGGAGAGGATGTCCTTTAAAATGTACGTATTGCAACTACCCTCAGTTGAATGGCAATGTGTTAAGAATAAGAGAGACAAAAGATGTTTGTGATGAAATAGAATACTTAGTCAGGCAGTATCATATCAAGCAATTTATGTTTGCCGACGGGGTTTTCAATGTGCCACTAAAAAACTCAGAAGAACTTTGTAAAGAAATTATAAAAAGAGGGTTGAAATTAAAATGGTCTGCGTGGATGGAGCTTAAACACATATCAAAGGATTTTTTGCTTCTTGCGATTGAGGCAGGTTGTACAAACATTACATTTTCACCTGATGCAGTCTCACAAAGCGCCTTAAACGCCTTACAGAAAGAATTAGACGAAAAGGATATTAAAGATAGCCTTAAACTGTTTACCGGAGACAAAGAGTTAAGTGCTCTGAATGTAACTTATAGCATATTTGTAAACCCTCCGGGAGAGACTTTTACAGGAATTCTTAAAACGATTCTTTTTTATTTAAAAGCAAAGTTGCTCCTCCGGGGAAGGGGCGGGCCATTTCTGAATTGGATCAGATTAGAACCTGAAACGAAAGCTTTTCAGTATGCACTAAAAAAGGGCATTATAACAAAAAACACCGATCCTTTACCGGATAATGAAAGTGATTTAAAAAATATGTTTTATTCCAATCCATCTTTAAGATACTTTGATTTCTTGATAATTGTTATGTTAAAGTTTTTACCGATGATAAAAAAATTATTTTTAAAAGGCCACTCGAGTTCACAATAATTCTATCAAGGAGAATCCACATGTGTAAAAACAGACTTTCCAAATATTTTATTATAACAGTGGTTTTCCTTACTTTTTCCGGGGTACTCATTAAACACTCTCAGGCTGAAGATACAACGGGTATCACCATAGAGGAGCTTGTGAGAAAAGCAGAAAAAGTTCATGCGCTGATTAAAGAAAAGGAAGCAGGGGGGATAGATATAACGAAGGCATTAAAATTGGATCAAGAATCAAGAATGGTAGCGGAAAAAGGCGACCTCGGTCTTGCTTGCAGACTGCTGGACGATGCAATAGAATCCTTATCTGAAACTCCGGCTAAAGAAAAACCTGACATTGTTTATTCAGCGCCGGTTACCAGCGAATCTCTTATGCAGAAAGCCGAGAAACTCCGTACTTTAGCTGAAGAAAAAAAGGACAAAGGTTTCAATATTTCGAAAACCTTAAAATTGGATCAAATGTCCAGAGAGGCAGCAGAAAAGGGCAATTTTACTCTTGCTGACAAACTGATGGATGATGCGATAAAGAGTCTGTCAGAAGTGCCGGATAAGATAGAATTAGAAATAGCAGACAAAGAGCCCTTGAAAAGTGCCATAGATTTTCTAAAAAATCCCGGCTTTGAAAAAGGTAACCCTTCCAGTAAGAACACTATAGATGGTTGGGTTAATTTAGAAAAGGTTGGGTTTCCCACTGCTGATCGGAAAGCCAAATATCTGCAGGATAGTGAAATCACTCACTCAGGAAAAGGTTCAGCGAAGATAATAAAAAGCTCACCAACCGGAGATGCTGGATTAACACAAGAGATTTTCGGACTAGAGGCTGGAAAATGGTATCAGGCGTCAGTCTGGATTAAGACTGAAGATATTCAGGCTACTGTCAATTTTGACTCATTGCAAAGCGGTGTAACCATGTCAATTGCTTGTTTCATCAGGGGAGTTCCCAATCCTGTTTTCTTTAAAACATTTCCCGTTCAAATAACTCAGGATTGGCGTGAGGAAAAGGCAGTATTTGTTGTTCCTGAGGAGGCAGGGCATATATCTGTACTTCTGGGGGTGCAGGGAGTAACCGGCACTGTTTGGTTTGATGATATATTAATTGTTTCTGTATCTTCTCCCGAGATTCCCGAAGCTGCTTCTATAGATCATGATAGTTTAGATAAATACGGTGGACTGAAACATATCAAAGGGAAAAAAACGGGATTTTTTCATGTTGAAAAAATACGTAACAAATGGTGGTTGATAGACCCTGAAGGGAATGGTTTTGTAGTCGTTGGAGTCAGTCTTGCCAGCATAGACCAGGTCGGATCAGATCTCTATAAAAAAAATTTGCCCAAACATTACAAATCCGGTGAAGAATGGGTAGAAAAAACCTCCGGGAGATTACGGGATTGGGGTTTCAATACCGTGTTCCAGAGTGATCCGGAACTTTCCAAGCTATTTGTCTATGAGGATGCAATTGGTCCGAGGAGTGCAATGTCAGTATCAGTAACGGATGCAAGCCATCCTAATCCAAACCGCTTTCCGGATATATTTGATGAAAAATTTAAACAATTATTGGATAAAGAAGCTGCCGCGGTAACTAAAATCCAGAAAGACAATCCCTGTCTTCTGGGATATTTTTTAGGCAATGAATTACCATGGAATGGCAATCCATTAAAAAGACAAGAATTATTTGACATTTTTTTCGTGCTTTCTTCAGATAGGCCTGGTAAGGAGGCCGTTGTTAATTTTTTAACAAATCATTATGCCGGCAGTGTGGAAGCCTTTAAGGCTGTGTGGGGAACAGAAATCAACAAATTTGAAGAATTGTTAACCTACACGGAAATTAACGCAGGAATTAAGGATAGTATAAAGGCACAATTAGATAAATCAGCTTTCTTGCGTTTTGTTGCGGATGCTTTTTTTGAGATGCACTATTCTGTTATTAGAAAGTATGATACAAATCATATGATCTTAGGCGTTAGATTCGTCAGTAACATTGCCCCCCCTGAGGTGTTGGAAGCTATGGGTAATTATGTCGATGTTGTCTGCTTTCAACCCTACGATGCCGTTGCTCCCATTGAATTGTTTGAAAGGTCCTGGCACTATCACAAAAAGCCCATATTAATTACAGAATTCGGGTTCAAGGCAATGGATAGTGGATTACCTAACACAAAAGGGCCTGGTTATACTTTTAAAACTCAGAAAGAAAGGGGTCTCTGGTACGAAAGATATATTTCCCGTCTTATAGAATCTCCCCTCATTATTGGCTGGGTATGGTACCAATATGTTGACCAACCGGCATCCGGTCGTACAACAGACGGTGAAAATAATAACTTTGGACTGTTAAATATAGAGGACCAGCCTTATTTTGATCTGGTAAACAAAATGAAGGAAATCCATTCTCAAATTTATCCGTACTTACTCAATGCTATTAAATAGCATTTCTTTTTAGCTATAGTACTTCAGTTTTAATCTTGGATTACTATAATCATGAAATACATTGAGGAACAAGGTAAAGAACTATCTGAAGTGACCTCAAGGTAAATGAGAGACTTTCGTTGGTTTGCAGCCAAACAGCAAAGCTATTGCCTTTAAGTAGTAGTAGTTTGCTTTACAATAAAATAATGATTGTATGAAATACAAATTTGTTAAAAAAAATACAAGAAGGATTGTCTTTGTTTTTGATATTATTGGCTTCATTCTTTGGACTATTCCTCATATCTTTATACCATGGAAGATGTGGGGAAAAATAAGGATTTTTGAAAAACCAAAAAAAATCCTCCTTATTCGTGTAGATTATATTGGTGATGTCCTGCTCACTACCCACACATTATCTGCAATCCGTGAACAATTCCCTGAAGCTAATATCACTTTTTTAACTTCATCAAAATCCCGTGAGATATTGGAGGGGAATCCACACATAGATGCTATTCTGACGTATGATCCTCCCTGGTTCTTTAAAAAAACTTTTTTTCGTGCTTGTCGGGAATATTTTCATATCCTGTCACTGATCAGGAAAGAGCAGTTTGATCTGGCTGCAGATTTCAGAGGAGATGTGAGAAATATCTTACTCCTCATGGTTTTCGGTAATATTCCCTACAGGGTAAGCTTTGCTGCATCAGGAGGCTGGTACCTTTTAACCTCAATAGCTGACTACAAGGAATCCCTTCATGAGTCAGAGTACCATACAATCATTGCTGGAACCCTGGGTGCAAAAGTAGACAAAAATGTGCTGCCCCAGATGTTTATAACAGATAAGGACAGAATTTTTATCAATAACCTCTTGAGTAAGAATGGTGTAAAGAAAGACGATATGCTGGTTGTTATACATCCTGGTGCCAGACAGGCGGTAAGACGCTGGCCAGAATCGAGATATGCTGAAGTCGGGCGTTATTTAATTGCTCAGTATGGGGCAAAAATAATTCTTACCGGTTCACCTGAGGAATTACCTTTAATAAAACGGGTAAAAAAATTCATAGATGATGATGTAATTATTGGAGCAACCGAAATACATTCGTTCAAACAACTGACAGCTCTTTTTGAAATGTGCTCATTATACATCGGTGTCAGCAGTGGACCTTCTCACATGGCAGGGATTGCCAACCTTCCATCAGTGCTTATTTTTGGTCCAGAATCTGTCTCCCAGTGGCGCCCGCTCGGAAACAAATATTACATTGTTCAAAAAAACTTTCCTTGTTGCCCATGTAACCAAAAAGGATGTCTTTTGAAGGAAAATTGTATTGAATCTGTTAAAGTAGAAGATGTAATTCGTGGAATAAACATTCTCTTAAATACTCACCATGATAAAGTAAAACATAATGGAAGGAAGGTATTAAAGCATGTTTAGACTAAATATTATGCGTGCATATTCGAAGGACGATATACGACATGGATTATTCCGCACCCTGGAGGGATATAAAGACCTCCTGCCTGCATCAAATACTGCAAACATCTTTCTGAAGCTTAACCTGAACAGTAACATGAACGCACTAACAGGGAATACTACGGACTTGAGAGTCGTTGCAACGGTAATAGAATTTCTGAAGGAAAACGGATATAAAAATATTACGATAGGAGACGGTACAAATAGTGGATTTTACAGAAATGGCATCAGTGTGATTTCCCGGCTCGTTATTGACAAACTTGCACAATACTATTCGGTAAAGGTGGCAGACTTGAATTATTCTGAGAAAATAGAAGTAGTGCTCGGAAACGGGAATAAGATAGGCGTAGCAAGGGAATGCCTGGAAACTGATTTTTTTATCAATATGCCGAAAATCAAGACCCATTTTGCAACGGGAATGAGTGTCTGTTTAAAAAATATGGTAGGGTGTTTAGTGGGACAGGAGAACAAGAGGAAGATCCATACGTACAAAAACCTTGCCGAAAATATTTTAAACATTACCAAAGCAGTAAATGTTCATCTCCATATTGTCGATGGACTTATTTCCATGGAAGGTTTTGGCCCGACCCGGGGAACTCCTGTCAGTACTGGACTTATCATTGTCGGTACGGACCCGTATCTTATCGATCTGACATGCGCCAGGATTGCTACCTTTGACTACCGTAAAGTCACTACATTAAAGGCTGCAGAGAATCTAGGCATTATAACAGAAGCCTATCACGAATTTGTTGATGGTCTTGATTTGAACGGCTTGACAAAGAAATTCAAAGAACCAATAGCAAACCCCCTGGTCTCTTTCATCCACAGTCCAAAACGACAAAAGTATTTTTTGGCTATAAGAAATACATCTTTTTTTAATTACCTGTGCTCAACAAAATTCATTGAAAATATTTTGTACCGGACTGGTCTTAGACAGGACAATTACATAAACGAAGATATGGTGTTTAATGGATTCTCACTTGATAAGACACTGTGTAAAGAAGGTTGTACGAGATGTAAGGATTATTGTCCTATCGGATTGAGACTTCCCGAAATAATTGAAGATCGGAACAATGGTTGTATTGAGTGCCTCTATTGCTTTCAAGTTTGCCCTACAAAGGCCATCGGTTTCAAAGGAATGCTTGGGTTTGTAGCAGAACAGCTACGGCAATATGATGAAATCACAAGGAAGGTCGCCTGATAGGGACTATTCAAGAACGATAGTATCTGCCGGTTAGATTAATCGGAGCGAATTCAAAAAATATAATAATAACGATAGGTTCGCTTCGTTTAACCCATACTATTTTTGACAAAAAATTTGCTGGTTTGTTTGGCTTATGGAGAATTAACATGCACTCATCTGAGAAGATTACCTTAATTGTTGGTGCAGGTGTGGCTGGTTTGACTGCTGCTTACGCCCTTGCCAATGCTGGAGAGAAATGTGTGCTTTTGGAACGGGAGAGCAGCGTTGGGGGAGATTGCCGTACCTTTAGAGTGGACGATATAACATTTGACCTTGGCCCTCACGTTTTGTTATTAGATCCAAATGTGGAATCAGACAAATTGTTGCTGGCACTAATGGAAAATGAAGAAGTCATAACAAGAACATGGTGCGTTGCCTTTCATGCAAAAGGGAAATTTTGGAAATTTCCCCCCAGTCTCCTTGATCTGCCGTTTTACCCGAGAGAATATATACAACAAATGATTTTGTCCAGACTCCGGAGGAATGCACCGAAGACCTTTGATGAAAATTCCCTCCAATTCTTTATTGAAGAAAAAGCCGGGCATTCCTATTATAATGATATCTTTTCTTCTTTTATTTTGAAAAAGACCTGTATGTCAGGTGATAAAATACACCGTGACTGGTTTTTGAGAACTGACCGGGATATTGAGAATCGTAAAGAAATCCCTAAAAAAGCACATCGGTTGAAATCCTGGTATTATCCTGCCAGGGGATTTGAAACGATACCGCAAAAACTTTGGGAGAAATTTCACCTTTTGGGCGGAGAAACAATATTCAATTGCGGCCCCATATCCTTTGAAAAAGCAGAAGACCTTATCAAAAGAGTCAAAGTAGGTGAAAGGAAATTTTTCGTGAAGGATGTGGTATGGACAGCCTCAGTAAACGAACTCAATAACCTTCTCGAAGCTAAAATTCCACCGAGCAAATATCTGGATACCTTAATCATCTGTTTAACTTATAACCGGAGAGAACGTGTATCTCGTCCCTTTATTTATACTTACCATCCCCAGGAAGATTTGATTTTCAACCGAATTTATTATCCTGATCACCTGTATGGTAATAAAAGTCTCCCTGATCGGGAAGGTATTTGTCTCGAATTAAATGATTTTACACATTTACAAGGCATGTCAGACGAAGAAATTATTGTACGGGCAGTAACGGATATAGAAAAATTAGGACTCTTTAGGAAAAGCGAGCTGCGTCAGCAACGTCACTTCTGGTTAAGAGAATGTATGCCTGTATACGGACTCGATTATGAAGCGAAATTGGATGAAACTTTTCGTGCAATACGCCACTACAGTAACTTGTATTCAGTTGGTCGCAAGGGAGGATATTTTTTCTGCCAAACACCTGCGGCTGTTAATCAGGGACTGAAAATAGCAAAACATCTTTTGAAAAATAGAAATCAGTAAGTATTGAATAAAGCCTGGGAAGCAATTTCTGTCAATCCTTCCCTGATTAAAAAACCTTGCTTATAAGGAGGTACAGATGTCCTTAATTAATCTCAATCTGGCAACAAGGGGAATGAACCCTACCGCCAGATGGAAAATACTAAAACGTCATGTTTTTTCTTTTCTGAGACATATGACTTTAAAGAGATTTATCAATTTCTGCCATGCGGAAATAAATAGAATCCTCAAAAAAGAAGTTCTCAAATCCTATCCTTATATCCTGAAAATTGAATCTACAAACATCTGCAACCTGAGTTGTGCCTACTGCTATGATGGCAGAAGGATGCCTATAAACGGTGAACGGGCATACGGAAGGATGACCTTCGAAAATTTCAAGAAATTGATTGATGAGGTTGGAATGTATTTGTTCAAGATCAATCTTTACGGTTTTGGCGAACCACTCCTTTTTCCTGAAACATTGGAGATGATCCGATATGCTGCTAAAAACAATATTGGGATGAGCATATCATCGAACTTGAACTTTAATGACCCTGACCTCCCAAGACGCATTGTGGAATCTGGTCTTGAAGTATTGATCTTTTCTTGTCATGGAGTTACACAGGAAAGCTACAGTAAATTTATGGTAAAAGGCAACATGAAATTGGCTATGGAAAATGTCAGGAAAATAGGAGAAGAACGCAGGCGGATTGGGGCTTCTACCCCTTTTATAGACTGGCAATACTGCGTTACAAAATTTAATGAGGGAGAATTAGAAATAGCAACTGCCAGGGCTAAAGAACTTGGTGTTGATCAGATCCGTTTCTTAAGGCCATTTGTGCCCCCTGATGCTGGCAAAGAATGGATTGCTGATTTTTTCAGAAAAGGTGAATCTGGAGAACTGCCACAGATTAAGGTGGGTTGTACCTGGCCATATCGCTCTGCTTACATAAGTTATGATGGTGGACTTCTTCCCTGCTGTCAGGATGTCAGATTGTTGAGCAATGACTTTGGCAATGTATTTACCACAGGTTTTATGAACGTCTGGAATAATGAAAATTACAGGAATAGTCGCCATCTGATTGCCGATCCAAGAAACAAGAACATCTCTTGTAACACCATTTGTGCAAGATGTCCTATAATCGGTACAGCAGCGAACCAGGAAATAAATAATCAAAAGATAACTAAAGCATCTTAGTGAAAAAGGAAAAAATTCGTGCATATTTTATTACTTAATCCACCTTTCCTCAAAAAATTTTCTCGTCCACAACGAAGTCCTGCAGTTACCAAGAGTGGGACCCTTTACTTTCCCATGTGGCTGGCCTATGCCACTGGTGTATTAATGGAAAACGGCTTCGATGTCAATCTTATAGATGCACCGGCAGAGGGATATTCAATTAACGATGTCTTTGAAAAGGTCAGAAGGTTTCAACCATCTCTTATTATTCTCGATACCAGCACGCCGAGTATCTACAATGACATTACTGTTGCTTGCCAGTTGAAAGAAATATTTCCGTCTTCTTTTATAACTCTTGTAGGTACCCATGTATCAGCGCTTCCTGAAGAAACCCTGAATATAGATAAGCGGATTGATGCTCTTGCGAGATATGAGTATGATTATACCTTGCTGGACCTTGCTAAAACCCTTACTGTTAGAGGGAATTTGAGAAATATACCCGGTTTGAGTTTCCGGGAAGGTAATAATGTTATTCATAATCCGGGAAGACCATACATAGAGAATCTGGATGATCTGCCATTTGTAAGCAAGGTTTATAAGAAGTTTCTCAAGATTGAGAATTATTTTAATCCCAACGCCCTTTATCCAATGGTTACCATTACTACCAGCAGGGGATGTCCATTCCCATGTACCTTTTGCGTATACCCGCAGACTTTAATGGGCAGGGGATTTCGGCTGAGAAGTGCAGAAAATGTAGTATCAGAAATGCAATATATCAGAGAAAACTTTCCTCAGGCAAAGGCCATATTCTTTGAGGACGATACCATGACGGTTAATAAAAATAGGTGCAAAGAACTGGCAAACCTTGTACTCCAAAAAAAGATTAAAATCTCATGGACGGCCAACGCCAGAGTGGGATTGGATTATGAAACGATGCAGGTTATGAAAAAGGCTGGTTGCCGCTCTTTTTGTGTAGGATTCGAAAGTGGAAGCCAAAAAATCCTGGATAATATGAAAAAAAAGTCCAGGCTGGAGGAGATGGAACTTTTTATGGCAAATGCCAGAAAGGCTGGCATATTAATACATGGCTGCTTTATGGCCGGATTGCCAGGTGAAACCAAGGAAACACTTCAGGAGACACTAAGTCTGGCAAAAAGGCTCAATCCTGACACTGTCCAATTTTATCCCGTTATGGTGTATCCGGGGACAGAGGCATATGCGTGGTATAAGGAAAGAGGATTGATAAATACTTCTGACTTTACTCAATGGATTACACAGGAAGGACTTCACAACACCGTCATTAGTACAGAAAACCTATCATCAGAAGAACTTGTGAGATTTTGTGATGATGCAAGACGCTCATTTTATCTGAGACCATCTTACCTCATATATAAGGCAAAACAAATGATCTTTTCTCCCAGAGAGATAAGAAGAACCTTAAAATCTGCCAGGACATTTTTTAAGTATCTTATTAGGGGTTCTGATTTGCCAGAAAAAGGGTGATAATCTTTTTTGTTAGCACAGCAAACATTGTTTAGGAATTTTCATTTTGTTGAAGCAGTTTTTTGGGTGGCATGGGCAAACTTGTTTGTCCGTGTTCTCAGTCAAGTAGGGTGGGCATTGCCCACCGAAAATTAAGCAAAGCGGATAAGTGAACGATATTTTGGTGGGCAATGTCCACCCTACCCAGCTTAGCTTGATAAAAGCTATAGTAATGTAATAGAAGGAGGATTACTTTGAGAGTAATTATAGGTATTATTGTTGTTGCTTTATTTGGTTTTGTGCAGTCTACCTGGGCAAATTCATCAAATCCACATGTTCGGTTAGAAACCAATCTCGGTGTTATAGTCCTTGAGCTTGATTCCGAGGCTGCCCCAAAAACCGTAGAAAATTTTCTTAATTATGTTAAAGATGGATTTTATAATGGTACTGTCTTTCATCGGGTGATCAGAGGATTCATGGTTCAGGGTGGTGGGTTTACCCCAAATATGCAGCAAAAACCTACCCGTGATCCGATTACCAACGAGGCTGATAATGGACTTAAGAACCGGCGTGGTTCCGTTGCTATGGCACGTACAATGAGTCCCCACTCTGCTACTGCCCAATTCTTTATCAACACGGTAGATAATGCCTTTCTCGATTACAAGAGGAAGAATATGGAAGGCTGGGGGTATTGTGTATTTGGTAAAGTTGTAGAAGGTATGAATGTGGTAGATGCAGTTGAGAGTGTATCTACTACAACAAAGGCCGGACACCGTGACGTACCTGTTTCTCCTGTGGTTATTGAAAAAGCGACAATATTAGAATAGGGGTTTTCCTGTAGGTTGAGGAAGCGAACGCATCAAAAACAGTTTAAGCCGTTTAAATGGCTTTATGGTGGCTTCGCTTTGCCCTTCAAAACTCAGGCAGGCTTACCCATATGGTATATTGGTATTACCTCGATCGTATAGGAATTTTCATTTTATGTATACGGTTTTCAGGATGGTACGGACAAACTTTGTTTGTCTGTGTCCTTAGTCATGTAGGGTGGGCATTGTTCACAGAAAAATAAGCAACTCGGACAACTGAGCGGTATTTTGGTAAGTAATGTCCACACCACGAGGTTAACTTGATGAAGAAACTTCTGACTATGAAAGTCTCAGTGATTGTTCCAGCATACAATTCTCAAAAATTCATTAGCAAGTGTATTGAAGCCCTTTTGGCGCAGAAATATCAGTGCGATGACTACGAGATAATTATTATTGATGATGGTTCTACCGATAGGACTGCGGAAATTGTTAGAGCTTATCCGGTAAAATACCTTTTTCAAAAAAACCAGGGTCCCGCTGCTGCAAGGAATATTGGAGCGAAGGAAGCGAAAGGAGAAATAATCCTCTTTACTGACTCCGATTGTGTTCCTTCCGATAACTGGATTGAAGAAATGATTAGGCCCTTTGAAGAGCCGGAAGTAATGGCCGTCAAAGGTGCATATAGGAACAGGCAGAAAAGTATCATGGCACGATTTGCTCAACTTGAGTTTGAGGAAAGGTTTGAGATGTTAAAAAGAGCAAAATCTATTGATATGATAGATACCTATTCTGCTGGTTATCGTAGGAGTATATTTTTACAGATGGGGGGATTTGATACAAATTTTCCTGTAGCAAATAACGAAGATACAGAGCTTTCGTACAGGATGTCGAAGCTTAACTATAAGATGGTTTTTAATCCGGAAGCCATAGTTTACCATCTGAATCATCCGAATTCTCTCGCAAGATATATGAAGCTTAAATTTTGGCGTGGTTATTGGAGGATGGTAGTTTACAAAAAATTTCCGGATAAAATGCTTAAGGATACTTATACACCACAAACTTTAAAACTACAAATCCTTTTCCTATTTCTTCTGCTAGCTGTTATTCCATTTGCCATCGTTTCTTTTAAAGGAATATGGCTTTCCGTTATTACAGCCATATCTTTCTGTATGTTATCGCTTCCTTTTTGGGTATTAGCCGTTAGAAAGGATCCAGTTATTGGTATCCTTACGCCATTTTTTCTTTCTATTAGGGCTGGTTCATTAGGATTTGGAATGTTATACGGTATCGGCTGTTCCCGAAAGATTTAACATATTTTGGTTACACCGTTGTATCGATGGTATGGACAGGATTTTTTATATTATTGGATTGGTAAGCCAATACATTGTATAGTTCATTGAGGGGATGTGCAGCGTTAAGCTCGTCTCTATCCGCCTTATCGTCACCATTGGCGTCTATTTTTGCAAAGGTGTCTTTAGAGATATTTAATTCTTCTGCATTAAGGGTTTTATCTCCATCGGCATCTTTGGTTTCGATAAGCTGAACGGTAGGCATATCTACCTTGCTTTTGGGATAGTAGATATTGAGTTCTTCTCTGTCTGCTTTTCCATCCTTATTGATATCGATTTTTGTGAAAACATCCTCATGGATGTCTAACTCTTTTGCATTTAAGGCCTTATCCCCATCAGTATCTTTGTCATTTATCATGTTAACTGTCATCCTGTTGAGTTGGCCAGGATTAGGAGCCCAAGGGTTGCCAATTCCTGTAATAGCACTCATTTTGTATCTCCAAAGAAAAAGTTAATGTAAATAACAAAGGAATTCTCTTAATAATATATCGGCATTTTTCAGTAAAAATTTAGGAAAATTTTTAGGAAACAGGTGATGTCAAAACTGCGAGATGATGAACAAGTTTTCAGAAGTGTTTGCAGAATATGTCACGGTGGCTGCGGGGTGCTTGTTTTTGTTAGGGATGGTAAGGTCGTAAGGGTGAAAGGTGATCCTGCATCGCCAATGAATAAAGGATGGATGTGTATTAAGGGCATTATGACTCCTGCGATTGCAAATCATCCAGACCGTCTTCGTCAGCCGCTTCGAAGAAAAGGGGAGAGGGGATGTGGACAGTGGGAGCATATTTCCTGGGATGAGGTATTGGGTGGTATTACTATTCAATTAGATAAGATCCGTAAGGAATTCGGTCCTGAATCTATTGCCTTGGGACAGGGAACCGGGCGGCATCATTATATGCACGTCGTAAGGTTTGCAAACGCCCTTGGTACACCAAATTGGTATGAACCTGGTCTTGCCCAATGTTTTATTCCAAGGATTACCGTAAGCAATTTAATGTATGGTAGTTTTGTCGTAGGGGATTATTATGGAGAGGTTTCTCCTAAATGTATTCTGTTTTGGGGACATAATCCACTTGTATCTGGTCCCGATGGAGAGTTAGCCATTTCAGTTAAAAGGGCTTTGGATAAAGGTGCTAAAGGGATTGCTATTGATCCAAGGAGATCGGAGACTGCAAAACGTTGTGAACAGTGGCTAGCCGTAAGACCCGGTACAGATGCGGCCCTGGCCCTTGCAATGATCCATGTTATTATAAAAGAGGGTCTCTATGATAAGGATTTTGTAGAGCAATGGACTATTGGCTTTCATGAACTGAAACAACATGTAGAGTTGTTTACCCCGGAATGGGCAGAGACACTAACCTGGGTATCTTCTATTGATATTATAAAGGCGGCAAGGACGTATGCGTTGAACAAACCTGCTGTGCTGGAATGGGGGCTTGGTATTGAACAAAACTCGAATTCTTTGCAAACCGTGAGGGCTGTTGCTATCCTGCGGGCTATAACTGGAAACATTGATATTCCTGGAGGCGATATCCTTGGGATGAATGTAATCCGCAGTTATCCAACCTTAAAGGAGAAACTTCCAGAAGGTATGCTAAAGAAGCGCCTTGGTGCTGAAGATTATAAACTTTTGGGGGGGTGGCGTGCTTTTATGCCCTCTGCCCATATTCCCACACTATTCAAGGCTATGAGGATAGGTGAACCGTACAGGGTAAGAGCCCTCTTGATATTTGGTAATAACCCGTTAACTACTGTGGCGAATTCCCGGGAGGTTTATGAGAGCTTGCAGAAACTGGATTTGCTCGTTGTTACTGATCTTTTCATGACCCCTACCGCCGCGATAGCCGATTATGTACTACCCGCTGCTTTATGGCCGGAAGTAGAACAGGTTATTGGTTATCCTTTGGTAGTAGAGAATATGGTTATGGCGCAGCAAAAGATTACGCAGGTGGGTGAATGCAAACAAGACGAATGGATAATGAATGAGCTGTCCAGAAGACTTAGCTTGCCAGGAAACGAAGACACCCTGGAGGATATTATAAAATACCAGCTAGAGCCGCTCAGTTTAACATATCAGAAACTCAAAGAGCAAATGTTTCTCCATCCGCCGCATGAGTATAGAAAATTTGAAAAAAAAGGTTTTAGAACCCCTTCAAAAAAACTTGAACTTTATTGTAAAACGCTGGAAAGGATGGGTTACGATCCTTTACCTACCTTTAAGGAACCCCCTGAGGGTCCTTTACAAACACCGGAACTTTTTAGAAAATTCCCCTATATACTTATTACAGGCAGTCGTAGAAAAGAATTTTTCCAGAGTGAGCATCGACAAATACCATCATTAAGAAAGCGTAGACCTGATCCACAGGTAGAAATGCATCCTGAAGTTGCGAACTTACATGGAATCCAATATGGAGATTGGGTTATCGTTACTTCTCCCAGAGGAAGTATAAAGATGAGGGCATTAATTACAGAAGATATTCACCCGAAAGTAATAAATGTTGAGCACGGTTGGTGGTTTCCTGAGAGAGATGGTCCTGACTATGGAGTCTGGGAATCTAATGCGAATATGCTTACAAACAATAACCCTCCATATGACCCAGCGTTTGGATCATATCAGTTGAGGGGGTTATTGTGTAAGATTGAGAAAGAGAGTGGTCGCTCTTTCTCTTTTTAATCATTCTACTATAGGATTAGGTTGGGTTTCATTCTCGCTCAACCTACCTGCATGGCCGATAGAGAAAACAAGAGCAGAAATTCCTTCCTCAGATCGCCTCTACAAGGGTTGGTTCAATCATCCACTATTGAACCGAAATGTTTGGCATGTTTCCTATGCCTAGAATCGATCAAAAACGTATAAACCAATGCCAAATATATGGTTTAACTACAAGATTGAACCCACCCTGAGAGATGACCCGCCAGACCGTCTCTATTTTTTATGCCTTACCCAAGGTCTTTTTGCCGGGTTTCCATTCTACCGGACAAAGTTCTCCCGTTTGCAATGCATTGAGCACTCTCAGTATTTCTTCAACACTCCGGCCGATACCTAAATCATGAACCAGTTGATACCGTACTTTTCCTTCCGGGTCGATGATAAATGTACCTCTTAAGGTAATACCCTTATCTTCAAGTAATACACCATACTTTCTAGAGATTTCTTTTGTAATATCACTAAGCAGTGGGTAATTAAGATTTCCGAGTTCTTTTAACCAGGCCCTGTGAGAATGAATACTATCAACACTTACACCTAATACCTGTGCATTAAGCGCTTTAAATTCGCTATCTCGTTTTGAGAATTCAGTAATTTCAGTAGGGCAAATAAAGGTAAAATCAAGAGGATAGAAGAAAAGAACGACCCACTTACCTTTATAATCATGTAAATGTATTTCTTTAAAATTTGTACCTACAACACCCTGCAAGGTAAATTCAGGTGCATTTTGTCCGATATTTATACCCATACTCTTTCTCCTTTTAAAAATGTAATCATTGTTAAATAAATATCAGTACGCATTATAAGAGGAATATAGAGAATGTCAAGATGTTTTTCTGATGGTTTTTAGCCTTACTTTTTTATCACAAAAAAGGTTAAAGCCATTACCTGAAATATTAAGGCAAGCAAGAGGTATGCATGAACATCGCCATTACGATTAAGGTAAGCAAAAACGAGTGAGCCAAAAGCAAAACATTGGATAACAGAGGCGAGAATATTAAGCCATGTAACGGGCTCATAGGTTAGAGTCCGGTTAATGTTTTTTACTTCATTTAGGAGAGATTCCAGAATAAAATCTTTCTCCTCGTACCCCTTTTCTTTTCTTGTTTTTATGGTAAAACATTGTCGACAGATTAATTTTCCGCTCTCTTGATAAACAGCATATCCGGAGTCAATATCATTTTTTGACAGGCTTCTTTTACAACTAGCACATAATTTAATTTCAAGCATATTGAAAACAAATTAAAAACACATGGAAATAGGTTTTTTTCCTATTTAAGATCATACCGGTCTAATTTTCTGTAAAGGGTTCGTTCACCGATTCCAAGCATCTTTGATGCCTCTTCTCTATTTCCGCTTACTGCGGCTAACGTATTTTTGATTAATTCCCTTTCGACTTCTTCTATAGTCATTCCTGCTGATAAACCAGGGGAAGTGGGGATTTTTTCACTCCGCTGCTGTATATGATCGGGTATATCATCTACGTGTATGGTATCTCCTGTGCTTACAACGACCATACTCTCGATACAATTTTTTAATTCTCGTACATTACCAGGCCAGGGATATTTATATAATAGTTTTCTGGCTTCAGAAGATATACTTGTGATTTTTTTATTATGTATTTGAGAAAATTCGTGGAGAAAGGCATCGATAAGCAAGGGAATATCTTCAACTCTTTCTCTTAATGGCGGCAACCTGATAGAAACAACGTTTAACCGGAAATAAAGGTCTTCCCTGAATTTTCCCTCCTTGATAAGTTTTTCAAGATCTTGATTTGTGGCAGTAATAAGGCGGACGTCGATCTCTATGGATTCGTTACTGCCAATACGTGTAATTACACCATCTTCAATAACTCGTAATAATTTTGCCTGTGCGGAAAGGGGCATATCACCAATTTCATCTAAAAACAACGTACCGGAGTGTGCATACTCAAACTTTCCTTTCCGTTGATACATAGCTCCCGTAAAAGCACCTTTTTCATGTCCAAAGAGTTCACTCTCAAGAAGATTTTCAGGAATGGCAGCAGAATTTAAGACAACTAACGGACTGTTTTTCCTAGGGCTGTTGTTATGGATAATTTTTGCAATGAGCTCTTTACCCGTGCCGCTCTCACCAGTAATAAGTACGGTGGCCGTGGTTCCCGATATTTGTTTAACAATATTTAACGTCTTTTGTATTCTCGGGCTATTTCCAATAATGCCACAAAGCCCAAATTTCTCATCAAGCTGTTTATGGAGTTCTTTGTTACTTCTTATAAGATCCTGCTTCTCAACAAGTTTGCTGACCTCTGCACGCAAATGATTAATGTTGATAGGTTTTAAGAGATATGTAGCCGCTCCTTTTTGCATTGCATCTACCGCTGTTTCAACCGTGCCATAACCAGTAATCAAAATAACCTCAGCATCGGGCAATCGTTCTTTTGTTGCTTTGAGTATTTGTAGTCCATCTATGTCGTGCATGATGAGATCGGTAATTACAATGTCTACTTCTCCTGCTTTTATGATATTTAGTCCCTCTCTACCACTTGTAGCAACGATACATTTGTATCCAACCTTTTGAAGTACCTCTGCGGTAGCGTTTGCATGTTCTTCTTTGTCATCAACAACCAGAATAATCGTATGGCCTTTCATAAACTTATCAGAACGTCAAATGTATGGGTAATTTTATTGAAAAGTTTGTTCCTTTTCCCTCTTCACTTTGGACTGAGATTGTCCCTTTATGTTCTTCGATAATACGTTTAGTTGTTGGAAGTCCAAGACCAGTTCCTGTTTTCTTGGTAGAGAAATAAACCTGAAATATCTTATTAAGAATATCTTTTGGAACACCTGTGCCCGTATCTGTTATATCGATTTGCACATGCTTTTTATTTCTGGTTGTACGGATCATAAGTTCACCGCCATTTTCCATTGCTTGTTCTGCGTTGATAACAACATTTAAAATTGCCTGTTTTATAAGATTGCTATCTACGCGGCATAAGGGGAGATCGGTATCGTAACTTTTCAGGATAAGTATGTTTTTTTGTTTTACTTCTGGCGTAACAAAGTCTATTACCTCATCGACGATCTCATTAATATTATGGTCTTTCAGTTCTAGTTTTTGCCCTCTGGCAAACCTTAGAAAGTCGTTCAATATCGCTTCCAGACGTTGGACTTCTTTTTGTAAGGCCTGTACCTTTATGGATATTTTTCTGCTATTTTCTCCCGTCTCACCTTGCATATCCTCTTTCAGAAGCTGGAGATTAATATTAAGTGTGCTCAAGGGATTTTTAATTTCGTGGGCAAGTCCCCCTGCTAATGTACCAATAAAAGCTAATCGCTCTGAATTCATTGCCCTTTTCTCAAGTTCTCTCGTCGTTTCAATGGCCCTTCGTATATAGAAAAAAGCCAATGGAATGAAAATAATGATTGATACTATTGCACCAATTGAGTACTGAATCACATTCTTTGAATCAAAAAAAAGAGCCAGGAAGACAACCTCAGACGCCTTCTTCCTGGCTCGATGATATTTAAGTATATATTGTTTTAGGAAGTGACGCGGGTCACCTTTTGCGCTTGCAGACCTTTTGCCCCTTCAACGATATCAAATTCTACCTTTTCTCCATCTTCTAGTGTTTTAAACCCATCACCACTAATATTGGAATAGTGAACGAAAACATCTCCACCGCCTTCTTGCTCAATAAAACCAAAACCTTTTTTTGCATCAAACCACTTAACTTTACCTATTGCCATTATATTGCTCTCCTAATTGAATAGATACAACGTAAAACAGTAAGACATAATCAACGACTTTTTTTATCCTTTATGCCTTCTATATCCTCCTGAAAAGATCAAAAGATATAAAAGTTAATAATGGATAAAAATATTTAAATTTTTCCTACGAATCCTCCTTTTATAAATATTGCTAAATAATGCACTCGACTTTACAGAAGTAGTTTTAAGATAGTTACTTAAAGGTTTAGACTTTACACACTTGAAGATTCAGGTTGCATTTTTTCTTTGAGTGCAGCCTTTCTGCTGAGTTTCACTCGTTTTTGATCATCTATTCCAATTACTTTTATCATAATTTCTTGGCCTACTTGTACAACATCCTCGACTTTTTCAACATAGCTATCAGATAATTCGGAAATATGCACTAACCCATCGTGCCCTGGAAGGATTTCCACAAAAGCTCCGTACTCCTTCAAAGAGAGAACCTTTCCGGCATAGGTCTTACCGACTTGTACCTCTTCCGTCATCCGTTCAATCCATGTTTTTGCTTTATTTGCAGATTCTGCGAGAGCTGAAGAAATAATAACGGTACCGTCATTCTCAATCTCGATCTTTGCACCAGTCTCCTCTTGTATTTTTTTGATGTTTTTACCGCCAGGGCCGATGACCATACCAATTTTTTCTGGGTTAATCTTTATATGGATCAGTTTCGGTGCATAGACAGAAATCTCTCCTCTTGGTTTCTCAATAACCCTCGCAAGTTCATCAAGGATAAACAGTCGACCTTCTTTTGCCTGTGCTAGCGCATCACGCATAATTTTTTCTGTTATGCCGGAGATTTTAATATCCATTTGTAGTGCAGTAACACCTTTTGCTGTTCCTGCGACCTTGAAATCCATATCACCCAAATGATCTTCCGTTCCCAAAATATCTGATAGGATACAAACTTCATTCTCTTCCTTCACTAAGCCCATTGCAATACCAGCAACTGGTGCATGAATGGGGATACCAGCATCCATCATCGAGAGAGTTCCACCACAAACTGTGGCCATAGAGGAGGACCCATTGGACTCCGTAATATCGGACACTACCCGTATCGTATATGGAAAGTCGTCTAATGATGGTAATACTGCCTCTAACGCTCGTTCAGCCAATGCCCCATGCCCAATTTCCCGTCTACCTGGTCCACGCAATGGTTTTATCTCACCGACACAAAAAGGTGGAAAATTATAATCCAACATAAATTTCTTTGAATATTCGTCTTCGAGGGTGTCTACTTTTTGTTCATCCATTGTTGTACCAAGGGTTGTTACTACAATCGCCTGTGTTTCCCCTCTCGTAAAAAGCGCAGAGCCATGGGTTCTTGGCAATATTCCGACTTCACATGTAATTGGTCGGATATCCTTTAATCCACGTCTATCTGGTCTCTTATTTTCCTTTATAATTTGGTCGCGAACTACAATCGTTTCTATCTTTTCAAAGATCGCCTTAACTTCTTTTTTTGTTGGAGCGCCTTCTTGGTCAGTACAATATTCATTGATAATCTGATTTATTACTTCGTTTAATGCCTTTTTTCGTTCATGCTTTCCGGGTGTCTGGTTCTTTTCTAATATTTGAGAATAGTACGTATTTTTAATTTCTTCTAGAAGGGCCATATTAATTTTTAAGGGAGGGACGGGTTGTTTTTCGTTTCTATGCTTGGTTAATAGTTCTCTTTGAAGCTGTACAATTTCTTTAATGAATGTATGTCCAAACATGATGGCATCTACCATTTGATCTTCTGGAACTTCTTTACTAGATGACTCAACCATGGTAACAGCGTCTTCCGTCCCAGAAACTACAAGATCCATGCTACTCATGGCTAGTTCAGAATGGGTGGGGTTGATAATAAATTCACCATTGATCTGGCCGACTCTTACGGAGCCTGTTGGTCCCTGAAAAGGAATGCTTGAAACGGATAAAGCAGCAGATGCTCCTATCATTGCAAGAATGTCTGGGTCATTTTCTTTATCAGCAGAAAGGACCATAGACATAACTTGAACTTCACGAAGGTATGTTTCTGGGAAGAGGGGCCTTATCGGGCGGTCTATTAACCGCATGGTTAATATTTCCTTTAAGGTTGGTTTGCCTTCTCTTTTAAAGAAGCCGCCTGGGAATTTCCCTGCTGCATATGTCTTTTCTCTATAGTCTACGGTGAGAGGGAAAAAATCAGCTTCTTCATTTTCTTCGGGCGCCGATACTGCTGTCACCAAGACTATTGTGTCTCCATATCTAACTACCGCGGCACCATCAGCTTGTCTTGCAATTTTACCTACTTCTATACTAAGTGTCCTTTTGCCGATCAACCTTTCTACTCTGTGATACGTCATTTATACCTCCAACTCTGTTTATTTACTATATTTTGCTTTTGACCAGCAAAAAGAATGATTAATCTTGAATTCTTTATACATTTTGGGATAAGTTTATTGTTCCTCCTAAGAAGATTGATCTACTTGCGAATACCAAGTCTGCTGATGAGACTCTTATATCTTGTATTGTCCTGCTTTGATAAGTATTTGAGCAATGCCGATCTGCGCCCAACCATCTGAAGCAGCCCTCTACGGGAGGTATGGTCTTTCTTATGTTCCTTCAAATGGTCACTTAAGTGATTGATTCGTTCTGTTAGCAGTGCTACCTGTACTTCTGGAGAGCCTGTATCATGTTCATGAACTTTCATATCACTGATAATTCGCTGTTTTAATTCCTTACCTATCATGTATATTCATCCCTTAACAGAAAATAAACTGCCTAATTCAGCCATTAATCCTAACTAGTAAATAAACTTAATTTATACCAAATTAATTTAACTTATCATTCTAATCGTTAATAAATATAACAAAAGTTAACTGTTTTTTGCAATAAAAAAATTTACTGTTTTTCTAACATCGATTTAAGTAATATCTCTCCATCTTCCTTATTTATAGAAAGAAATGTTATTTTTACCATATTATTTTTCAGCAAGCAAGAAGTATACCGAGAAGAGTTGTCCTGGAAGGTGTGAATTGTTCCGGACAGAAATTCTTTTTCACTCCATGTTTTCCATAACTTCAAAATGTCTTCAAAAGCAAACCTCGCCGTGTCGTTGTCGGGATATCTTACAATCATGAGTTTGAAAGGGTCCGTATCGGTGTTAGGTTTGTATTCTGCAATAACTGCATCAGTTTTTTCACTAAAATGAAATACATTTTTTTCAATAAAATTATCGGAAATGTATATGTTATCAAGAACAATTTTCTTATGAAAGAATTTTGGACTTTCTTTGATAAGATATTTTTGGGGAAGATAAGCCATAATTTCTGGTAAGGCCGTCTTTGTATAGGGCAGCAAGCTGATAACAGATTTACCTAAAAAAATAACCTCCTCAGATAAAATATCCCCCTCTCTTGGCTCAATTTTTATAAAATATGTACTACTCCAGAGATAGAGGTAGTTGTCAAAGAGTGCGCTCCCATCACCAAGATTTATATCAGTACCTGCACGGTCTTTGCTAAAGACTCCAAAGGCATCGTCAGTGCTGTTAAATTCCCATATATCGATAAGTATCCTTTTGTCAGTCTCTTTTACATATTCAGTATTCAAGACCTGAATAAAAGAGTATGATAAATAAGGTTCTGCGCCACCATTTATATACTCATAGAGCTTTTCCTTCCCCTCATAGATGTTTGGTCCAAAAGCCCTTTTCCATTCCCCAATAGTTTCAGGAAGAAAATGAGCAATAAGAGAAGTCCTTGAACCTCTTTTATCGGGGATGGATACTTGCCTTATTTTTGTTTGCGGCTGTATTCCCTCAACAACAATAGCAGAAGTCCCAAGTACCGGGCATACCTTTTCACAAAACCCACAGCCAATACAAACATCCTCCCTCACAAACGGCCTGCGGATTTCTCGTTGTTCTGCTTCCACGTAGGTATTGAAATGAATGGCTTTCGTGGGAACCGGGCACACCTCCTCACATACACCACAATTGAAGTCTTGCCATTCCTTTTTTAATTCAGGAAGCCGTGCATACCCTACCCAGGGAATACACCGGTTGTGATCTATTCGTGCCTTTCCTATGGCAATTCCCTGTTTTTCTTCTATGGGTAAGCGGTTGATTGCACCTGAGGGACAGACCCGGGTACAAAGTATACAACCGTAATCACAATAGCCTAATCTTGGAATAAGTTTGGGTGTCCACATACCTTCTGCTCCAGCCTCTAATAAAACCGGGTGCAGTCCATTGGTTTTACAGACCTTCATACATTCACCGCATCGTATGCAGCGGGAAAGAAATTCCTCCTCATCAACAGCACCGGGTGGGCGAATAAGCGATGTCTTTCCCTTATTACTAACTTTTGTATAATTTAATTTCAGGAAAGGTACCATTACAGCGCTGGTTAAACCACTTATGAGAAATGCCCTCTTTGAGAGGTCAACCGTATACCTCTGTTCTTTTGGCTGTGTCTTTTTGAAAGTAATGCTGTTTTCCGGACATACCTTTTGACAGGTTAGGCATACAATACATTCACCTTCTTTTGTACTCTTTCCATCACTTCCAATTGCACCCATACCACATTTTTCAACACATAAACCACAACTTGTACAAGAGGAAGAAATGGTTCTTTTGAACAAAGACCAGTCTGACATAAGAGCAAAAATGGCACCCATAGGACATATATTCCTGCACCAATAACGCCGAAAGACTATGCCAAAAGTGATCAGCAAAATGAAGAAAAAGAAAAGGATTCCGTGTGCCCTGAAAAATGGTGTATGATAGGCGAAGAGTATCTCTACGGTAAATTTGTGGATAAGTGCAAAAAATCCGCCGATAAATGGAATATTACTGAAATAATTAAAAAAACCATGAATAAGGTGGATAATGTAGGGATGGATACTGACCGCATATACGCTTGTTGCGATAGAGAGAGGGTCGAACCACCCGATACACTGCTGGCTAAAGAGTGAACTGACGAGAAGAAAGGCGAGGAGATAATATTTTATCCGACGACCATCGTAAATATTTTTTGTGGATTTCTTTCTCAGGCCAGCAAAGGAACGGTCGGTAATGTCTATCGTTGTTCCGAGCGGACAGATCCATGAGCAGAAGAAACGTCCGAAGGGGATCGCTAAAAGGAGCACAAGAAGGGCAGGCCAATATTTCAGGATAAACGTCTTTGCAGCCATTATGGCTCCGATAGCAGAAAGCGGACTCATACGAAGGTATATATTGGCCGGGAAATCTCTTTCTGTGAGGGGATCTAAAAAGAGAAGGAGATAAATAAAAATAGAGAAAGAAAGGTATTGAATAATCTTACGTGTATAATAGGGCCAATTGCTTTTGTTGTGATTGCATTGCATGATTCAAATTATAAATTTTCTAATGCTGAGCAAAGGAAAATAATCTTCTTTTCAACAAACCTGCCATCTCAAAGAAGTTTACATAAAACCGTTCTGCCTGTTTCAAATAATCCTTTTTTAATCTGTCATAATCTTCCAGCATTTTTTGTTTATCGGAGACAATTCCCTTTAAAGATTCTAATTCTGCTTTATATGCGTCAGCCCATTGAATGATCATCTCTTTCGTTATTTCTACGTGGAATTGAATACCGTAGGCATTTCGACTATATTTTAATACCTGATTTTGGCAAAGTTCTGAGAATGCTAACCTTCTCCCTCCCTCAGGAATACCAAAGGTGTCACCATGCCATTGATATACTGTGAAAACTTCTGGAAAACCTTTAAACAAACCGTCCTTTAATCCGTAATCATTAAGGACTATTTTATACCATCCGATCTCTTTCTCCGGGTTTTTCGTTACTTTAGCACCCGTAGCTTTTGCAATCAACTGTGCACCGAGACAGATTCCTAAAAATGGTACTTTCTCATCAACGACCCTTTTGAGCAAGATATCCTCATATTTCAAGAATGAATATTTTTCTTCTTCATATACGTTCATGGGACCACCAAGACAAATAATTGTTTGAAAGTCTTTTTCCAATTTGGGTACTTTGTCGCCGTAGGAAAGATCAATAACTGTATATGGTATTTTGCTATCTTCTAGAAAATCTGCAATGGTACCGGGGCCTTCTATCGTAATATGTTTTATAAATAAGACCATAGGTGTTTCCTTATGAAAACATAACTCGAACAAGTTGAAAATGAAATTTTTAAAAAGGGTAACAATGTATTTTTTTGAAAAATTTCTAACAATGGTAATATGTTGCACGCCGCTTAGGGGCAGGTTTCAAACCTGCCCCTACAATAAATACCATTTGTGCAGGGAGTTTCTCAAAAGCTAAATTGTTATGAAAAATGTAAATTGCAAAGGCATTATACCTTATCACTCAGCTTGAACACGCAGTATTCAGCACACATGGAGCACACTTCGTCATTTTGTGGCTGTCCCTTTTTCCGAATATTCCTTGCTACCAGCGGATCAATACACGTATTGAATTGACCTTCCCAATCCCTCTTTCGCCTGAATTGTGACATCTTTTTATCCAGTTCCCAGGCTGACTTAACACCTTTCACGATATCAGCGGCATGTGCGGCAATCCGGGCTGCAATTACGCCACTTCTTACATCATCCGGGCTAGGTAAGCTTAAATGTTCTGTTGGTGTTACATAACATAAAAAGTCTGCCCCGGCAGAGGCCGCTATAGCTCCTCCTATGGCAGAAGTAATATGGTCATATCCGGGGGCGATGTCCGTAACGATTGGTCCAAGTACGTAAAAGGGTACTCCTTTGCAAAGTTCTTTCTGTAGTTGTACTTGTGCGGTTACTTGATTTAAGGGTACATGCCCGGGTCCTTCTACGATAACCTGTACATTGGCGTCTAATGCCCTTTGGGCAAGTTCCGCGAGTACATTTAATTCATAAACCTGTGCACGGTCAAATGCATCTGCCAGAGCGCCTGGCCGCATTGCATCTCCCAAGCTAAGGGTTACATCATATTCTTTTGCTATAGCCAATATCTCGTCATATTCCTCATACAGTGGATTTTCACGTTTGTTATGGATCATCCATTCAACTAAAAATGTTCCGCCGCGGCTTACCACACCGCAAACACGTTTGTTTTCCTGAAGATGTTTCAGCACGCCTCTTGTAGCACCGCAATGAACTGTGATAAAGTCTACACCGTCCTCACAATGCATTCTTATCGCCTCAAGCATGTTTGCAGCGGTCATATCAACAATTGCATGCTTATGCTGAACGGCTTTGACGGCTGCCTCATAAATGGGAACACTGCCTACGGTAATTGATGAGGATCCTATAATCTCTTTCCGTATTGTCCGCAAATTGCCACCCGTGCTGAGGTCCATTACAGCATCGGCTCCTGCCTCTTCTGCTATTCGTAGCTTTTCTTTTTCGTTTGCAATGTCGGCGTAGTCAGCCGAAGTACCTATATTGGCGTTGACTTTTGTCTTAAGACCTGTTCCAATACCACAAATCTTTACAGCCTTACGCTTGTGGTTTACCGGGATAACAATCTTACCCTCTGCTATGTGCATCCTGATGTATTCAGGGTCAAGATCTTCATTCTTTGCAACGTGTTCCATCTCTTGCGTAATGATATTTTGTCTAGCCTGTTGTAATTGTGTCATGTTTTCCCCGATCTTTTGTACGGCCCTTCGAATAATCTCCCTCAGCTATTGCATAAAGTTGTGCCACTTCATGGTCTGCCAACTTTCGGTATTTGCTAACTTTCAGGTTGGGATCAGATAAATTGCCAATTTTTGTTCGCCGCAGGATACGCACCTTGTGTCCATATTCTGCAAGCATACGACGGATTTCTCTGTTTTTACCTTCCTTCAGTACCATTTCAAATTTGCTTCTCTGTTTTCCTCTCTGTACATTCTTGATTATTACCGGGTGTGTTTTACCGAAGGAAAGCCAAACCCCTGTTTTTAATGCCTTCATTGTCTCATCGTTCAAATATCCGTCTACTTCTACAAAATACGTTTTTTTTACCTCATATTTTGGATGTGATAACTTGTTTGCCAGGTCGCCGTCATTCGTTAAGATAATAAGACCTTCGCTTTCCTTATCTAGTCTTCCAATGGTATATATCCTTTGATTGATGTTTTTTATAATATCAATCGCTCTCAGACGATCCAGTTCGTCACGATTCGTGCATACATAGCCCTTTGGCTTATTGAGCAGGTAATAAATCTTACGTTGCCTTTGTACTAATGTTCCGTCACAATAGATCTTGCTTTTATCCGGGTCGACGGTTGTACCTAAGATTGTGACTCGTTTCCCATCGACTGTTACCCTTCCGGCCACAATAATTTTTTCACATTCCCGGCGTGAGCCGAAACCTGCCTCCGCCAATACCTTTTGTAAACGTTCTAACATTGTATGTTTTTGTACTTTCTCCCTGAACGAATCGGGCCGAACAGGATCTATAATATTGAAAATAAATTAAAAACCAGAAGTACCTATGAGGGTGTAAAATTACCGCCTAGTTTTTATATTTTGATTTGTGATTTTGCGTGTTAGTTTTGGTATTTATTTTTGCTCTTTTCGCATCTCGCAGCATTTCCTGGGCTTGTTTTCTCGTTATATCTGTTTTTTCGCTGCCCCTGATCATGTCAGCGATTTCCTCCAGACGGGCCTCATCTGACAGGTTTTCAATGGTTGAATATGTTTTACCATCTTTTACAAGCTTACTTACCTTCCATTGTTCATCAGCATAGCTGGCAATTTGGGGAAGATGGGTTATACAGATTACTTGATGTGACCTTGCTATACTGCTCAGTTTTTCTCCGATTACCTCTCCCATTCTACCGCCGATGTTGGCATCGATTTCATCAAAAACCAGTACCGGTGTTTTATCTACCTTGGCCAACTGATGTTTCAGAGCAAGCATAACTCGCGATATTTCACCACCCGAAGCAATCTTTCTGAGTGGTTTTAAATCTTCTCCCGGATTTGGTGAAATCAAAAAGTCAATTTGATCAAAACCGTAGCTATGAGAATTTAAAACGAGAGAGTTTTCAGCATCATGAAAGGGAGACGACGTTATTTGAACACAAAACCGACCGTGGGGCATTCCTAAGCTGTGAAGTTCTTCATTTATCAATGGGGCCAATGTATTGGCTGCAGAAAGCCGATTTTGCGTCAGTTCGTTCCCTTTGTTCTTTAACGATTCTAGTTGTATCCTTAATTCTTCTTCAACCTGTTCAGCCGTTATTCCTTCCTTTGAAAGCTGTTTCAGTTTTAATTCCAACTCATTACGGTATGATAGAATTTCTTCTATCGTATTTCCGTATTTTAACTTTAGCTTTCGAATCGTACTTAAGCGTTCTTCAATATATTCTAACCTTTGAGGATCGTAATTAAACCCCTCTAAGTATTTCCCTAGGGAAAAAGAGGCATCTTCTATTTGATAGAGTGATTGCTTGCAAATATCGAATGCCTTAAGTAACGTCTCATTGAGTTCCGCAATTGACTGCAATTCCTTTACAATAGGCTTCAATCTTTCGATAATGGCTTCTGAAGATTCGTAAAGTTGAGAATAACAAGAGGTTACTGTACTATATATCTTTTCAGCGTTGATTAAGATGTTTCTTTCTTTTTCGAGATCTTCTGATTCGCCAGGCTTAAGTTGTGCCTTATGAATCTCATCGATTTGAGAATTATATAAATCAACCTTCTGTCTTCGCTCATGCTGGCTATTTCTCAGTACATCCCGTATTTTTATTTTTTCCGTAATCTGCCGATAGATGTCTGAAAAATCCTCCCGAAGTGATGTGATTCCTCCGAAGTCGTCCAGGATATGGAGTTGATTAATTCCATGCAACAGGGCTTCATGTTCATGCTGTCCATGGATATTAACAAGCATCCCCCCGACTTCTTTAAGCATGGATACTGTTGTAGGAACATCATTTAAGCGGCATCTGTTCCGCCCATTCGTATCGATACTTCTTTGAATTAGGATTTCTTCCTCAATCTCATAGTTATCCGATATTTTTTTTATTTGCTTGAGGAGATTTTTATCTTTAATATAAAACCTTCCTATTACCGTTGCCTCATCTTTTCCATTCCGCACGATATCCGGAGATACACGTCCGCCCAAAATGAAATGAAGTGCGCCAATTACCAGCGATTTCCCTACACCTGTTGCCCCGCTAAATGCATTCAGCCGCTCAGAGAGTTTAATAGTAACTTTATCAATTAATACAAAATTTGTAATGTATAGCTCTTGCAGCATGATTAATTTGTCAATAAAAGTCAAGAGACTGTAAAAAACGCTAAGGTCTCAAAATTATCTCCTATTATGGAGATTTTTTCCTGTGATCAGCGGTTCCTACCATTACTTTTATTTTTATTGTATTTTAGAGCCTGGTTTTACGTCCTTTTCCGTTGTAAGGACTACTACCTGGTCTCCATCCTTTGCTGCCAGTAACATTCCTTGACTTTCAATACCCCGAAGGACTGCGGGAGCTAAATTGTTCACAATAACGATTCGCTTTCCAATAAGTTCTTCTGGCTTGTAATAGTTTCTAATTCCTGCAACGATTTGTCTTCCCTCTAAACCATCCCCTGCATCAATCTTCAGTATAAGCAATTTGTCTGCATTCGGATGTGGTTCTGCATGTATGACCTTTGCCACCCGCAGGTCTACCTTCAAAAAATCTTCAATCGATATCATAGAAGAAACCTTTCGTAAATATAACTATTTTTAAAAATTGTGTCAACGAATTAAAATCGTACCATGCGTATAGCATGATAGCCGGGACCATAATAATCAACCAAACATTTCTGTTCAACAAAACCGAGTTTGCGATAGAGATGAGTGGCTGACCTGTTGTTTTTGTTCACTTCTAAGAAAATACGGCTGGCACCACACCTGGTAAGTGAACAGAGAATATGTTCTACCAGTGTTTGTCCTATGTGCCTGCCGCGTGCATGAGGGTGCACTGCTATTGCATAGAGCCGACCAGAATTTGAGCCAGGGTGGCGGCGTGAGAGCCCTGCAGCCCACCCTAATATCCTTCCCTTATTCTCTGCTACTAATACGATAGCGCGGGGGTTTGTGATCAAACTTCGTATCTGTCTCCTGTGGAATCTTTCCTCTGCTCTGGTAAAACTTATGGTTTCCAGTTCAAGGATTGCGGGAACATCATGGTCTATAGCAGGGCGGATGCGGATAGATGTTTTTTTAATTAGTTTCATATTTGACTTCAATGAGACATAACCCCCTGGCTGGTGCAGTGGGACCTGCCAGCTTTCTATTCTTTGCATTGAGAATCTTTTTCGTATCCTCCGCTGGAATTTTCCCCTTCCCAATTTCTATAAGTGTACCGACAATAGTCCTCACCATATTATATAAGAATCCATCCGCTTCGATAGTAAAATAGATGAACTTTCCCTCTTTTCTGATATCAAGTTTTTTCATGGTACGTATGCGATTTTTCTCATACCATGCCTTTGTAGTAAAAGATGTAAAATCATGGATTCCAATGAAGTATCTTGCTGCCAAAGTCATTTTGTCCATATCTAATTGAAATCCACACAGGTAACTAAAGTGACGATTAAGAGGCGTTCTCACCCAGTCATTGTAGAGGGTGTATTGATAGATTTTGGATTTGGCACAATACTGGGCATGAAAAGATTCTGCCACATCCGCCGCATCTTTTACCGTAATATCATAGGGAAGGTAAAAATTTATTGCATGGATCAATCGTTTGGAGGGGATATTTGAAGTTGTTTTAAAATTTGCCACCTGACCAAAAGCATGAACACCTGCATCAGTGCGACTGGCACCGTAAAGTTTCGTCTTTTCCTGAATAACGTGCTCTATTGCCCCCGTTAGTGTTTCCTGGATCGTTTTTTCATCTTTTTGCCATTGCCATCCGGCATAATTTGTACCATCATACTCTATTAAAAGCCGAACATTGCGCATTGGGTATGTAAATTGTCCGTAATAATTCACTGCAAAGAACGCAGAGAATAAATAAAAATCGAAATATTTTTTTCTTTCTAATTAGGAGAAAAGATACTACCAGCAAAAATTGAAGCAAAAAAGATCAGGACAATCAATGAAAAAACACTTATAGTACGTTAATATTAATATTTTCAGGGATTGAAAAGGAATACGTATTTTTGCTACTATAACAATCTTCGTCATTTAATGATAAAGGCAAGTATATGGAAATTAATTATCTTATTTATGGAGGACGGAATGGAAAAACTGGTTATCTCAACGAATGCTGCTCCCGTAGCGATTGGACCATATTCCCAGGCGATTAAGGCAGGTAACTTTATATTTGTATCAGGACAAATACCTATAATACCCGCTACTGGAGAAATAATTCAGGGAGACATCAAACTTCAAACAAAGCAGGTATTAGAAAATCTGAAACATATTCTGGAGGCAGCGAATTCATCTTTGGACAATGTAGTAAAGATAACAGTTTTTATGAAGGATTTGAATGATTATGCTGCAATTAACGATATTTATAAAGAATTTTTTCAACAGAAGCCACCCGCCAGAGCGGCAGTTCAGGCGGCAAGATTGCCAAAAGATGCAGGTGTAGAAATTGAGGCTATTGCCCTGAGTGCTTAAAAAAAGAAAATTTGACTTGTATCTTAAAAACTGTTAACATCATTACTTAATTTTAGTTAGTAAATATATTTGTATTTTAGTATTTTTAAGCAGGCTCTTTAATATTTCTCTCAGTATATTTCTGTATGACGGTTAGTATAAGTTTTCGGCAGCTATGTTCAGAGAAACATAGAAAAATTCTCTGTGATCTTGGTGCCTTCTGTGGCTGCTTTGAAGTCCGATTAATGTAAACAGCATACAAATTTACTGGGATGGAGAGTCTTATGAAAGTAGTTTGATTTATGTTGAACATAACAACAAAAGCGAAGCATAGAGATATTTTCCCTGAAGTAGTAAATCTCCTTGATAACTCGAAAAGGTTTTTTGAAAGAGTTGGCACCCCGGACATGGAGAAAAAAGTTGTGGAAATGCGTGCTCAACTGGACGAACCATTTTATCTTTTGGTTGCCGGTGAATATAACTCCGGTAAATCCAGTTTCATTAATGCCATGTGTGGTGAACGAATCTTAACTGATGGTCCTACCCCTACAACCAACCGAATCACTCTATTAACATATGGCGATAAGGTCGAAGTCAAAGAAGTTGGTGATCATTTATGCCAGGCGACATATCCGATGGAAACGTTAAGAGACGTTACCTTAGTTGATACCCCGGGCACAAATTCAATCATCCTGGAGCATGCTGCACTTACGGAAAGCTTTGTCCATAGAGCGGAACTGGTGCTCTTTATTACTTCTGCGGATCATCCTTTTACCGAAAGTGAACGGCAATTTCTGCAATTTTTGAAAAGTAAATGGGGTAGAAAGGTACTGTTTATCCTGAATAAGATAGACCTGAAGAGTTCCGAAGAAATTCATGAGATTGTAACCTTCCTGGAAAAGAATTGCTATCGATTGCTGGGCTTTGAACCCAAAATTCTTATGGTATCTGCTAAAGAGGCATATAAAGCAAAAATTGATGGAGATCAGGAACTCCTTGAAAAAAGTAAAATTATAGAAGTTGAGTCTTTTATATTTGATAAATTGGATTTAGATACAAAGATCGATTTTAAACTGGTTAGCCCTTTAAAATACTTGTTCAATGTATTTACAGAACTTCAACAGAACCTGAATGAGAAAGTTAACAAGTGTAATACCGATATTAAAAGTATTGAGCGGTTTGAAATGCGCCTGAAGAATAAAAAACAGGACATGCAGGAGTATACTCTAAAATACAAGGATGAGATTAAACTGGTATTTTCTCGATTGAAAGAGAAATTAGATAATTTTTTGAATTCATATGTAACGACAAAATCCGTGGTTTTTTCTAAATTCGGGAGAGAAAAGACCGAAGACCGGTTTAAAAGAGAAGTATATGGTCTCTTAAATCCACAAACTGACTTAGACAGGATTATCGATGATGTCGTAGATTTTGTTGCGAGAAACAACCGTTCACTATGGGATCTGGCAAGGGACCATATTGAGAAAGAAGTGGGATATGACCGCAGGGCTATGAATGTTCTTGGCGGGCATGTCGAACGGCACTATGATGATAGGAAACACGAAATTGAAATTGCCTTAAAGTCTCGCTCTAAAGAATTTAGAGAATTAGATATTGAACGGGAATCGGAAAGGCTCAACAGCTCGGTTCAAAATGGTTTCATTAGTTTTCTGGTAACAGAATCATTTGCCATCGGTATTGGGGTTGGCATTACGATGATGTTCTCATGGATTGTACCTCCTCCTGCTATCATAGGAATTGCAGTGGCACTTGCAGCTACCGGGTTATCCGTCTTTCCCCGGAAGCGTAAGTCGTTCCGTAATGAATTTGTAAAACGGACAGATGCAATTTGTGAACGGTTTGTGGAGTTTATGAAGTTTGAAATTGACAAAGCCATCGATCGTGTAATTGAAGATATCAGTAACAATATTTCATCATATCGTGACCTCCGCTGGACGGAAAGAGAGGAAATGGTAAGGCAGGTATCTGAGGTAAATACTTTATTAGAAAGTGTAAAGAGCCTTATGCGGAAAAGTGGTTTAAGCTAAGGAGAAGAGCATGAAAAATGTAAAAATATTTTTTCCGGCAATTTGTTTCATGTTAATGTCATACACAGCATTTGCCGCAAGTTATTGTTTGAACTGTTTTGATAAAATTGATGAAAATGAGAAGTATTGTGTTGCATGTAAAGCCAAGTTTTCTATTGATGAATTAAAGACCGAAGAAGAACACCTGATTCATGCTGTAACGGTATCACGAGAAAACTACCGAAAGGCGCTTAATGAGTTGAACCGTTATTATCAGAGCACCGGTAATCAACTGCGCCTTCAAAAATCGCGGAGAGAACTTGATGGTTTAGATAAAGTACCGCAGCCCCTCTATACCGATGAAGGGCTGGGAAATGTACAGACATCACCGAGTTTACATGATATTGAAGATGCCAATATTTTATTTAAAGACGCATTGATGTACAAAAAATCATTATTTAACAAACAAAATCAAATTACGGCCATTAATCGTTTAGAAAAGTTGCTTTCGGAGTATCCTGACAGTGATAAGGTTGGCGATTCTGCTTTTGAAATCGCAGAGATATATGCCAGTGGTTACTTTCATGATTATGAGAGTGCGGCAAAGTATTATATTAGAGGTTATCAATTAAATCCCTATATGAAGCAGCCTGCACTTTTGAGAGCTGCGGAAATGTATGAAAAACTTACCGATTATAGCAGGGCTAAGGCAATTTATCAGCAGGCTGCATTATACGGTTCTGATGCAAAATTCCGGGAAAAGGCTAAGAGAAAGTTGTCAGTGTTAGAGCAGAAAATTGCTGCTGCCAGTAAATAAAGTAATATGCTTTTTGGGATTGGGTACGATATTCATAAGCTTGTTGAAAACCGCAAACTG
>JBDIVL010000034.1:0-43111 GCA_039794405.1 Candidatus Jinrextremum sp. | reverse complement strand
ATGGGTAAAGAGGTATTTAAGCGGACGAAGCCGCATGTGAATGTAGGGACGATAGGGCATGTGGATCATGGTAAGACGACGTTGACGGCGGTGATAACGCATATGTTGGCGAAGCAGGGGTTGGCGAAGGAGAGGCCGTACGATACGATAGACAAGGCGCCAGAGGAGAGGGAGAGGGGTATAACGATAGCGATATCGCATGTAGAGTATGAGACCCAGAGGAGGCATTATGCGCATGTGGATTGTCCTGGGCATGCAGATTATGTGAAGAATATGATTACGGGGGCAGCTCAGATGGATGGGGCGATATTGGTGGTGAGCGCTCCGGATGGACCGATGCCGCAGACGCGAGAGCATATACTTCTGGCAAGGCAGGTAGGGGTGCCGAGGATTGTGGTGTTCATGAACAAGGTGGACATGCTTGAAGATAAAGAGTTGTTGGATTTGGTGGAGATGGAAGTTCGTGAGTTGTTAAGCAAGTATAATTTTCCTGGCGATGAGATACCTGTGGTGAGGGGGTCGGCGCTTAAGGCTCAGGAGTGTGGGTGTGCGCAGGCGACATGTCCGAGTTGTAATCCGATTTTACAGTTAATGGATGCGGTGGATACGTATATACCAGACCCTGTGAGGGAGGTAGATAAGCCGTTTCTTATGTCGGTGGAAGATGTGTTTAGTATTAAGGGGAGAGGTACGGTAGGCACGGGAAGGGTAGAGCGGGGCAGGGTTAAGGTTGGAGATGAGGTGGAGGTCGTAGGGATAAAGCCTGAAATTAAGAAGTCGGTAGTAACAGGGGTGGAGATGTTTAATAAGACGTTGGATGAGGGGCAGGCTGGGGATAATCTTGGGGTGTTGTTGAGGGGAGTAGAAAAGGACGATTTGGAGAGGGGTCAGGTGTTGGCGAAACCTGGGAGCATTACTCCGCATAAGAAGTATGAGGCAGAGGCGTATGTTTTGACAAAAGAAGAGGGGGGGAGGCATACACCGTTTTTCAATGGATATAGGCCGCAGTTTTACTTTAGGACAACGGATGTAACGGGAGTAGTAAGTTTGACGGGTGGTGCAGAGATGGTGATGCCGGGGGATAATGTGAAGATAAATGTAGAATTGCTAACGCCAATAGCGATGGATGAAGGATTGAGATTCGCAATTCGAGAAGGCGGAAAAACTGTCGGTGCTGGTGTCGTTACGAAAATCGTTGAATAAAAATATTTTATAGTTGATATTGTTTAAAAATGTGATATAGTTTATTCTTTTTGCAATTCATCTGTTATTTCCTTGTTTGGAGTATTTTAGTGTGGATCAGAAAATAAGAATACGAATGGAGGCTTACGATCATAGAATATTGGACCAATCGGCCTTGGAGGTTGTTGAGACTGCAAAGCGGACGGGTGCAAAAGTGTTTGGTCCTGTCCCTTTGCCAACCCGCATCGAGAGGTATACGGTTCTTAGATCTCCGCATGTTGATAAGAAGTCTAGGGAGCAATTTGAGATAAGGACCCATAAAAGGTTGATTGATATTGTTGAGCCAACTGCAAAAACCATGGATGCCTTAAATAAGATTAATATGCCCGCAGGTATAGAGATTAAAATAAAGGCATAAGATTAAAAATAGCAAATTTCGATAGATTGAGGTGTGATAAGGATGGTGAAAGGTCTTCTTGGGAAAAAAATTGGGATGACGCAGATATATAGTGATGATGGTAAAATTCTCCCGGTAACTCTGATTCAAGCTGGCCCTTGCGATGTGATGCAGATAAAAACTGTGGAAAATGATGGGTACTCTGCTATACAGCTGGCGTTTGATGATAAGAAGAAAAAAAATGCAAAGAAGCCAGAAGTTGGACATGCAAATAAGGCTTCGGTTAGTCCGAAAAGATTTATTAGAGAGGTAAAGCCTGAGACGGGTATTGATATTAAATTAGGACAGAGCGTTACTGTAGAGATATTCAATGGTAGTAAAACGATAAATGTTATTGGTGCAACGAAGGGAAAGGGCTATGCGGGTGTAATGAAAAGGTGGAACTTTAAGGGTGGCCTTAATACACATGGTTCCACGCGGCATAGGCCTCCGGGTTCTATTGGTTCAAATACAGATCCGGGAAGGGTGATCAAAGGAAAAAAGATGGCCGGAAGGCTGGGTGGAGAACGTGTAACAATAAAAAACCTTGATATAGTTAAAATGGACAGAGAAAGGAACTTGTTGTTTGTTAAAGGTGCCGTTCCTGGATATAGAGGAAGTTATCTTATATTAACAAAAAATAAATGAGCTAGGTAAACAAAAGTATGGAAATACCTGTATATAACAAACTAGGGGAAAAAACAGATAATATATTGTTAGATTCGGAGAGGTTTGGTGGACCTGTTCGGCATATATTGTTGCGAGAAGCTGTGTTAATGTATGAGGCAAATAAAAGGCAGGGGACGGCATCTACGAAAACAAAAAGTGAGGTTGCTGGTGGTGGAAAAAAGCCTTGGGTACAGAAGCACACCGGTAGAGCTAGGGCTGGTAGTATTCGTTCACCAATATGGAAAGGTGGTGGGGTGACGTTTGGTCCAAAACCGAGAGATTATTCTTATACGATCCCCAAAAAAGCAAAGAAATTAGCACTTTTCTCAGCACTAACGGCAAAGGCTCGGGATAATGAGTTGATCGTGATAGAAAATTTGGATTTTGATGTACCAAAAACAAAACAAATGATGGGAATATTAAAATCACTTGGAATAAATGGGTGTAGTTGTCTTGTAGTTATATCAAAAACGGATAAGGCGGTTTGGAAATCTGCGAGAAATATTCCCTATGTAAAAGTAATGGTGGGTGCTGAGCTAAATGCGTATGAAGTTCTTCGGCCAAAAAAAATACTAGTGACACGAGAGGCTTTAAATACTATAAAATAGAAAAAGGAGTTTCGCCTGGTATGAATAATTATCAAATAATTAAAAAGCCTTTACGAACGGAAAAAAGTGTTGCTGATGGAGAGTTGACAAACTCTTACCATTTTGAGGTTGATTTAAAGGCGAATAAGATTCAGATCAAAGAAGCAATAGAGAAGTTTTTTAATGTCAAAGTTGATGATGTAAGGACTCTGGTTAGAAAGGGTAAAACAAGAAGAGTTAAATTCAAGTTGGGTAGAACAAAAGATTGGAAGAAGGCTATTGTTAAATTAAAAGAAGGAAACACAATAGATCTTGGTTATTAAACACTGTTTAAACCGAAGGAAGAGGTATTATCTTTATGGGTGTTAAATATTATAAACCTACCACAGCAGGAAGGCGCTTTGCTAGTGTTTCTGATTTTTCTGAAATTACGAGGACAGAACCCGAGAAGTCGTTGTTGGAACCTCTAAAAAAAACAGGAGGTAGGAATACAGAAGGTAAAATTACGGCAGAACATATTGGTGGAGGCAGTAGGAGGCATTATAGAATTATTGATTTTAAACGTAAGAAAGATAATATTCCTGCAAAAGTTGCAAGTATTGAATACGACCCAAATCGTTCAGCTCGAATCGCCTTATTGCATTATCGAGATGGTGAAAAAAGATATATCCTTGCTCCAGACAATTTAAAAATTGGACAAATGGTAATGTCTGGTGATAGGGTAGAACCGGAAATTGGCAATTGTATGCCGTTGAAAAATATTCCTATGGGACTGGAAGTACACAATGTGGAATTGCGGGTGGGCCAGGGGGGACAGCTAGTGCGTTCTGCCGGTGGATCTGCGAAGTTATTAGCTAAAGAGGGAAGCTATGCGCACCTCGTACTTCCGTCAGGTGAGGTGAGAAAGGTGTTTGATAATTGTAGGGCTACTATTGGAAAACTTGGAAATGTTGATCATATTAACGTTCGCTTGGGAAAAGCCGGAAAAAGCCGATGGAAAGGAATAAGACCTCATGTGAGAGGTGTAGCCCAAAACCCTGTAGCTCATCCTTTGGGTGGTGGTGAGGGGAGAAGCGGTGGGGGAAGACATCCTTGTTCCAAAACAGGTTTGTTAGCAAAGGGTGGAAAGACCAGGAAGAAAAAGTCATTGAGTAATAAGTTTATTATCCGCAGAAGAAGGATTGGTGCGAGAGGTAATTTATAAAGTAGAATATAGTGAGTAGGAGAAACTATGAGCCGTTCTGTTAAAAAAGGGCCGTATATTGATAAGAAACTAATGAAAAAGATACTAAAGCAAAAAGAGTCCGGAAGTAACGAGCCTGTGAAAACCTGGGCACGCAGTTGTACGATAGTTCCGGAATTTGTATCACATACTTTTATGGTCCACAACGGTAAAATATTTCAAAAGCTTTTTGTTACAGATGATATGGTAGGACATAAACTCGGTGAGTTTGCTCTCACCCGAACTTTTAGAGCACATGGGGGTGTAAAGAAGAAAGAAGCTCCGCGTGGCTAATGAATTGTAAAAATTAATAATTGGACGTACTGAAAGGTTTTGAGGGTTATGGAATTCAAATCTAGTTGTCGGTATGCTAGGATATCACCACGAAAAGCACGGTATGTAGTGGATCTTGTTCGTGGTAAGTCTGTTAATGACGCCTTAAGAATTTTGAGGGTAACACATAAAAGAGCGTCTTATATGGTTGACAAGGTAATAAGGGCTGCTGTTGCGGCTGCAAATGAGAATCTGGATGTTGATGTCGATTCGCTGTACGTAACTCAGGCCTTAGTGGATGGTGGGCCTAGTAGAAAATGGCATCGGCCAAGACCTCGTGGGATGTCCGCGCGTATCTTGAAACGTACAAGCCATATTACCATTGTATTATCTGAAAAAGTATAAAACGGGTATTGAGAAGGAGATAAAATGGGTCAAAAGGTTTGCCCAATAGGTCTAAGAATAGGTATTACTCAGGGTTGGAAATCTCTGTGGTATGCTGATAAAAAATCTTTTGGTGATTTGTTGATTGAAGATCAGAAGATACGCAAAATAATAAAAAGAAGCTATAGTTTTGCTGGGATACCAAATATAGAAATAGAAAGGACCAGGCAAGATGCAAAAATTACTTTACATACTGCTCGTCCTGGTTTAATTATAGGCCGGAAAGGTGCTGAAGTTGATAAATTAAAAGAAGAGATTCAAAAACTTATTAATAGAGAAGTTGTAATAAAAATAAAAGAAATTACGAAACCTGAATTATATGCACAGCTTGTAGCTGAGAGTATAGCCGAGCAATTGATGAAACGTGCAGCATTCCGCAGAACAATGAAAAAGGCAATGGATACTTCGCTTGATGGGGGGGCTAAGGGTGTAAAGATACAGGTTGCCGGCAGATTAGGTGGTGCGGAGATTGCTAGGACGGAAAAGATGACATATGGAAGTGTACCATTACATACATTACGGGCAGATGTAGATTATGGTTTTGCCGAGGCTAAGACAACGTATGGTGTGATTGGAGTAAAGGTATGGATTTATAAAGGACTAATTAGTACTGAGAAGGAGAGTGTATATGCGCCTGATGCCAAAGAGGGTGAAATTCAGGAAGTCGCAAAGGCAAAAAATTAAAGGTAATGCAACAAGATGTAATACTGTTGCTTTTGGCGAATTTGGTCTACAATCTTTAGAGCCTGGATGGATTAGTGCGCAGCAGATTGAGGCTGGAAGGGTCTCTGCATCACATTATCTTCCCCGGGAAGGAAGGTTAACTATAAGGATTTTTCCACATAAGTCTGTCACTTCAAAACCTATTGAAACGCGTATGGGCAAAGGTAAAGGAGAACCGGAGCTATGGGTTGCCGTTGTAAAACCAGGAACAATCTTATATGAGCTCAGCGGCATTAATGAAGAAATGGCTCGAATAACATTTAACAGAATAGCTCATAAGATGCCGGTTAAAGTAAGATTCGTTCAGAGGAGAAAAACGATTTGAAGGCTGCTGAAATTAGATTAAAATCTAGACAAGAGATTTTAGATGAAATTGACGCTTGTAAGCGAGAACTGCTAAATATCCGGTTTCAATGGCAAGCTGGTGAGACTCGGAACCCAGCCAGGAGAAAAGGTATAAAGAGAGACATTGCCAGATTGAATAGTATTTTAAAAGAGATGGATTTGGAGACTAAATAACATCTCATACAAAGGAGTTGCTTTAAAGATGATAGTCGAACAAAAGAGGGGAAGAAGAAAAAGGATTGTTGGGACGGTAATAGGAAATAAGATGAAGAAAACGATTGTAGTTGAGGTTATGCGATTAGTAAAACACCCAAGGTATGGTAAGTATATAAAGAAGTTTACGATTTATAAAGCTCACGATGAGAATAATCAAGCCAAAGTGGGTGATAAAGTTGAAATTATCGAAACCAGACCGTTAAGCAAGACAAAGAATACAAAGCTTAAAAGTATCATTACAAAAGCTAGTTCCTGAAAAGAAAAATGGAGTATACTGAAAATGATAATGGAACAGACGAAATTAGATATTGCAGATAATAGCGGTGCCAAAAGAGCGACGTGTATAAAAGTTCTTGGAGGATCGCGGAGAAAGTATGCAACAGTTGGAGATATTATCGTGGCTGCTGTAAAAAAGGCTATTCCCGATGGAGTTGTTAAAAAAGGGGACGTTGTAAAAGGCGTTGTTGTTAGAACAAAGAAAAATATACGCAGAGATGATGGGTCGTATTTAAAATTTGATAAGAATGCTATCGTTATTATTGACAACGACGGTAATCCTAAAGGTACGCGGATTTTTGGTGCCGTAGCAAGAGAGTTGCGGCAAAAGAATTTTATGAAAATAATTTCGCTAGCTGCCGAAGTAGTATAGATACTAAAAATAATCATATGTATAGATTATACATTGGAGATAGTTATGCATGTTTGTAAAAACGATTTAGTTGCAATAATGGCTGGTAATGAAGCTGGTAAAACTGGAAAGATAATAAGGGTTCTAAGAGACAAAAAGCGGGTAATAATAAAAGGCGTAAATTTGGTTTATAAGCATACAAAGCCAAGTCAAAAAAACCCGCAAGGAGGGAGAGTACAGAAAGAGGCATCGGTATCTGTGGCTAACGTGCTACCTGTATGCCAAAATAAGAGTTGTAAAAAAGGTGGTAAAGGTGTAAGGACTAGAAAAAGAATACTTGAAAATAGTAACAAACTACGTGTATGTGTTTATTGTGGATCAGAAATAATATCAGCCGAATGAAGCAATAGGGAAAAATATGGCAAGATTGCTAGAAAAATATAAACAACAAGTAATATCGCAGTTAATAGAAAAATTTCAATACAAGAACAAATTTTCGGTGCCTAAGATTCAAAAGATAGTTGTAAATATGGGCATTGGCAGGGCGGTTGAAAATAAGAGGATTATTGAAGAATCAACACAGCATTTATCAATAATTACAGGCCAGAAACCGATAGTTACTACGGCAAAAAAAGCTATATCTGGTTTTAAACTTAGGAAAGGGCAGCCCGTTGGTTGTAAAGTTACGTTGCGGGGGCAGAGAATGTATGAGTTTTTGGATCGCTTGATTAGTATTGTATTGCCAAGGATAAAAGACTTCAGAGGTCTCCCGTCAAAAGCATTCGATGGCCGTGGGAACTATACCTTGGGGCTTACAGAACAGGCTACATTTCCTGAGATAAGTATTGATAAAGTTGAATTTGTGCAAGGTATGGACATCACGTTTGTGATTACAGGTAATTCTGATGTACATTCTTATGAATTATTGAAGTTATTGGGTATGCCTTTTAGATCAGAGTGAGGAGTGTGAATGGCAAGAAAATGTCTCATTGTAAAATCTAAAAAAGAACCGAAGTTTAAGACCAGAAAATATAACAGGTGCGGATTGTGCGGGAGGCGTAGGGCTTACTATCGGAAATTTCAAATCTGCAGGATTTGTTTTAGAAATCTTGCTTCGAAGGGTGAGATTCCGGGAGTAAAAAAAGCAAGCTGGTAGTGACCGGTGTTAATAATAAGAGAATTATATTAAAAATACATAAGGAATAAATAATGTGTATGACAGATCCGATTTCTGATATGTTTACCCGTATTAGAAATGCAAGTATGATTAAACGTGAAAGTGTTGACATTCCGTTATCGAAAGCAAAGTTGTCGATTTTAAAGATACTAAAAGAAGAAGGCTTTATTAAAGAATTTAAAGAGATAACCAATGGTACGAAGCAAGGAGCTGTAAGGGTTTATCTCAAGTATGGCCCTTTAAAGCAGCAAATAATTAATAAACTTGAAAGAGTCAGTAAATCGAGCAGGAGAATCTATAAAAAAGCCGATGAAATAAGTAGGGTTTATGGAGGGATAGGTACTGCGGTATATTCTACGTCAAAAGGAATTGTCAGCGATAGGGAATGTAGAAAGTTAAAAATAGGCGGTGAGCTTCTCTGTATCGTGTCTTAAGGTATTTATTCGGATAGAGGATTTACGATGTCACGAATTGGAAAACAGCCGGTTAAGATTCCGGATAATGTAAAAGTTTCAATAAGTAGTAATACCGTTAGCATTGAAGGGCCAAAGGGAAAATTAAGTAGTACTTTTCATCCTGATATTGTTATAGAGCACAATATAAACGACAAACAGATTTTTATCAAAAGATCTTCAGATGAAAAAAATCATAGGGCTTTGCACGGTTTGATACGTTCGCTTATAGCGAATATGGTTATCGGAGTAACGAAGGGTTATTCTAAAAACCTCGAGATTGTTGGGATCGGATATACTGCAAAAGTACAAGGTAAAGAGCTTGTATTATCTCTTGGTTATACACATCCTGTAAATATGGTGGTACCAGTCGGGATAAAAATTGATATAACAAATCCTACAAATCCCGTAAAGATGACAATTTCAGGCCCCGATAAGCAAGTGGTTGGGCAATTTTCTGCTATTATAAGAGGAATGAAGCCACCTGAACCGTATAAGGGTATGGGAATCAAATATCAGGGTGAAATTATCAGAAGGAAAGCAGGAAAGGCTTTCACATCCGGAGGAGCATAGGTATAGTGAGGTTTAACGATGGATCGAATAAAAGAAAAGTTGCGTAAAAGAACACGAAGGCATTTAAGGGTTAGACGAAAGGTATTTGGTACTACAGAGAGGCCACGGTTAAGTGTGTATCGGAGTTTAAAACATATTTATTGCCAAATTATAAATGACTTTGAGGGGAAAACTTTAGCTGCGGTTTCAACACAATCTCGTGACATCAGATCTCAAATTGAATATGGTGGAAATGTTGAAGCTGCTGAGATTGTAGGGAAAAAGATAGCAGAAGAGGCGTTGAGTAAGGGTATTTCAAAAGTTGTTTTTGATAAAGGTGGATATAAATACCACGGTAGAATAAAAGCTTTAGCGGAAAGTGCAAGAAAGCATAATTTAAGTTTTTGAAGATCAGATTATTACAGGGAGGTTCAATTGGCACGATTAGAAGAACCTATAAATTTGGAAGAAACAGTAGTTAGGGTTAACCGGTGCACAACGGTAACAAAAGGTGGAAAATCAATGAGTTTTAGTGCCCTCGTGGTTGTAGGAGACAAGAAGGGTAAAGTTGGGATCGGGTTTGGTAAGGCGAGGGAGGTGCCAAACGCTGTAAATAAAGCAGTTAAAGAAGCAAAAAAACAAATGGTAGAAATTCCTTTGAATGCCGATACTATACCACATGTAGTTTGGGGAAAATATAAGGCTGCGAGTATTTTTATGAAACCAGGACTACCTGGTACAGGAATTAAAGCGGGGGCTTCTGCAAGAGCTGTATTAGAGTCTGTTGGGATTAAAAACATTTTGACAAAATGTTATGGTAGGAGGAACCCACTTAATGTGGCAAAAGCAACATTAGTGGGTTTAAAGGCTTTAAAAACAAAACAAGAAGTTGAAGAATTAAGGGGAGTAAAGATAGAATGAATCTCATAGATGTAAAAGCGGTTCCTGTTCATAGAAAGTATAAAAAGAGGGTAGGAAGAGGTAGAGGTTCAGGTCTGGGTAAAACATCTGGCAAAGGGGGTAAGGGTGCCACTGCAAGGTTTGGTAATGAAACAAGTATACAATTTGAAGGTGGACAAACACCCCTCTTCCGAAGAATGCCAAAAAGGGGATTCAATAATCCGTTTAAAAAAAAATACAATATAATCAATATAAGGGATCTTGCTCGTTTTGATAAGGGAACTACAGTAAATGATGAAAAATTAAAAGAAGCAGGGCTTGTTAAAAAAAATTTAAACGGGATAAAAATACTAGGAGATGGAGAGATAAACATTCCTTTGACTGTAATGGCTCATAAATTTAGCAAGGTTGCACAAGAAAAGATCATTGCAGCTGGTGGAGAAGTGAAGGTTCTATTATGATTGAACAATTTGGAAATATCTTTAGAATTCCTGAGTTACGTAAAAAAGTTTTAATAACCCTTGGATTGATTGCGTTGTGCCGAGTTGGCGTTTATATACCAATCCCGGGAATTGACGCAACGGTGTTGAAGTCATATTTTCATCAGTTTACCCAAACAGGCGTTGGACAATTGTTAGGCTTAGTAGATATGTTTGCAGGTGGTGCCCTAACTTCAGGTGCGATTTTTGGTTTAGGTGTTATGCCATACATTAGCGCATCTATTATTTTTCAACTGTTGGTAGGGGTGGTGCCTTATTTGGAAAGATTACAAAAAGAAGGCGAGGCTGGTAGAAAAAAAATCAACCAATATACTCGGCTTGCAACCGTAGGATTATGTCTTTTTCAAGCATTTGTAATGACTCGTACGCTCTATACGGTTGAATTTAACGGAATTCCTGTTATTCCCACCTATCTGCAAGGTGTTGGGTTTCAGATTATGGCTGCGCTTCTCCTAACGACGGGAACTATGACTTTAATGTGGATTGGAGAACAAATAGAAGAACATGGGATTGGGAGTGGAATATCAATAGTAATCATGGTAGGTATAATCGATCGCTTGCCGTGGGCGTTCTCACAGGTTATTGAGAATTTTACGTTCTCTGTAACTCCGGCGGAGCATCAGATTGGTATTGTTAAATTAATCGTATTGTTGGGTATGTTTCTTACCATAATCGGTGGAGTTGTGTACATCACTCAGGGCCAAAGACGCATACCGGTGCAACAAGCGAAGCATACTCGCGGAAGGAGAGTCTATGGTGGACAAAGACATTTTCTTCCACTTCGTGTAAATCAAGCGGGAGTTATGCCAATAATTTTTGCTCAATCTTTATTAATTTTTCCTGCTGCTATAATGCAGGGTATACAGGTCAGATTTGAGCCTGGAAGCTCAGGGTATTGGATTACTTCTCGATTATCTGAGGTTTTGCAGGATGGTGTTATTTATGTTATCTTATACATACTGCTTATAACATTTTTCTGCTACTTCTGGACTGCTATACAGTTTAATCCTAAAGAAATGTCAAATAATATGAAAGATTATGGGAGCTTTATTCCTGGGATCAGGCCTGGACACAGAACTGCTGAATACTTAGAAGGGATCATGGGTAAAATAACGCTAGCCGGTGCTGCCTTTCTTGCATTAATTGCAATTCTTCCTAAGATTGTAGCTGGCGGGTTTGAGCTTAATAGGGCCATAGCAGGATTTTATGGTGGAACCGGGTTGCTTATTATTGTTGGTGTTGCGCTCGATATGGTTCAGAGGATTGAGTCACATATGATAATGAGACAATACAGCGGTTTTTTAAGTGGTGGTAGCAGAATAAGGGGAAGAATGGGATGAGGATTGTGTTTCTAGGGCCTCCCGGTGCTGGCAAAGGGACTCAGGCAGAAACCATCAGTAAGAGAAAAGATATTCCACACATTTCCTCAGGGAATTTATTAAGAGAATCAGTTGATAGTGGTACAGAAATAGGATTAAAAGCTCAGAATTACATTGAAAAAGGATTACTAGTACCGGATCAAATAGTTGTTGATATCATCAAAGAACGTATTATAAGAAATGATTCTAAAAAAGGTTTCATTTTGGATGGGTTTCCGAGAACCCTTTCTCAGGCAAAGATATTAGATGAGATGTTAAGGAAGCTTGGAAATAAGCTTGATTTGGTTTTATATTTCGCGATATCTAAAGAAAATGTCGTTCTTAGGCTATCAGGCAGGAGGATATGTGGTACGTGCGGGGCTAACTATCACATAACGTATATTCCTCCTTTAAAAGATAAAATATGTGATAAATGTGGTGGGAAATTGAACCAACGTACAGATGATAAGCTAGAGACGGTATTAGAAAGATTGAGAGTATACCATGAGCAAACGGAAGATTTAATTAGATACTATAAAGAAAATGGCATACTAAAAGAAATAACAAGTGATTTAGATGTTGGGATGGTAACTGAAAGTATCTTGGAGAATATTGATTCTTCTTTACGGAAAAAATCTTCATCTGATGTGGGGTAGTATAAGTTGATAATTTGTAAATCTCCTCGTGAGATTGAAATCATGAGGAGGGCAGGAAAGATTGTTGCTGGAGCGCTAGAACTAGCAAAAGAGATTTCCAGGAAGGATGTAACAACTGACTATTTAAACACAGAACTAGAACGATATATTATAAACCAAGGGGGAAAACCGGTTTTTAAAGGGTATAGAGGTTTTCCGAAAAGTATATGTACATCAATAAATGAAGAGATAGTGCATGGTATACCGGGGCTAAGAAAACTGAAAAATGGAGACATTCTTAGTATTGATGTAGGGGTTAGTTATAGAAAATATGTCGCCGATGCAGCAATAACAATAGCGATCGGGGAAATTTCCTCTGATGCAAAGGAACTTGTTGATACTTGTGAAAAATCCCTATTTTCGGCGATTCATGTTATAAAACCACATCAAAAGCTTTCTCTCATATCAAGGACAATACAAGAATATGTTGAGAAAAATGGTTATTCCGTTATTAGGAACTACACAGGTCATGGAATTGGAAGGCGTATACACGAAGACCCGCAAGTACCAAATTTTGTAAGTAACTCACTCCTTGAAGCAGATGAAATCTTAATGCCAGGGGTAACAATTGCAATAGAACCGATGATATGCATGGGTAGTTATGATACTGAGGTGTTAAACAATAAATGGACAGTCGTTACTAAAGATAGAAAATTATCGGCACATTTTGAACATACAATTGTAGTTACTGAGAGCGGAGCCGATATTCTGACAATTTAGAATAAATTTTCAATATCAATAAAGGTAAATATGGCCAAAGAAGAACCAATTCGAGTTGAAGCAACAGTGAGAGAAGCCCTTCCCAATGCGATGTTTTGGGTAGAATTGCAAAATGGCCATAGGGTGCTTGCTCATGTTTCTGGTAAGATGCGAATGCACTTTATTAAAATCTTGCCTGGAGATAAGGTAACAATTGAAATGTCACCGTATGATCTTGATAAAGGTAGGATTATTTATAGGCAAGTATAGTATTAATTTAAACCAATTGTAAACGAGATATAAACATGAAAGTTAGGTCTTCTGTAAAACGAATTTGTGAAAATTGTAAAATAGTACGAAGAAAAAATGTTGTCCGCGTAATTTGTTCAAATCCTCGGCATAAACAAAGGCAAGGGTAGTATTAGTATTTATAACAAAAAAATATTTAAGAAAGGAACTTGGGATGCCAAGAATTGCTGGGAATGACATTCCTGCTGACAAAAGAATAATTATTGCACTTACTTACATTTATGGAATCGGAAGGAATTTATCAAAGAGAATTTTGAAAGATGTGAATATAGATGAAAATGTACGTGCAAAAGATCTTCATGAGGACCAGTTAAGTATGTTGGGATCATACATAGAAAGAAATTTTTCCGTTGAGGGCCAATTACGAAGACAAGAAATGCAAAACATTGCACGTATGAGAAGTATTGGCTGCTATCGTGGGATTCGCCATAAGCTTGGCTTGCCGGTAAGAGGGCAGAGGACTAAAACAAACGCGCGTACACGGAAAGGCAGAAAAAAGACAGTAGCAGGTAAAAAGGGCGTAAAAGAATTAGGTTAACACCGTATTATGTTAACTTTCGGAGTAAAAGGGTTGTTGGTTTATATGGAAATTAAAGATAGGATAGCCGGGATATTAAAATCAAGTGAAGGTTTATTGAAAGCTCTTGCGTTAAATATTGATCAGCCAAGAGATGATCGGGAGCTAAAAAAATTTAATGAGTTAATAGGATTTTGTGAACAAATTATACGGATTATCGAAATATATCCAAAAGATAAAGAAATTGTGTTTCTCGACTGCTCTTGCGGTAAATCATATTTATCATTCGCTCTAAACTATATAATATCAAGATTATTTAAGCTAAATGTATATTTTTATGGTGTCGATAAAAATAAGGCACTTATAGAAAAATGCAACCAAATAAAGGAATATCTTGGTTTTAAAAATATGCAATTTAACTGCAATAGGATTATTAATATCAAGCCTGAAAAACAAGTTGATATTGTAGTTGCTTTGCATGCATGCGATATCGCGACAGATGAGACAATTGCAAAGGGCATTAAATTAGGTGCGAAATATATAATTGCAGTTCCATGTTGTGAGAATCAAGTAAGGAGCCGTTTAAAAGTAGGGCATCCGCTTATCGATTTGACTGATTTCGGGCTTTTACGGTACCGTTTTGCAGATATTTTAACTGAGGCTTTAAGAGCTCAATTCCTCACTGGTGCTGGCTATCATGTAAAACTTATAGAAGTTACATCTCCAAAATTTACCCCAAAAAATCTAATGATTATAGCACGAAGAAAAAAAGGAAATGCAAAATATAATATGGATAAATATAGGAGACTCGATAAAATGTTTAATACGGAATTTATCTTAAAGGAATATTTTCATAACTCTGATTTTAACCGAGAAGATATCATGGTGCCGTGTGATATTAAGGGATGACTATAATATAAGGATTAGAAATAATTATGTCAAGTACAGGCAAGAAAAAAATAAGGCGTAATGTTACCCGTGCAATTGCTAATATTAAGGCAACTTTTAATAATACATATGTAACGATTACTGATATAAACGGTGAGGCCATATGTTGGGCAAGCGCAGGTACTGTTGGTTTTAAAGGGTCGCGTAAAAGCACACCTTTTGCGGCTCAAAAAGCAGCATCGAGTGCAGCTGAAAAAGCTCAAAAATATGGAGTTCAAGAGATTGAAATTAGGGTTAAGGGTCCTGGTCCGGGTAGAGAATCTGCAATAACGGCACTTCAGGCGGCAGGATTGAGTGTGAAAGCAATTGAGGATGTTACCCCGCTCCCTCATAATGGTTGTCGTCCCAGGAAAAAACGCAGAGTATAAAATACGTTAAAATGAAGTTCGAGAAAGGAATGATATGGCAAGATATGTAGGTCCACAATGTAGATTGTGTAGAAGAGAAGGTGAAAAGCTGTTCTTAAAAGGGATAAGGTGTGATACGGCGAAGTGCGCGGTTACAAAAAGGAAATATCCTCCTGGGCAATTTACATGGGGTAGAGGTAAATTATCAAAATATGGTATCCAGTTCAGAGAAAAACAAAAAGTTAAGCGTTTCTATGGAATTCTTGAGGAGCAGTTCAAGAATTATTATGAGAAGGCGGAGAAACAGAAAGGGAATACGGGCGAGAACCTTTTTGCTATGTTTGAAAGAAGACTGGATAATGTTTTATACTTGCTTTCTTTCGCTGCTTCAAGAAAAGATGCTAGGCAGATTATCAGGCATGGTCATATAACAGTAAACGATAAGAGGGTTGATATTCCTTCAAGTCTGGTAAAAGTTGGCGATGTTATAAAGCCAAAGAATACTGAAGCGAGCATAAATCTTATAAAAACAAATATGGAATTGGTAAAAGGCCGAAGTATTCCTGCTTGGATAGAATATAAAGCTGATATACCAGAAGGGGTAGTAACTCAGCTTCCTACAAGGGAAGATATTTCAGTTAGCGCTCAAGAACAATTAATTGTAGAACTGTGTTCTAAATAAGGTATATTAATTAGTTCAACTCATTCCACAATTTTATAATCAGCAAATAGTTTTAACATAACCTCACAGATTTTGCTTTCTGAATATAATATTATTTACAGCCGAAAGTTTAATTTATTTTGGATCCCTTATTAACTGAATTAGGGGGAAAAGTATGCGAATAAGGTGGAGAGGTCTTGAGCTTCCAGTCCGTGTCGATGTGGAAAAAGAGACTTTGACTGATAAATATGGTAAATTTACAGTTGCTCCTTTTGAACGTGGTTTTGGTCAATCGGTAGGAAATAGTTTACGGAGAATATTGCTTTCCTCATTAGAAGGTAGTGCTGTTGTATCTGTTAGAATAAATGGCGTAAGCCACGAGTTTACAAGCATCCCGCATGTGGTAGAAGATGTGACAGATATAATTCTAAATATCAAAAATATTGTAGTAAAATTACACACAGATCAACCCAAAATAATAAGAATCGAAGCCAACAAGAAGGGAGAAATAAAAGCGGAGGATATTGTAACAGATGATAATGTGGAAATTATTAATGGAGAGTTGCATATCGCTACGTTATCAGAAGATACAAATTTTAATGTAGAGATGGAGGTAAGAAAGGGCCGTGGATACGTAACTGCCGAAGAAAATGAGCCGGAGGAACAGGAGGTTGGACTAATAGCTGTTGATTCTATCTTTTCTCCTGTAAGAAATGTTAGGTATGCTATCGAAGAAACGCGTGTTGGCAGGCGTACAAATTATGATAGGCTTATTATTGAAATATGGACAAACGGTGTCGTATCTCCAGAAATTGCCCTTGTTGAGGCAGCAAAGATTATGAGGAAACACTTGAATCCGTTTATTCAATATTTTGAGATTGGCAGGGAATTACAGCAGGTAGAAAAGAGGATGGGTCTCGAATCTATTGCTGAAATATCTGAAGAGGAGCTTGGTAGGAAGTTGAGTATACCAATAACGGAATTAGACTTATCGGTAAGGGCTTCTAATTGTCTTGAAACCTCAAATATTGCAACCGTTGGGGATTTGGTTACAAAAACAGAAGAACAACTTCTAGAAATAAAAAATTTTGGTAAAACTACGTTAAAAGAGGTAAAGAAAAAGCTGGCGTTACTGAATTTAACGATTGGAATGCCCGTAGCAATTAAGCAAATGGAAAAAGGGAAAGGATAGTTCCATGAGACATAGAATGCGAGGAAGACATTTATCTAGAACTGCTGCTCATAGAAAGGCATTAAGGCAGAATATTACAAACAGTCTTTTTACGTATGGTAGGATCATTACTACACTTGAAAAGGCAAAAGAGACAAAATCTTTTGCCGAAAAAATAATTACTATTGCAAAAAAAGGGGTCTTAAAAAAAGATGCTGATAGGCCAGGGTACGTACATTGTTATCGTCAGGTACTTTCAAGACTAAGAAATACTGATGTTACAAAAAAATTATTTGGAGAAGGACAATGGCGGGAGAATGGCGGTATCGTGCAGAAGTATATAAATCGAAATGGTGGATATACGCGAATACTTAAGTTGTCAGGGACTCGATTAGGAGCCTTATCAGGTAATAGTATGGGGAAAATACCTGAGCTTGAATATAAAATGGAGGGTAGGGATAGAAAGTTGCGTTTACTAGGAAGGCGGCTTAATGATAACGCATCACGTGTAATTTTTGAACTTGTTGAAAGTCCACATGAAGCGCAATTAGCTGAAGAAATTAAGCCAGAAGTTGCTGCAACTTAGGAAAGAATTCTTATCGCTTATTTGCTTGTTAAATTTTTATACCCTTCTACTTATTATTAAGAGTAGAAGGGTTTTTTCATATGTAAAATGAAACGTTTTATACTTGCCTCAAATTCACCAAGACGGATTACCCTGTTAGGGTCACTCGGATATCATTTTGATATCATACCCCATAATATTCAAGAATCATGTGTCCAAAATGATGCATTACCAATTGAACTGGTTCAATATCTCGCTTACCAGAAGGCGAATGATGTGGCTAGAAGAGTGAATGATGCCATAATCATTAGTGCAGATACTGTTGTTTTCTATGAAAAGAGTATTTTGGGTAAGCCAAAGAATGCATCTGATGCTAAAAGAATGCTTCTGATGCTTAGTAATTCAGAACATGATATTGTTTCTGGGGTTTGTATAATGGATATGCCGTCAAAAAAGAAAATATTGCGAACAGACAGAACATATATTAAAATGAGATATATAGCAGAAGAAGAAATTGAGATGTATATTAAGTCGGGTGAACCGATGGATAAGGCTGGTGCATACGCTGTTCAAGGTGAGGGAAGAAAGTTTATCGAAAAAATGGAAGGAAGTTATACTAACGCTATTGGTTTACCCTTGGAATTGATAAAAGAAATGATTAACGATTTAGTAAAAGATGAGAATACCTAGAAATTTTAGTTGGCTTATACAAGATGAAATTGCTGGTATGGCAAGGCCTATATCGATAGTAACGGATCTTGAGTTTCTAAAAGATAATGGGATCGAGGCAATTGTTTCGCTAACTGAAGTACCACTTCTTAAAACATTAATAGAAGAATTTGGGTTTGAATATAAGCACATTCCAATAGTCGACCTTTCATCACCAACCCAGGAACAAATTGAGGAGTTTGCAACTTTTGTAAATAATCTTATCTCTTCAAAAAAAAGGATTGTTGTTCATTGTGATGCTGGAATCGGTAGAACCGGAACTATGCTTGCTTGTTATCTCGTAAATAAAGGTTGTAGTGCCAAGAAGGCCATTTTAGAAGTGCGGAAGAAAAGGCCAGGTTCAATAGAAACGGCTGAGCAAGAGGACACTATTATAAAATATGAGGAAAGACTTTTAAAAAAACGCAATAGTTAATTATGCTTTTCCTTTCGAAATTTATCGGTCTTTCTTAATGTAGGCCCTCATTATTTTTCGAGCTTCTTGATGTAATGCGCTCAAAGGCAATAATGGCAGCACCAATGGCTGTAGTAGTTTGTGGATCAGGTGGGACGTATAAGCTTACTCCCAACTCTTGTTCTAATGCATTCTTCAGACCTTGATTGAAGGCCGGGCCTCCATCAAAGAATACGGTTTCCCTGACACCGATTTTTTTTACCATAGATCCTACCCGCTTGGCAATGGATTTATGAATACCAGCGATGATGTCTTCTATCCGCCTGCCTTGAGATAGAAGCGAGATGACCTCAGATTCACCAAAGACTGTACATAAGCTATTTATGTGTGGTGTATCTTTTGACCTTTCTGAGAGTGTGCCAAATTCATCTAATTCTACCTCAAGGATACGGCTCATGACCTCTAAAAATCGTCCTGTTCCGGCAGCGCATTTATCATTCATGGCAAAATCCACCATTATACCGTTGTTATCCAGGGCGATTACTTTACAGTCTTGTCCACCAATGTTAATAAGGGTTCTTACGTTTACTTTTCCCCTCATGAGCCATTTGGCTGCTCTGGCGTTAGCCGTGATTTCTGTAACAATTTCATCGGCTGGAATCATTCTCCGGCCATATCCAGTAGCTACTGTGTATTTAATCTGGTATTCTTTTAAACCACAGTCTTTTAACATCTCATTGAGCAAGAGTTTAACCGTTCTTTTACAATTAGCCCCAGTAGAAGATATTTTTGACCCTATGATAGAATTTCCATGTATTATTGCAATTTTTGTGGTAGTTGAACCAATATCAATTCCTGCTGCTATTTCCATACACCATATATTAACTGCTACAAACATATAGGGCAAGGCAAAAAGTATATGGTTTGAGGCATACAAATTATACAAATATTGTCTGTGTACTAAATAGCCGAATAGTGTATACTACTTAAGCAAAGACTGGTGCAGGAGTAATTAAAAATTCTTAAGTGGTTTCATTTTTATTGACAAGAAAGGTTATGTTTGTAATAATATGTTTTGTTGGTGTAAAACGTAGTTGTTCTGGCTTAAGTAACACGCCGATTTAAATTTATAAGGCCGCTACGATTTTTCGTTGCGGCTTTTTTCATTAAAGGGTAACTTTACAGTATTATTTACATGGATGTGTAAAAAAGATACAGAATATATTTGAGGAGTAATATGACACAATTAGTAAGAGATGATATACGTAATGTGGCAATTATTGCCCATGTTGATCATGGCAAGACCACTCTTGTAGACCAGTTGCTCAAGCAAAGCGGTACGTTCCGGTCAAATCAGCAAATTCAGAATGTAGAAAGGATTATGGACTCTAATGACTTGGAACGTGAACGAGGTATTACAATCCTTGCTAAAAATACAGCTATAAACTATAAAGGTGTAAAAATTAATATCATTGATACTCCAGGACACGCGGATTTTGGAGGGGAAGTGGAGCGTGTTCTTAAGATGGCAGACGGTGTCTTATTACTTGTAGATGCAGCTGAAGGGACTATGCCGCAGACACGATTTGTACTTCGCAAAGCGTTAAGTTATAATTTGAAACCCCTTGTGGTAATTAACAAGATTGATAGACCGGATGCCCGTTGTATGGATGTTTTGAATGAAGTTTTTGATCTCTTTGTTGAGCTTAATGCAACCGATGAACAGTTGGATTTTTCTGTAATTTATGCCAGTGGACGAGAAGGCTATGCGAAATTATCTTTAGAAGAAGAAAATAAGGATATTACTCCATTATTGGACTCTATTTTATACCATATTCCAAAACCTAATAGTGATCCAGGTGCGCCCTTGCAGATACAGATAACATCGCTGGACTATAACGATTATGTAGGTAGAATTGGAATAGGTAGGATATTTGCCGGAGATATAAATCTAGGTCAGCAGGTCACCAGAATTAATAGAGAAGGCAAACAGACATTACACAGGGTAGTTGAATTATATACCTTTGCAGGGCTTGGAAGACAAGCTATAAAATCCGCCAGAGCTGGCGACATTGTTGCTTTAACTGGGATTGAAAATATTGACATTAGTGATACGATTACCTCTGTTGAAAATCCACAGGCAATGCCAAAAATTTGTATTGATGAGCCTACACTCTCAATGATATTTTCAGTTAATAATTCTCCTTTTAGTGGTCAAGATGGTAAATTCGTTACCAGCAGAAATCTGAGAGAAAGGCTTTATCGAGAGCTCCGGTCTAATGTTGCACTTAAGGTTGAGGATACTGAAACGCCAGATGCTTTACGTGTTTCTGGGCGTGGACTTTTGCACTTATCGATATTAATTGAAAATATGCGGCGAGAAGGATATGAGATGCAGGTCTCTAAACCTAAGGTTATTTTTAAAGAAATTAAGGGGCAGAAATCAGAGCCTGTAGAATATGTTGTAATCGATGTGCCGAAAGAATACGAAGGTCACATAATATCAATGTTGGGGGCACGGAAAGGTGAGATGCTCAGTATGGATACCGATAAGGAAATTACTCATTTTGAGTTCAGAATGCCTTCTCGTGGTTTAATTGGTTTAAGGAATCGTCTTTTGAGCTCTACACGCGGAGAGGCAGTGATGTACCATAATTTTTATGATTATGAACCTTACAAGGGTGACATTGCTCATCGAATACAGGGTACGTTAATTTCAATGGTTACCGGTGAAGTTACCGGTTACGCATTAGATGGTCTGCAGGATAGGGGCATAATGTTTGTTAAACCCGGCGATCGTGTATACGAGGGAATGATAGTAGGTGAGCACTGTGAACAGAACGATATTACCGTTAATGTTATTAGGGCTAAAAAGGCTACTAACATCCGTTGTGCTACGGCTGAAAAAGGTATTAAACTTCCTCCTCCACGAGAATTTTCTCTGGAAATGGCACTTGAGTATATAGAAGATGATGAATTGGTAGAAATTACACCGAAGACATTCCGATTAAGAAAGAAACTCCTTACAGAAAATGAGCGTAGAATTATTCGTCGACAACAAACTTTAGAACCTGCGGAAACATCTGCAGAAAAAACATAAAGGAACACTACTATTTTAGAATATAAACAAAAAAGCAGGCTTGAAGGCCTGCTTTTTTGTTTATACAGTTGCGATTTCAACAGGTTTTCTGATAGATTATTTGCTATTGTTTATGACATTCTTGAAATCTTGACCAGCGGTGAATTTTATTGATTTGCTGGCTTTAATATTAATTGGGGCTCCTGTTTGAGGGTTGCGTCCCTTCCGTGCCTTTCTAGCCCTAACAGAGAAGGTTCCAAATCCTATTAAACGAACTTCTTTGCTTTTTTTTACACCGTTCTTTATGGCATTCAAAACAGCATTTACAGCCTTTTCCCCGCTACCCTTTGGTATCTCACACTCTTTTGCTACTATTTCAACCAGCTCCTGTTTATTCATTACAATAACCCCCTTTCAAAAATGGTTAATGATATAATAATAAGATACGTTAAATTTGGAGGTAGGATACATTAAATGGCGGTCTGAATCAAGTATTTTCTGGATTATTTGGAAATTTTTGTAAATTATGTTCTCTTCGTAATACGGTTATTAAATAGAGAATTCAAAATTATGTTACCGTAATTTCTTTCTTATGTTTATATGTAAGAAAGTATCTTTTGGTAAATGAGCCATCCATTCTTTATTCAGATGAGTGGTTTGTTTCTGACTGATTAAAGATATTAAGGACAAGGAAATTGCTTAACCATAAAATAGTAACTATGATTTATCGTATTACTCGGTTGTGGCTATGTCATGCTAGGTATGGTTATAAACAGTTTTCAGTTTTGCTGTATAATACAGACCTTTTGAACTCACTTCCTAACACGTTTCCAACAATAATGAGCGCTGTCTTTTTAATGGATTCTTGTTTAACTTTTTCAACAATATTGGAGAGTTTTGCACAAACGATTTTCTGTTCTGGCCATGTTGCTTTATAAACAACAGATACGGGACAATCCTTTCCATAGTAAGGGGTAAGTATTTCCACTATTTCATCTATTTTTTCTATACTAAGAAAAATACACAAGGTAGGTGTCGCAATTGCCAATTTACCGAGATGTTCTTTTTCTGGAATAGGAGTTTTCCCTTCCATGCGTGTTATAACGATTGTCTGTGTTACACCGGGAAGGGTTAGTTCCTGCCGCAAAACTGCTGCTGCAGCAACAAAGGAGCTAACACCTGGAATAACCTCGTAGGGAATTCCTAATTTATTCAGGGCATGCATTTGTTCTTGCATTGCACCGTAGATTGATGGATCTCCCGAATGTATTCGGGCAACATCAATATTTTTCCTCATTGCTTCTTTGTAGACAACGATCATTTCTTCCAGGCTCATATGAGATGAATCGTATACTTCTGCATGAGGTGGAAGAGATTTAAGGATTTCTGGATTTACAAGAGAACCTGCATAAATACAATATCCTACGTGCTGAATGATCTTAAATGCCTTGATAGTTAGTAATTCAGGATCGCCTGGTCCTGCACCAATAAAAAATACCTTCATACGTTTTAATTTCCATCTTTCCAGTGAATGGCATTGATAGTGACTTTTTTTGATTCTTCCCCAACAATTTTAAATTGAGTATCTTTTACTGTATATGTTGAGGCTTCTTTGCTGCTTGTTCTTACGGTAATAATCCAGTATCCTCCATCCTTACTTACGGACTCAATCTTCCCCTTCTTTACGTTTACAACAATATTCAAAACTGCTTCCTCATCTCCATCATGTATTTGTCGAACACCCTCTACCGTGAATATATTCGGTAGGCCTGTTTTCAATCTAATTAAAGGAGCCTCATAGTCAAACGATTGTCCAAATGTAGTGATGGATATGCTCAACCATGTAAAAATACCTATAAATATTTTGCTTTTCATATATACTATCCTCTTAAAGTCCTGTTTTGTTCTTTCTGCAATGGTAATTTTTTGTTATCTGCATAAATTAAGCTTTTGCTATTATTTAAAAGCTTGGCTGCCAACCATTATCGCATCATTCCGTAAAAACTCTTTTTAGCGAGTCTTTTGAGGTATTTTCAAAAAAGGATTTCGAACTTTGGATTTTGATATTTGGCATACTTGTATACTTTTTTGATTGGTTTTGCGGCTAAGCCGCATTATATATTATTAATCAATAATGTATCCTAATCTGCTTGTCTCCATTTTACACGGAGAACAAACAGGTAGCAATTACTTTTTAACGATAATTTATTGACACTTGTTACATTGTTATATATATTACAGAATCTTATTTATTGTATTTCTTATTGTTTGCATAGTCTCTTAAAAATGGCTAAAACTGTAAATATAAAAAATCTTTCCATAGGCCGGGGAATGCCTCTTGTCTTTATTATTGGGCCGTGTGTAATAGAGACCTTTGAGGGCTGTCTAAGGTTAGCAGAGAAACTAAAAAATATTTTTGAGACGAAAAAGATTCCTTTTATTTTTAAGGCATCATATGATAAGGCAAATCGGACGTCAATTGATTCTTATCGGGGACCAGGGGTATATGAAGGTATAAAAATTTTAGCCGAAATAAAGAAACGATTGAATTTACCAATACTTTCTGATGTTCATTGTAAAGAAGATATACCAATCGTGTCAGATGTACTCGATATTATACAAATTCCTGCTTTTCTCTGCCGCCAAACTGATTTGATCCTGGCTGTGGCCAAAACAGGCAAACCGATTAATATAAAAAAAGGACAATTTTTGGCACCTTGGGATATGAAATCCGTTTCCAATAAAATACGAAGTACTGGAAATGAACAAATTTTATTAACGGAACGAGGCGCTTGTTTTGGTTATAATAATTTGGTCAGTGATATGCGCTCTTTAGTCATTATGCGTGAATTTGGTTACCCTGTAATCTACGATGCCACACATAGCGTCCAATTGCCAGGAAGTCAGGGAAATGTTTCTGGAGGTGAAAGGAACATGGTCATACCTCTTGCCAGGGCTGCCGTTGCCACGGGTTGCGATGGTCTCTTCTTAGAAGTGCACGACAATCCTGAAAAGGCACTTTCAGATGCTGCTACCATGCTGCCCCTAAAAGATCTGTCATATTTAATTGAACAGGTATTGGAGATTCACCAGATTGTTAAGCCAGAATCATAAACCGTAACAGTTTACTACAGAAAATGCTGAGATTGTAGTGGGTATTGGAAATTAGAATTTGGAATCTAGAAGTGAAAGTTGTATCTTTCCAATCTCTAATTTCTCATTATTTATCTGAAATCTCTACTCCCTCTGTAGTAAACCATATCCTTAATACAAGGAGGATTCATAGGCCCTACCGAGAGGTAGAATAATCATTGTAAATGAAAAAAAATTTCGTATAATATTTCTTTATAATCAAAACAAATATTTTATGCCCGCGTAGCTCAATTGGCGGAGCACGTCATTCGTAATGATGAGGTTGTCGGTTCGACTCCGATCGCGGGCTTTTGTATAATTCGTATTAATGAGAATATAGAAAAAGGTTGTCCCTTCCTATTTGCCAAGAACATATCAAATGGCATAATTCAGTAGACGCATACCAAATGGGTTTCCTTTACGTTATAGTACAGTAGTCAGTTGCTTAGTAAATTGATCAATAAAAGTTATTACTATAAGTGTATTCAATGGTCATTAATAAAAAGAAAGTATTCGTATTAGGTCTGGATTCAATACCACCTGAACTTCTTTTTGATCGATGGTTGGATCAACTACCGAATATAAAACAACTGGTTTCTCATAGTATCTATGGTGAAATGAAAAGTACCATCCCTGCCATTACCTGCCCAGCATGGATGTCAATGATGACAAGTGTGAATCCCGGCAGGTTAGGCTTATATGGATTTAGGAATCGATCAAGCTATGATTATGAAGGGCTAGTCTTTGCTAATTCAAGGGCTGTCCATTTTGATACCGTTTGGGATATTTTATCGAAAATGGGAAAAAGGGTTGTGGTCATTGGTGTTCCAATGACGTATCCACCTCAACCTGTTAATGGTTGTATGGTAACGTGTTTTATGACGCCTGATACGAAATGTGAATATACATATCCAGCCGTATTAAAAGCTGAGGTGGAAGCAATTTCAAATGGTTATATCCTTGACGTAGAGGAATTTCGCAGCGATGATAAAGAATCCATCTTGAGAACGGTCTATGATATGACGGAAAAACGGTTCAGGCTAACCCGTCACTTTATTCGATCCAAAGAATGGGATTTCTTTATGATGGTAGAAATGGGTCCTGACAGAATGCATCATGCCTTTTGGAAGTACTTTGACCAAAAACACCCAAAATACATACAGGGTTCAAAATATAAAGACGCCATCCTTGATTACTATAAGTATCTCGATAAAGAAATCCATGAAACACTTAACCTTTTAAGTGAAGATACTATGATCCTCATCGTATCAGATCATGGATCAAAAAAGATGGTCGGTGGTATTTGCATTAATGAGTGGCTTGTTCAAAACGGGTATTTGAAATTAGTACAATATCCTGCAGAAGTTACTCCATTTAACAAACTGATCGTTGATTGGGAGAATACACGGGTTTGGGGGGAAGGTGGTTATTATGGGCGGCTATTTATAAATGTAAAAGGTCGTGAACCAAAGGGAGTCATTGCAAAACAGCAATATGAGCACTTTAGAAATGAGCTGATAAAAAAGCTAGAGGATTTGAGAGATGAGAATGGTAAGAGTATCCACACAAAGGTTTATAAGCCTGAAGAGATTTATTCAGAATGTAACGGCGTACCTCCTGATTTAATCGTGTACTATGGTGATCTCTTTTGGCGATCCATTGGTAGCGTTGGAAACAGGACAATATGGGCTAATGAAAATGATACCGGGCCGGATGATGCTAATCATTCACAATATGGTATTTTTATCATGCGAAATAATAAAATCCCATATGGAATGAGATGTAAAGATGTAACACTCTATGATATTGCTCCTACCATATTGAATTATATGGGTATTAGAGTACCTGAGAATATGGAAGGAAGGATTATTCAATAATAATTAAGGGTCTGCTGGAGAATGTAAAATATCGTTCCGAGTGGTACAAGAGTACTGAATCTTTCTGTCTCGTTCCATATGGAAGAACAAAATGCATGAATTTACGCATGCTCCAGGGAGAGTAGAAGAATGAATAAAGGTTTTACGGTTTGGTTTACCGGATTACCAGGAGTTGGGAAGACTACTATTGCACACCTTTTAGAAAAAAAATTGAAAGAGTGCGATAGGAATGTGGAAATGCTCAATGACGACATAGTTAAAGCAAATCTTTATCGTGGCCTGATCGTTAATAAACGGGGCTGTAATACAGCTATTCAGCGAATTGCATTCGTTTGTAAGCTGTTGACAAGAAATGGGGTAGTCGTTATTTCCGATGTAATATCTCCTTACCGGAAGGCCAGGGATAAAGCACGTAAAGAGATTGGTAATTTTATTGAGGTCTATGTAAAATGTCTACCGGAGGTATGTGTTGAGAGAGATGTGACGGGATTTCATAAAAAGATGTCCGGGAGTACAACTCAAGGCTTTGTTGAAGTTTCAAATTTTTATGAAGAACCACCGAACCCGGATCTTATCATTGAGACTGATAAGGAGGCTGGAGAAGAGTCAGTTCATAAGATAGTAAAAAAAATAATAGAATTAGGTTATCTTGGTACTAAGGAATTGTCTCGATATGTTTATTCTTCAGAGGAGGAAGAAAAGATTAAAGAACGATTAACAAGGTTGGGGTATCTATAAGTTTTTAGAAATAGTTTACCGCAAAGGACATAGGGAACGCGGAGAAAACAAATATATGAGAATTTAGAGGTAGTGGTGGAAGTTAAAAATTTAACTTCTAATACCTCTGTAATACTGGCATTTCCTGCAGCGAGTGAGACTGTTACAATCTTTGTAAATTTTCTCATGGTACGTTTCTCTTATTGGTGTAAGCAGCCTCTAAAACAGCCTTTGTCTTTTGTGAAAATTTGGTGATGAGTTTGTCGAGTTTGGGAACCAGGATGGGACTAGCTGCCTTGGCAAGGATCGCAAAAAAGATATTATCGAATTTTATATGAGCACATGTCCTTACATCTTCATAATACCCTATTTCATCTTTTTGTGTTGTATAGTTGACCTCTAATATAATAGTACCTGAAAAATTAAAAAAGGTAGAGGCGTTGCCGTATCCCATATAGGTTATCCTGTCTGGTTGTCGTTCTATTAACTCAAACTCACCTGTAATGTGTTTTGACGGCATCTGTATACCATATTTACCGTTCCCTTTAACTTCAAGGATCAATTCCTTTTTTCTAAAATCTTTTCCATGTTTTGTTAATTCTTCTACATGTTCTATAAAATATTCCAGGGTTTCTCGATCAGTACGTACTGCCATGGGTTTCTGCATCCTTGTAATCGTGCTGTTTTCTATAATGTATTGTAGCTTATCAATTGGCACGGATCCTGGGTAGAGGGCGGTAAGCCAGAAAAAACAGAAAAGAAAGACAAAACTTCTATAAAAAAAAGGATGCATGGTTATTTTACGGATTTAATGCTAGGTAAGTATGTTTAATTGTGCGAGATTTACGTTTAATTTACATTTACATTGCCAGCAAATAGTATGTCATTATGATACCAATTACTGCCAATACTAAGGCAATAGTAATTGCAAAAAGCGGATGAAAATACTGGTGGAATTTCTCTTCACAAGGTATTTGGACAAGGTATCTGTGCTGTACCGCCGCCAGGGTGTTAACAACGACACCAAGGATAATGAGTCCTGTTCCAATACATAATGATACTATATAAGATTGTGATGGTTCAAGATGTTGTGTTCCAGCAATTTCACGCAAAAAGAAACCGAACCGTGCCACAACAAAACCAAATCCCATCATTGCAAGTCCCGTTCTTATCCAGGCAAGGAGTGTTCGTTCTGCAGCAAGATATACACGTGGGTCGCCATGATCTTCATTTAATGCATCTATCTGTTTGGTTTTTTTAATCTTGTTCTCTTCATTCATGTATCATTTCCTTGATTGACTTTCCTCTTCACGCAAACTGTACTATTGAGCTTATCATAAAAAAGACCAGTAGTAAAGCAAGAGGTATAATTGTTAAACAAAATTACTGGTATATTGGTATGTCAATGCCGAATCACAAAGGTACTATGAGAAAATATGTGCTATTGAGTGTTACCGAAATTACTGGCTGTAGCGAAAAACAAGTTATTAAATTATTAGGGTATGCCGCTCTCTTCCTGATAGATTCTACCCAAAAATCTCTTGCTTTATCCGTCCATTCAGTGGTATTCTTTTCTCCGTATTGAAATACGGATTCTTATGGTTCTGTGGGGGAAAAAAGCAGGAGAATGAACAATTTCATATGGGCACTTAAATTCCTGACGATCATCCCAATCGATGGGGGGAACAGAGTAAAACCAGGCGGTTCCGGTAGTGTTGTCTTTTGGTTTCCAATAGTAGGTTTATGCATAGGTGTTTTTGTATCCATAACCTATTTGTTATTTAATTTCTTTTTTCCTCCTCTCATCCTTGATGCGCTCATTATTCTTGTCTATATCATCATAACAAGGGCAATGCATCTCGATGGATTTGCCGATACTTGTGATGGTATCTGGGGTGGTTGGAATAAAGAAAGGCGCCTGGAAATTATGAGAGATAGTCGTATAGGCAGCTTTGGGGCTGTTGGACTCATTTGTCTGCTTGGACTCAAATACCTGAGTTTGCTGAGTATCGGAAAAGTTTATGCAGTAAATATTTCACCTTTTGGTGTGAGTGCAAATTGTATTCTCTCCTTCGTTTTACCAAAAACCTCTATGATACTGCTTGATCATACTTTTGGAGATAAAGAAACAATGAATACAGCGCATCTCTTACTCAATAAGTCTGTTGCTCTGATGGTAATGCCTGTTGTAGGAAGATGGGCTCAGGTTTGCGCTGCAGGATTATCCCTATATGCCAGGAGTACGTCAGGTATTGGAAGCTTTATCCTGGAGGGTACTACGGTAAAGCATGTAATTTATTCATCCGTTTTGCCGATGTTTTTGTTTTGGTTTTTTTACTGTATAAAGGGAATTGGGTTATTTATACTAATTACTATTTTCACCTTATTCTGGATTTGGTATATTAAAAGGAAAATTGGTGGGATGACGGGAGATACTCTAGGGGCTACCAATGAAATCATTGAGCTTGTATTTCTCCTGGGTCTTTTATTGATGTAGCTGTAAGACTTCAGATTAAAGTGAAGAAACTTATTAAAAAATAACGTTCGTACTATGGCAAAAATAACCTTTGTTCTTGGCGGCGCTAGAAGCGGTAAATCCGCCTTCGCAGAAGGACTTGCTAAAAAATATAAAGATGTGGTCTATATTGCTACTGCTGAGGTGAAAGATGTTGAAATGCAAGAACGAATTCAACTGCACCGTACCCGGCGTCCCTCTCATTGGAAGACCATCGAATCCCCTTATGGTGTGGATAAAATTGTATCAAACCTCGTGGCAGACCTTATTTTTATTGATTGCATAACGTTGTATATTACCAATATGCTCTTTTGTAATGATGTAACAAATCCAACGAGTTATTCTGACACGCCTATGGAGAATCCGAAGTTGAAGCAGGTGCAAATTCTTGCAGAGGTTAAAAAACTTAGCCAGGTGTGTCGGAAATCGAAATCGGATATCATAATGGTATCGAACGAAGTTGGATTGGGTATTGTACCTGATAATATTGTATCGCGGGTGTTCCGTGATATTACAGGTAATGCAAATCAGATCCTGGCTGACGAGGCTGATGAGGTTTATTTTATGATTGCCGGAATTGCCCAGAGGTTAAAGTAATGGATATTGGTAATCTTAAGACCTTGATGGAGAAAAGTAAAATTGTTCCAATTTATGTTTTTTTTGGAGATGAAGAATTTTTTATCCATGAGGCACTCTCTGTGGTTAAGTCTCAATTGCTGAAAGATGCTGATCCCAGTCTTGCCCTTGTTGAATTGAAAGGAGATGAAGTTTCCGGGGGGGTAATATTTGATGAATTGAGAACAATACCGTTTTTTGCCAGTAAAAATAAAGTGGTGATTGTGGAAGAGGCAGATGATTTTGTGGAAAAGAATAGACAAACACTTGAAAAATACCTGGGAACACCTGCAACTCATGCCAACCTTGTCCTTGTATGTAAAAAATGGGATAAGCGAACGAAGTTGGCAACTTTTGTCGATAAAGTCGGGGTTTCGGTCGAATGTAAAAAGATAAAAGATCACCTCTTGCCGGGCTGGCTGCATGCCCGTGCAAAGCATTATAAAAAAACTATTTCCACCAGGGCGGCTCAAAAATTGGTTGAAGATGCTGGTAACAATCTGGCTATCCTGGACAAACACATTGAGAAATTGTCAATTTACCTTGGTGACAGGGCATCCATTGATGAAGAGGATATAGATGCCCTCGTAGGTATTGACAGAAATCGTACTGTGTTTGAGCTAACCGATGCTGTCGCACAAAAAAACGTAGCATTGGCCTTAAAAATCCTGAATCAAATGTTGGTACATGGCGAAGATTCAGTAAAAATTATCGGTTTATTAGCCTGGCAAATGAAGCGACTATGGAGGGCCAAGCAAATATTAAAAAGTGGGGGAGACGAACAAAAAGTTATATCGGAATTGCAAATTATCCAATTTTTTGCAAAACGATTTTTTGAACAGGTCAAACATTATACGGAAGAAGACCTTATGAAAAAGTATGCACTTTTGTTGGAGACAGATGTAAAGAGTAAGACGAGTTCATTCAATATACAGTTATTATTAGAGTTACTTGTGTATAAATTATGTACTTGATGTTTTAGAGAAAGGAAGAAGAAAGCACCATGAAGTTTTTTATTGATACAGCGGATGTAAAGGAAATTAGAGAGGCGCATAGTTTGGGTATCCTGGATGGGGTAACAACAAATCCATCCTTGATTGCAAAAACAGGGAGGCCTTTTCGCGAAACAATTGAAGAGATTTGTTCCATCGTAAACGGACCTGTTAGTGCTGAGGTGGTAAGCTTAGATACCGGGGGCATGCTGAAGGAGGCAAGAGAGCTTGCGAATATTGCTGAGAATATCGTAGTAAAGATTCCCTTAATAAAAAATGGTTTGAAGGTGGTAAATACACTGGCTGAAGAGGGTATTAAAACCAATGTAACCCTGTGCTTTTCATCAAACCAGGCACTTCTTGCAGCAAAGGCTGGTGGTACTTATGTGAGTCCATTTGTCGGAAGGTTAGACGACAGGGGACAGGTAGGCATGGAGCTTATTCAGGAGATCCGCACAATATATGATAACTATGGTTTTCAAACGGAAATAATTGTTGCCAGTATTCGCAATCCTATCCATGTGCGCGATGCAGCGTTAATGGGGGCAGATGTCGCCACAATTCCTTTCAATGTATTTGATCTGCTTGTTCAACACCCGCTTACCGATGACGGAATCAAACGATTTCTGGCTGATTGGGAGAAGGTGCCGAAAAAATAAAAAACGAAAATCACCGCAAAGGTGCAAAGAACGTAAAGGGTAAATTTTAGAAAAACAACAGACACTCAGAATACAAAATTCTGACTCCTGATTTCCGTGTTCTATATTTTGTAAAAATACCTTTGCGCTCTTTTCGCCTTTGCGGTGAGATAAAGATTCCAGAAGAATATCGGAGAGCAAAACATTGTTCAAACCTACAAAAAACAAACTCAGCATCTTCTTCCTGATCCTAACATTCCTGCCACTCCTGGTTATGCGGTTGGTTGTCTATCCAATCACCTTTCAAACTTTAAAAGAGGAAATTGTCAGGAATTTGGAAGGTGCAGTACGGAAGCAAACAGAGCTCATTACAAAATGGATGGAAGAGCGTACGGCTGATGCCCAGTTTACTGCCAGCAACCCTTTTGTACTCCTTGCCTTGCAATCGATTTTGGGAAATGCTGAGCATACAGAGTTCGTAAAGAATCTGAATACGTTTCAATACTTTGATTATTTGTGGAAGGAATATGGTTCTAAAGAGGTGTTTATTGCAGACCGTGACGGTATTGTCAGAATCGCATCAAGGAGGGAGTTGATAGGCACGAACATTTCGGCAAAAGATTATTTTCGCTCTGCTCTTAGCGGGGCGCTTTTTACATCCAGTATTATGCCCTCTGATATTCCTATTGAAAATGAGTCAGGGATAGTGGAAACCGGTATGCCTACAATGTTGATTGCCGCGCCTGTAAAAGACAAGTCAAATGCTATCATTGGTACGGTAACATTACGGATTGATGTTTCTGAAATAAATGCCATGATGCAAAATATCCATATTGGTATGACAGGAGAAACATACCTGATTAACGGTTATGGGTACATGGTGACAGAATCCCGGTTCGCAGAAGATTTAAAAAAAGTTCAGAGGATCAAGAAACGATCTGCCCTGGAATTGAAGGTAGTTTATCCGGGTACGGGTATTCCAACAAAGGGTGTCAGCGAATGTTTAAAGGGTTCTAGTGGATTTGATGCAGACGGGTATTTAGACTATCGCGGAGTAAATGTTTTGGGATTCTGGCATTGGATGCCGGATTATGGGTGGGGGGTAATCGCCGAGATCGATGTGGCAGAAGGATATGGAGTACTTTATAAATTGCGGAATTATATGATGTTCGTCTTTGGAATGGTGGCGGTAGGAGTTATCATTATTGCCTTCTTTTTAGGGAAAAAGATTTCTGCCCCAATCCATGTTATTACCGATGCTGCCACGAAAATTGCCTATGGTAGTTATAGTTCCAGGGTTATCTGTAAGTCAGATGACGAACTTGGTAAACTGGCAGATGCTATTAACTGTATGGCGGAGAAACTGGAATCGAAGTCCCAAACGACTGAACCGACCAAGAGCCAATAAGGGAATAAGGAGAATTGTTGCAGATATATTTGCCCGTGCCTACTTTCTTGTTTTGATTAATTCTCTGTTGTTATCATTTAGGTGAATTTCGTTGACGATTAAGAAATTGCAAACAAAAGGTTTATTTGATGCAAAGGTCGCTGCTGAAAAGAATCAGCCCCTGGCTGATCGGATGCGACCGAGAATCTTGCAGGAATTTGTCGGGCAAGAACACCTTATTGGGTCAAACAAAATACTTAGAAGGCTTGTAGAAAATAAAGAGATCATATCTTTGATTTTGTGGGGGCCTCCGGGCGTAGGGAAAACGACGTTGGCCTTCATTATTGCCCAGGCAATAGATGCCCACTTCATTTCGTTTTCTGCCGTATTATCAGGTGTTAAAGATATCCGGGATGTCATTGAAGAGGCGAAGCATCAAAGAAAATATGGCAACAAAAAAACAATACTTTTTGTGGATGAGATTCATAGGTTTAACAAGGCCCAGCAGGATGCCTTTTTGCACCATGTAGAGGATGGAACCATTACCCTCATCGGTGCCACGACAGAAAATCCTTCCTTTGAAGTAAACGCTCCTCTTTTATCACGTTGTAAAGTGCTTGTGCTGGAACTCCTCACAGAAGACCATCTCAAAACCATTCTAACCAACGCACTCAAGGATAAGGAGCGGGGATTCGGTGGATTACAAGGTGAAATTCAAAATGACGCTATCGATTTTATTGCGCATTTTTCCCATGGTGATGCGAGAATGGCTTTAAACACCCTGGAGGCATCTGTTGCGCTTGCGAAGCCTGATCAGGGTGGAAGACGGATAGTGACTCTGGAAATTGCCCAGGAGGCCATGCAGCGAAAGGCGCTCCTTTATGATAAAGGCGGTGAAGAACATTATAATGTTGTTTCCGCCTTTATTAAATCTATGCGTGGGAGTGATCCCGATGCAGCCCTGTATTGGCTGGCATGTATGTTAGATTCCGGTGAGGACCCACTCTTTATCGCACGGCGTATGATTGTTTTTGCCTCAGAGGATATTGGAAATGCTGACCCGGCTGCCCTTCAATTGGCTGTGGCCACAAAGGATGCCTTTCATTTTATTGGGATGCCCGAAGGATGGATACCCATCGCCCAGTGTGTTACTTACCTTGCATGTGCACCAAAGAGCAATGCCTCATACATTGCTTATCAGGAGGCGCTGCAAGATGTCAGGGAAAAGGGAGCCTTACCAGTACCGTCCCACATTCGAAATGCACCAACTCCTCTTATGAAAGACCTTGGATATAGTAAGGGCTATAAATATCCCCATAACCATGGTGGATATGTAGATCAAAATTACCTGCCGGAAGAACTTCAGAACAGGGAATATTACAAACCAACGGATAATGGTTATGATAAAATTATAAAAGAGCGGCTCGCCCTTTATAAAAAGGGGCGCAGTCGATGAAATCGATAGGATTCTGAAGTTCTGGAAATTCAATGTTCTGTAATTAGGCAATTCTTGGGATACCATATTCAATTATTGACATCTACAATGGCGCTCTTGGATATACCTTAATGAGAGGGCAAAAACCAGAATAAAGCAGATCGGAAGGAATGATGATTCTTCCGAAAACTGTAATATACAGTTACTATCTTAAAAATATGCAAAGCAAACACAATAACAATCGTTATATAAACAAGATGCAGCACCTGACCGCTATTCTACTGCATTCCATAGCGGCATGTGAGCTTTTATGTTAACCTGAGACAAAGAGAGAGCAACAATGAATGATGAAAAATCGCATATGGAGTTCTTCAGACAGATATTCTTCGGCTCCTGGATTACGCAGGGCATTTGGGTTGCCGCTGAACTTGGGATTGCTGACCTGCTAGCCGAGGGATCCTGCACAGCCGGGGAATTGGCGAAGAAGACGCACACGCACGGCGGTACACTCTATCGTTTGTTGCGTGCGCTGGCCAGTGTCGGTATCTTCGCACAGGATGAGCAGGGTCGATTCTCGTTAACTCCGCTGGCTGGCCTGCTGCGAAGCGATGTAGCCGCCTTCCATCGGTCACTTGCAATAATGATGGGAGGGGAGTTTCATGCCGCATGGGGTGAATTGTTGTACTCTGTACGGACGGGAGAGCCAGGATTTCAGAAGAGATTCGGGATGCCTTTTTTCCAGTACATGACAGAGCATCCCGGGCGCCATGCCATCTACGATGCAGCCATGACTGGGGTCCATGGAGAGGAAACCGAACCTATGCTTGATGCCTACGATTTTGCCGCGTTTCGAACCATCGTCGATATCGGGGGCGGTAACGGTCTGGTGTTGTCAGCCATTCTCAACCGGCATCCCGCCATCCAGGGAATACTGTTCGATCTGCCTGCTGTTGCGGATCGTGCCCGTTCTACCTTATCAGGATCGGATGTGACGGACCGCATCCGGATTGAAGGAGGGGATTTCTTTTCTTCGGTTCCATCCGGTGCAGATGCCTATGTAATGAGGCACATTATTCATGATTGGGAGGACAGCGAGGCGATTGCCATCCTGCGCCAGTGCCAAGAGGCGATGAGTTCTGATGGCAAGATACTGGTGGTGGAGACGGTGATTCAACCCGGAAACGAACCGAGTTTCGGCAAGTGGCTCGATCTTATGATGCTACTGGTTGCGGGCCGAGAACGCACAAAAGAAGAGTACAGCCGTTTATTCGCGGAGGCGGGGTTGAAGGTGAGCCGCATCATTCCCACGGCATTGGAGGTCAGCATTATCGAAGGTGTACGGGCACCATAACCTTATATAAGTGAAATAGTATTAAAAGGGTTTTTGAAACATAATAAGTATATCAGTATGAAGCAACAGATCATGTCGTGAAATATTTATGGTTCTTATTGCATTATGTACCGGCTTGAAAATGATGACGTATGGATCATTGGAATTGTGCACGGTGCACGTGGTTGAATTCCTTAATAAAACATTAGCAGCGGGTTACTGTGGTTCATGAATGAGATACTGTTATTTTATTGCATGATATTTAAATTCAAATACTTTAACAAAAATATATTTTAGATTTTAAAACCATTATGGAAGAAACTACCTGAAAAATTGGGACGGGTTTGGATCTGAGTTACGGAAGCTTTTGGCTTATCAAAAGAGTCTTTTTGACAAAAAAATCGGGAGGGGCATCTCCGACTTCTTGTTTCGTGGCCAAGCAAACAGCAATTGGTCTCTTAAGACCACCCTCGAACGTTACATTGGTAAAGAAGAGTACAATCTCTTAGAATATTATCGAACGATCAGAAAGATAAAGTCCCAAATAGAAACACTTACCAAGAGGCACTGGGATATACCATCCTATGAACAGTACAACAAATGGCTTAATAAGGATGACTGTATTTTGTTGGATACTCCAGGTTATGATTTCATGATCTACTTACGTCACCATGGATTTCCTTCGCCATTGTTAAATTGGACGCGTTCACCCTACATTGCAGCATATTTTGCTTTTCAAGGTGCTGAAGAAAAAGACGAACATGCCTCCATTTATGTGCTACTGGAGGACGTTGGAAAAGGTAAATCCTATTGCTGGAGTGATCAGAATTTTCTGAATATACTGAGTCTTGGGCCTTATATACGTAGTCATTCAAGGCACTTCATTCACTGGATGAAATAGAAAAAATAATGGAAGATGATTATCTCGTAATTTTCTCTGAAGTATAAACATACCGCTGTGGAAATAAAAGAATCCGAAGTATCGCGTATCAAAGATATTCTTTCCGGAATTCACCGGTATATTATTCAAGGAGTAAACAAATTATAGGCATCGTAAACATGAAAGTAATCTTGAAAAATCCAAGAAGATTTGAATTAGAATCGGTTGAAACCGAATCATTGGCAGATACAGTGCCGGTACGGTATACTTATGCATTTCCGAACATATCAAAATACCACAATGAAAAAATCAACAATACATCACCGATCAAGATGCGGCATCTTTGTTGTTTTCCCTTCTTCAGAAGTCCTGTAATATTCCCTGAGCAGGTTACCGACTTCTGCAGGGTCGTCGGTGATGTGGAAGAGTTTAAAGTCTTCACGGTTTATTGTTTTTTCCCGGACAAGGGTATTTTCCATCCAGTCAACTAATCCTTTCCAGTATTCACTACCGAAGAGTATAACAGGGAATGAATCTATCCTGCGCGTTTGTACAAGGGTCAAGGCCTCAAAAAGTTCATCCAGAGTACCGAATCCACCCGGGAAGATGATAAAGGCAAGGGCATATTTGATGAACATGAGCTTTCTCAAAAAGAAGTATCTGAAATTGAGGGTAATATCCTGGTATTTATTAGGAATTTGCTCACTAGGCAGATCGATGTTTAGCCCAACCGATTTACCTTTACCCATTTGTGCTCCCTTGTTTGCACCTTCCATAATTCCAGGGCCACCACCCGTAATAACAGAAAATCCCGCTTCGGAAAGCATCTTCCCCAATTCTACTGCCTTCTGATAGTAGTAGGAATCGGTACCGAGCCTTGCACTTCCGAAGATAGTTACTGCAGGGCCAAGATTGTAAAGGGTTTCAAAACCTTCTACGAGTTCGGACTGAATTCTGAATACACGCCATGTATCCGTCTTTCTTAAATCTTCGATCATCCCATCTTCCTTTCCTGAGTTTTACAGAGTATTGTATAAAATTAACCCAAATATAGTAGCTTCATTTGTTTTAGTCAATAGAAAACGATACAATTCCCGTAGGTGAAATCAAGCTTGGCGATAATGATGCTCCTTCTATTTTCGTGACAAATTTCCTGAATGCCGAATTGCTGATTATTCTCTCTTCTATACTCTTACAAAAAAGAAAAGCTTGCGAAACCTGAAGAGCTTATATTTTCGCATTATTTACTGGTTTGAAGCTTTACCTAAAATAATTTATATATACTGAATAGTTTATCTAATTTGAAATATTAGAAAAACGGTGTATAATACTGCTAACAATCCTCACCTTAACTCTGTAATTTGTGAATATCCGTAACTCCGATGTGCTTTTAGGTCATAAAAATATGAAGGTGACTGAGTTTCTTCTCACTTCACTACGGAAAGAACTTTGCATGATATAGCCCTTATCCGCCGTTGTCGGCTGTTCTATTTGTGAGACATATATCTCTTCTCTCTTCATTAAGGAGGAAAAGTCATGCTTAAAGCAACCAAGTCCGCTATAGCTGCACTTATGATATTCTTCTTATTTTCTGTGTTTGGAGAGAAAATATCAATGCCTGATACCCTTAGTATTATGAGAGAGGGTATCGTCATGGACCTCCAGGGTATTACACGGAGGCAGGCTGAGGTTATCAATGCCTGGATAGAAGCAAGGAAGAAGGATGTAAGGGTTACTGCCTATAACCTGAATGTCTATTGCAATACAACAATTCAAGAGAATAACAACCCGGATTTTTCAAAACCCATTAAATATCTCACCTTTGTAAAAGATGTATATCAATATAAAGAAATTTTTATTGTGGACACCAACGGCGAGGTTATTCTCTCTACAGAGAAAAACAATATCGGGCACGATGTGTCGTCTGCGCCATATTTTCAAGGGGCAATTGGGGGCAAAACTATTTTCTCTGATATTATTCCTTCAACGGTTCCCCTTGAGAATGAATATGGTGAATTGGAGTTAGGTTTACCTACTTTATTTGTATCAACCCCAATTAATGGTGAAAAAATGCAGGTTTTAGGGGTTTTAGTCTTCAGACTTGATATAGATTCTCTCATAAAATTGATATTACCTCTGAAGGCTACAGAAACAGGAGAGATTTATCTTGTTAATAGTGATGGTTTCATGTTGACCAATTCCCGGTTTACTGCAGATCTCAAGAAAAGTGGTGCGATAAGAAAGAGGACACCTTTAGAACTTAGAGTAATAAATCCAAAGACAGGCAATTTAACCCTTGGGGTTCAGCAGTGTTTAAAAGGGAAAGAAGGATATGATGATACAGGCTATCTGGATTACCGGGGAGTTAGTGTAATAGGTTATTGGACATGGATGAAAGATTGTAACTGGGGACTTATTGCTGAAATTAATATAGACGAGGCATGTGATGAGATTCGTAAGTTTATTCAAGATACTACCATTAAGAACTTGCGTGGGCTTATGCACCGTCAAGTTAATTTGATAAGAATGTGTATGGAGGGACATAAGAACAATGCCACAGCAATAGCGCAAAAACCACAGATTTTCCAGTATACAAAAGGCATGGCATCGGTAGATGAATTTGTGAGCGCACTGGGATTCTTAGAATTTATCAGGGACGAATACCGGTATAAGGGAATATTTCTTTGCGACTCAGAAGGAATTATCAAGTTATCGACAGAAAAAAACCTGGTAGGTATGGATATTTCCAGGGAGGATTATTTTATAGAAGGAAAAAAAAGAGGGGTTTTTGTAAGTGATGTAAGATTAGCAACTACACCAATCATAAGCGAGTTTGGCAAGACCGAGCGTAATATTCCCACGTTGTTTGTATCCGCTGCAATTTGTGACAGTGCCGGAAGTTTTACTGGTATTTTGGTTATAAGAATCGATACTACGGAGTTGAATAAGCTTATGCAGAGTGTTGAAATTGGTGAAAGCGGAGAGATGTACCTTGTTAACTCGGATGGAGTTTTAATTACTGAATCAAGATTTATCATTGGGCTTAAGAGAGATGGCAAGATTGAAGACAGGACTGCTTTAGAACTGAAAGGAATTAATCCGAAATCTGCCAGATTAACAAAAGGAATCGCCGAGTGCCTGAGTGGCGGAGAGGGTTATGATGCAACTGGTTATCTAGATTACCGAGGCATACCGGTATTAGGAACCTGGTACTGGATACCCGAATATGAATGGGGTGTAATTACCGAGATCGACCTTGATGAGGCCTTTCGCAAGAGTTCCTCTTTTTGGGGTATCAAGCAATATTTTTGATCATATGGAGTTACTCAAATGCAATCCTGTTTACCTTTAAAACTTGGCTGATTTGTAAAACGCGAGACTGTTTATGAAATTATTAAGGTAGCAACTCTCCAGGGATACTGATGTCTGTTACTACGATGTTTCCCGTGTAATTAGGTCCGTTTCCTAAGGAGAAACCTTTTTTGCTTGCTGCGAAGGTTATTGTTTTTGTGGCCTTAACGGCTGTACCCAATATATTCCCCGTATTGCAATCAAGTCCGGAAGGTATGTCTACAGATACAATAGTCTTATTGAGATTGTTTATTCCATAGATAAGTGTTTTAAAAGGTTCTCGTACTTCCCCTGAGAGCCCTGTTCCAAACAAGGCATCGACCAGGATATCGTAATTGGTCAAATCCCTTAAAATATTATTTACATGAGTAATATCGGTTAATTCCTTAATTGGTATCTTCATTGTTAAAAGTATTTGTAAATTAGTTCCCGCATCTCCATCTTTTAAGATATCAGAAATTTTTGCAATCAGAAAGACGTCTACTGGAATGTGGCGATTGTGAAGGTGCCGTGCTACGACAAACCCATCGCCGCCATTATTTCCTTTTCCACACAGGATGGCTATTTTTGTTTTTTGAGGGCTATCTATCATTTTTATAACTTCTTCTGCAACATTTCGCCCGGCATTTTCCATAAGGATAATTCCTGGAATTTTGTATTCTTCAATAGCCTTTCTGTCTAATTCCCGCATTTCTTCACGTGTTAGTGACTTTTCCATATTTTTTAATCACAGAGTTAATAATAAAAATATTAAAAACAGAAATTGTTTACCTTAATTACGCAGCATGTAAGTATCCTTTAAACAAAACATCATCATCTACTTTTGGAATGAAAGTGGCTTTATCGGGTGGATACATAGTAAAGTATAAAGAAAAATATAAACCACAAGAAACAACAATTGGTGCATCATCATCAGTAAACCCCACAATTTTTCTAGTGAGGTGTGCCCCATTGTCAAGACAGTATTTTGATAAAAATAAGATAAAATTTAGTTTATCTAAATATGATATTAAATAGAATGGCAGGGAAACGTAGTGGAGCGTAGCGGAACGGAGTTTCCCTGCCATTCCACCATGTGTTTCCCCTATCCGATGATTGTTCTTCTTAGAGGTCATCCCAAAACCTCAATTGAGTATCTATAATCATTTGATATAGAGTATTTATAAGTAGAGAAATTTTCATGTTATGTAAGCCAGTTTGGGGGTGGCACTGACAAACTTTGTTTGTCAGTGTTTTGTAATCCGTATTCATGTGTGTATTTAAATAAGCACGGACAAACCAGTTTGTCCGTGCCACCCGGTCTGGAGTTATCCAAAAACTCATTTTAGTTTCTATAATCATCTGAAAATATAGAGCTTATAAGAGATATCCAGTACAGAAATAGGTTTTGGGATAACTTCTATGAAATCCTATACAACCCTCCTTCCCTTTTTACTGAAAATAAATCATTGCCGGTGTCTTATAATCCAGTGATTGATGTAATCTCTCGTTGTTATAAAACTCGAAATAACTTCCCAAACCCCTTACTGCTTCTCGTACAGTTCTATAGTCCTTTATATACACCTCCTCGTACTTTACTGACCTCCATAATCGTTCTATAAATATGTTATCGAATACTCGTCCTCTGTCATCCGCCTTATCCCATAAAACGGATTCCTCGTGTACTGCTCGTCAATACGGTCCATCAACTCAAGGTTATATGCGCTCTCTCCTATCGGCGTGTAGTAAAAACTCGACCATCTTAACCCTAACAATTCACATTTACGGGCTATGCTGATCTCCTTGTTCTCCACCTCTACCAAACGCCTTTTTGCCTCAACTGATAAGTCCTGCTTTTTTTTAACCCAGTCTAACGCCACTTTCAATTGTCCTATTTGCTGATACAACGATGACTTTATTTCCTCCTCCTTTCTTGCATCTCTTTCCTTCTTCGCTGAAAATATCTTCGGTATCTCGTCCATTACTTACTTTTTTCACTGCGCTATCTGCGTCGGATGTACTCCATATTCTCCCGCTATCTTACTGGCTGTCTTCTCTCCCTTTATCGCCTCTATCGCTACCTCCGCCTTAAACTCACCACTGTATCTCTTCCTCTCCATCCCTAAAATAGCCTCCTTTTTGAATCCACACTCCCATTTCTCACTTAGGATATTTTATCCTATTTATCTGTCCAGTTTTTGTGGTATATTACAGCATCAAGTTGTATGGGTTCCAAAGAAAAGGCGTAAGATAGTCTACGGGAAGCTGCAAAAAGAAATGGGTGATATATTGCATCGTTTAAGTGGGCATAAAGGAGTAGAAGTGATAGAAGGTAAAGCATACATAAATCATATCCACATATGTTTGGCGATACCGCCGAAATATTCAGTATCAACGATAGTGGGGTATTTAAAGGGTAAAAGTGCGATGATAGTGTTTGAGAAGTACAGTCGTCTGAGGCAGAATTTTCGAGGTTACCAATTTT
>JBDIVL010000033.1:0-44781 GCA_039794405.1 Candidatus Jinrextremum sp. | reverse complement strand
GATGTTGTACTCCAATGATACCGTTGCACCTGTGGGGATCAATGATTGGATGGCAACGTCCGCAGTCCTTCCCTCTTGTATGAAGGGCTGAAAGGCTGTCCTTGTTGTAAAACCACCGACTAACTGGCTGTTAATGGGGGTTTCATCGTTGTTGATGTTACCTTCAAGTTTCACGGTGGGGTCAAAATTCGCCTTTTCTATCGTAATATCATAATCACTCATCTTTGTGCTTAATTTTGAAATCTCAATATCAAAATTGTTGCGCAGCGCATAAATTATGCTGTCCTTCAGGCTCAAACTCACGAACTTCAGGTTTGATGGCATCTCTACCTTTTCGGACGGTATTACAGCAGTTGCCTCTCCGCCGGATTTATTCTCGTTACTTAACGAAGCACTCTGATAACATGAAATGAGAGCTATGATAAGAGATAAAAGAAACATTACGTGGTAAAAATTCCCTTTCTTTGTAATCCCTTTTACCAATACGTCATCCCTTCTTAAAATACTTCTCTATTATCTTAAACAGATACACAGTTTGAAATTCCTGTATATAATATTCAGACCCTAACAAAAATAAAATAAAGTCTTCATTCCCAGAAATTTACGTATTATACTGAAAAAATTTTCTTTTTCAACTTATTCCGTCCATATTCTCTTAACCTTTATTCTAAGCTAATCAGGTCGTCAGGTTCACGGTTAGTTGTTTTGTAACCAGTACTTCACCTTTAAATTTAATATATTTGTAGTTGCCAAAAATATTCCTCTGGTTCAATATTATGGGACGATAAAACAAAACTGATTTTTTGTTTTTCCTGCAAGGACAGTTGCATGATTGATTACCAAAATGATATAGATAATATACAAGGTATGACAGACCGGGATATCCTAAGTGGACTTAACAGCCTGGGGATAGAGATCAGTATTCCCGAATTTAAAAATGTAGCTGCAAAGACCGGAACACCAACTGCATTAGCTGAGATCTGGTCAAAATTACCCTATGCACAAAAAACATCATGGGATTTCCTTTCCGAAACCACCCTCGAGCTGTGGAAAAGGCATCTTAGCCACATAAAATGTCCTGAGATTCTATCAGACTTTATCTGTGATACGATTGATATCTATGATAACAACTTCCATGAACTCAATAAAACCATACTTTTAGATATTTACGAAAGGATAAAAAAAATATATCATGATCTTATCAGGGAAGATGGGAGTCCAGATATTGACCTTTATTGTGAAGTTAATGAATATACCCAGCATAATTTTGAAACTTTTTTGCTCGATATACCGTTCGAATTTGAAAGGAATGGACTGATCGATGAAGCAGTAAGCATAGGACGCTGGTTTGCTGAGATTTCTCCATATCCGGAGATTTTTCTCAGGGATATTGGTTGTATCCTGGCAAGTGCCGGGAGGAGGAAAGAAGCCATGAGACAAATAAGAAAAGATTTAAGGAAGTTTCCCAGTGATGTCTGGATTACGATAATGGCAGGCGATGCAATGTTCGCTCTCGGAGAGACAAAGGCAGCAGAAGAATTTTTCTTGAAAGCACTGGAGATATCAAGCAAAAGGTACGAGAAAGAAGACGCCCTCGAACGATTAATTGATTTCTACAAAAAAATGGGAATGAGAGAAAAGGCAATGGTATTTGAACTGGAATATAGAACGGTCATTGACTCATGAAAACCTGTTTTGAATTGATTTATCATAGAAATGAGCAGTTGAATGGCCGGGTGGTTGATAAGGGAGAAAAGTTTTTACCATTAAATACTTTGTATGCAATTTATCTTCACACACGAGTTAAGCCTTTCAACGCACGGTACAAGATGCAGGATGCAGAATATCGTGTATTGTGCATCTTCCTTTTCATAAGATACCATGTAATCGTATTTCCTCGAAAACCCATCTAACCATCCAGTCATACTCAAATTTTGTCTCTTCTGATCTGTGAGTTGGGATGTTCACTTTTGAATTCACTCCGAACCCTTTGCAACCGGCCGTTTTGGATCAGTAATCCACTCACTCCATGAGCCGGCATACAGACGTGCATCTCCCAGGCCTGCATGGGCTAAAGCAAGAAGATTGTGTGCTGCAGTAACGCCTGAACCGCAATAAAAGACCGTTCGTTCCGAAGGTATATCATCCAGGAGCTTGAGAAAACGGGCCCTTAACTCTTTCCGTGAGAGAAAGCATCCGTCCGGGTTTAAATTTTCTGAAAATGGGGCTGACACAGCACCGGGGATATGGCCTGCAACAGGATCAATTGTTTCATTTTCACCACGATAGCGATCGGCACTCCGGGAATCGAGCAAGCGAAAGCTTGAATTGTTTACTATATCCAGGACATCATCCGCACTGAATAGTAAATCATCCCGAATTTTAGGAGTAAAGATTCCCGGCTTACGGATTTCTGTACCACTCCTTGCCGGATAGTTGTTTTTTTGCCATTGTGGCCAGCCTCCATTCAGAACCGCAGCAGCATCATGGCCAACCCAGCGCAGCATCCACCATAATCGAGCCGCCATTGAGCCACCTTTATCATCATAGGCAACAACCTGGACATCAGGACCTATTCCCCACTTTGATAGGGTTTGGATAAATTTTTCTTGTGGAGGCAATGGATGGCGTCCGGTCCTGCCAGGAATAATCTGTCCGGATAAATCTTCATTCAAATGAGCATATACCGCACCAGGGATATGGGCATTTAGATAGGCCTTGCGACCACGTTCTGCATCCTCCAATGAAAAACGGCAATCTATAATCGCCCAATCCGGATCAGCAATATGATTTCTTAATTCTTGAACAGATATAAGGGTCGTATAGGGCATTAATAATCTCCTTTACAAATATGCTTAGAAGTTATCCCAAAACCTATTTCTGTACTGGATATCTCTTATAAGCTCTATATTTTCAGATGATTATAGATACTCAATTGAGGTTTTGGGATGATGACCTCTAGGGTCTATCCGACGGACTAAGTATCATTCCGGGCAACGAAGGCACGAAATCATTATATGTCAAATTGTGTACACGGATTTCCTATACCCAATATACCAAACAAATATGCAGGTATCTACGGGAAAAATGAGTGGAAAAAAGGAGAAAATTGGCTTAATATACTACGCTTGTAGAAATTTAAGTATCTGAACGTACTTTTATTTGCATATAAGGCTGTTGAAAACTATGGAACTCTCTATCACAAGGGTTATTTTTAGCTGGCGTATGCTTGTAACTTTTTTCCTGGGTGTCAGCTCCGGCATTCCGCTTTTACTTATAGGTTCAACACTTCAGGCCTGGATGACAGATGAAAACATAGATCTTGCAGTAATCGGCATGTTTTCCCTGGTAGGACTCCCATACACAGTCAAATTCCTTTGGGCCCCCATTATGGACCGGTATGCACCTCCGTTTCTCGGCCGGCGACGGGGATGGATGTTTATCTCCCAAATTCTTCTTATGGTAACCGTCGGAGCTTTTTTCCTGGTAAGGCCTGTGGAATCTCCATGGACCATTGCTCTCCTGGCCGTGTTTGTGTCATTCTTCAGTGCAAGCCAGGATATCGTTATCGATGCATACCGACGTGAACTCTTGAGAGATGAAGAACTGGGTCTGGGCTCTTCTTTGTCCGTTAACGGTTATCGTATTGGTATGCTTATATCCGGGGCATTTGCCCTGTTTTTGGCTGATCAAATACCCTGGAACTACGTATATCTCCTCTTAGCATCATCATTCATTATTGGTATTGTTACAACGATTCTGGCACCAAATTCTGAGGGACAAATACTACCGCCTCAATCCCTTCAAGAAGCCGTTATAGAACCTTTTACCGATTATTTTAGAAGGAGAGGGGCATTCGAGATACTGGCCTTTATCCTGCTTTATAAAATTGGCGACCTCATGGCAAGCAACATGACTACCCCTTTTATCCTGAAGATGGGATTCACCAAAACGGAAATAGCAACCATTGCAAAAACTTTTGGAATCATTGCCACGATTATCGGCGGTCTTATCGGAGGTATACTCTTAATACGGTTAGGGATTTTCCATGCCCTTTGGATTTTTGGAATCCTCCAGGCATTGTCAACCTTGTTTTTTTCTGTACTTGCATCTGCAGGTACCTATTATTCCGTATTAATAGCTACAGTCACCTTTGAAAATTTAACCACCGGCATGGGCACTTCTGCCTTTATAGCTTTTATGTCAAGCCTTTGTAACAAAAGGTTTACCGCAACACAATATGCACTCCTGAGCAGTCTCATGGGGATTCCACGGGTTGTTATTTCTTCGCCTACCGGATTTTTAGCTGAGAAATTGGGATGGATTTACTTTTTTATCTTTTGTGCCATATCTGCTATTCCAGGACTCGCCTTCCTCTTCCGTTATAAGACCTGGCAGGAAGAACCATATCTTGCGCAGAGAATAACCGCTACAGAAGGATATACAGGTGGGAAAAATCAAAGATAGGGAATGTGGTCCGCTTCAAGTGAAGCATCCGGAAACTTAGACATTCCGGTAAGTCCTATCACCGAAACAAATCAGCACCAATGTGGGTTTCGGTGTTCCGTAGCAAAACGAACCTCTTATAAAACCACAAACAATATTTTAATTGCAAACGGTATCTTTTACATTAAGGCTTGCCTGCGCTTCCGCACCACTCGTTCCAACACTCTCAGACGGGGTCAATTGAACCATCATTTGGAACTGATGTACGGCTCTTGATTAGTGCCAGGCATAAGCGAACATGTCAAAACGTTTCGGTTCTATCATGGACGATAGAACCAACCCCAACAATACTTCAAAAAAGTACAAACATTTATATCCAGGTACTTAAAAGCGTTAGATGTGGTTGTACACTTGAGATTATTTCTATTTCTCTTGCCGGAAACTCCTGAGAAGGGGAGGTTCGCCTGGTATTCGCTCTTCAAGCAGCCGAAGGGCAGCATCGAGCACTGCATGCTGACGTTTCGGATCTCCCGGTATATCTAAGGGGTAGCCATGCCGGAATGGCACAAACAGGGCACGCGGGGGCCGTATCTGTATAGCAACCTCGCGAAGCAGTTGGATCACTACCGTTGAAATGCCTTGCCGTTCTATTTCTGCCGCTACCAGACTCACGGTCTGATTACACATCGGTCAGACAGGGATGAGCAGGACGGCATCAACGCTATCTTCTACCAGTAATCGTGCAACTTCAGGTGCGGTAAATTGTATTAAGCGACCAGGCGCAGTAATCGATCCCATAAAAGAGAAATGCCGGTGATTTACTGAACCTATACGATTGAGCTTCACGAGTTCCTTTATCCGGTCTATTGGAAAAGCGAGGTTGGCGTCTTGACGAATTCCCGTGTGGTCAAAAGATGTGCTGCGGTGAGTATCAACAAGATCCATGACATTAACATCACCTGGTATTTCCCGAAAACTCGTATCGCCCCCGCGGATCGATTCATCAAATGGTTCTTGATCTGGAAGGACAAAACCTGCACTGGAAACCAATGCCATCCTGCACTCGTTGAGGGGCTTTTTCAATGGAGTCCAGGGAACCGGATCTATTCTCCGCCATTTATACGTCTTCAGAAACAAGCGCACAGAGATAGAAAATTCACTTAATTCACCCATACGGCAACTCCTTCGCCACAGGCTTTGTAAATAGCATAGCAATTTTCCTAGAAAATACCAAACTTCTAAATACTATAAAAGCGACATTTTGTTTTAATATTACTTTAGATTGAACCATATGGCGATAGATAAAGATTTTTGAACAATTCAGTCTAATTTTTTGTAGATAGAGCCTACGGCTCTTGGCTCAGGGACGGTTATCAACCGTTCGTTGGGGTGATTTTTTAGTCGCCTCTTTTTGCTTCTTAATAATTTCAGCCAATGATCTTAATGCTTGATTTACAGAATCATGGTCAGGGAAAAACTTTGCAACATCTGGATCAATAACCACAACGTTTGTTCCTTCTCTGTATTTTTTTGCATATTTTCCCTTAATACCTTTACTAAAATCGTATTCTTCAAGCATGTCTAAATCTTTTTGCATTCTCTTCATATTGTTTCCTTTCACTTTTTGTTGCCTTTCTTGCGCTTATGATTCTGATTTTATCTACCCTCTCCGTATGAATAATTACCAAAAGGCGATTTTTGCTGGAATTTCCAATTAAAATGAATCTGTCTTGTTCACAAGATTGACTTCTTCTTGCTCCGCCACAGATGCAAAATTCAATATGGGTGGAGGCTGATCCTTACAGACAGGGATTTTCACCCTGCAAGATACGCCAAGCTTCCTTGACGAAATAATGCTTAATTCACCGGCCTATGCGACTTTTTTTGTAGGTACAGTGGAGTGATTGGTTATCCTGCATCACCTGAGAGTGCTCGATTCGCTAATTGGACACAATGATACTTACTATATATTGTTGCACGCTTTCTCATCACACGCAAAGTAAGCATAGCGGCAGCTCTGGAAATGCCTGGATCCACCAACAATTGCTCCATAGGTGCACTACCATAAGCATGGAGGCTAACCTGATGTTGACCGGTATCTCTATATCCGCGATGATACACTTCTACGTAAGGGAAAGTTTTTATCAACTCATCGAGAGATACCCAATGCTCAAGTAGAATATCTTCAGCGACGTTAACAAATGACCAAAGTGCATTAGTATTTTGTTTTTCCCAACCAACAACAAATAATTCCATAACTCCAGCATTCACGCATAACAGCCGTGGCCAAGTGTCGTGATTAGTACTGGGCATACAGCTCACAGACCAAAACGAGTACTCGGTACGTTTTGGTGCAGGTACACATGCCAAAATATATTGTTGGAATAGCACCAATGCTCTTTGTGACAGTGGATGCTTTTCAAAACAAGCAAAATTCTTAAAAAAACGTATTTGATGTGCCTCAGGAAGCATGATTTTCGGAAAGGTTGTATCTGTATTGTTCAAACAAGAATGATCGAGAATCCAGGCTTCTTGTTCAGTAGTGGACACAACCAAATCAAGATCTGTGTCGCCTACGATATTTGTTACATGTACCACATTCGTAATCCTGAGCCCAAGAGATTCGGCTCGAAAGATCATGTCCTTCTCTGCATTATCAAGTTTGGACTTGGGCATGGGGAGAAAGGAAAATCCTACAATGTCATCGTGCACACGGCGGTGTTGAGAAAACCGTCTCACAACATCTACAGCCTGGCCGATATAAAAAAAACCGGATGGAAAAGCAAGGAGATATATACCGCAGCGCTTCTTGGATACTCCAAACAGGTGGGCAATTGACAATAACGATGAAACTGGAGTAATAACAGGAAAACCCATTGCTGCTACAAGTTCGTGGTACATGCGAGCTTCCAAAGTGGTAATCTGCACAACTTTATATAAGATTCGCTTATTATAACATTATTTTATATCATTTATGAAGGTGAATTGGATATAAGGTATTTATAGTCAAATAAATATGATTTTAGAAATTTAAACACTCAAACATGTCTTACTTCTTTTGGCTTAACTCTTTTTAAGCCTAAGTTACGTTCTAACAAAAATCTATCAGCTTCTTCACGAAGCTTTTTGATTCTCTGTTCAGGAGTTAAACCTTTTTCTTCATCAGATATCTTTTCGATGATCTCATGAACTTCATCTAATCCCTTTAATCTTTTCATGGTTCAATAACCTCCTTACGAATCATCAAATAATGGTCAATACCAACCTCCTGAAATACATCCCCGATGATCTCAAATCCATGTTGACGGTAAAAATCTACGAGGTATGCCTGGGCATGCACCTTAAATTTTTGAAACCCGCGTTCCTGTGCAGCAGATATCATAAATTCTGTAAGTTTGTGTCCCAGATCCCGCCCACGGTATGATTTTCGTACTGCAATACGTTCCAATTTTGCATACCCACCAAGGACACGTATCCGGCCGGCGGCAAAAGGCTCCCCACGCTCTTCGCCTAACACATGTATTGCTGAACAATCGTGTACATCATGTTCTATATGGTACGGCACGCCTTGTTCCTCCATAAATACTATGCCGCGTACAATAAGTACCTTAATCAGGTCGTCTACATTCGTCACTATTTTGAACATTCGGAACACCTGTTTCTGTATACCTGCCAAAAACAATATTAGATACTACTTTGCAAGAAGAATTTTAATATTATACTATGGGACAAACCTTATATCTGTCACTATTCTAAATAATGTCTGAACGAAAACTAACAAAAAATGTCGTTTCGTGTGGAGCGAGAAATCTTTTGATCAGTAATATTCCAAGGTTTACAAATTCCTCCCTTCGGCCAGGATGACAAGGATATGCGTTTCGTTCAGACACTAAATAAGAAGCACATTTACAAGCAAAAGTTCCGTATCAACTTCTGCTTTTACCTGAATACCCGTCTCTTCTACAATTTTTGCAGCGCCAAGGGGAGGGATGAAATGTTTATTTACCTCTACAGTTCCACCCTCAACTACGTAGAGATAAATTCCCCAATTGTCTTTCATTTGATAATTTACTATCTTACCGGCCTGAAGAAAGGAGGAATAAACCTGGGCATCGGAGTGTATCGTAAGGGCATCCTTATGCTCATTTGAGACAAGAGGAAGGAATCGATTCATCCGTTCTGTACGCTCTACCCTTTTTTGTGCTACCGATGGCTCTAAGTTTTGTCCTGAGGGAAAGAACCACATCTGGATAAACCGCATAGGTTCATCAGGGCAATTATTGATCTCGGAGTGATACATCCCTTTGCCAACGGTTGTATGTTGTACCCAGCCCTTTTTCAAAACTTCACCTTTCCCGTGTTCATCCGCATGGAGGAATTCTCCTCCGGCACAATATGTTACAACCTCAATCTCCCGGTGGTAATGCAATGGCCATACAGCACCCGGGGAGAGGGTATCATCATTAAAAACCCTTAAGGTACCGAACTGTATATATGCGGGATCATAGTACTCGTCAAAAGAAAAGTGCCATCGCCCATGGAATGTACCGTCCTGAATTTCACCACCTGCCAGGAATATATCTTCCGGTCTTCGTATGGTAATCATTTTTTCCTCCTTTTAAATTAGATTAGGTTTTAAAAGACAAAAACCCAATGGCTTTCTTGTCATTCCGAACACATTCACTTTGTTCAGTGTAAAACTCTATGAGGAATCTTACCAACCTAAGATTTTTCCCTATTGAACCATGTGTTTAGCATTGATCGGTACGTCTTTGATTGGTACCAGACATAGGAGACATGCAAAATGCTTCGGTTCAATCGTGGACGATTGAACCAACCATGGGTACAGATGCAAAATGTTGCGTCTCCACTTTTGTTTTTTCACCAATCTCATAGTAATTATGAATTTTTCGAACAGCTCAGGTTCAAGGTATAGGGTTCACTGTTCAGGGTTAGAGAGATGAAGATTGAAAGGTTTGAAGAAAGGAAGACAACACAGGTCACAAACCCTGAACCTGATAACCTGAGTAGTTACAATCTTTCATTACCGAAACTCTACGACTGCATGCCTTGATAGCCTCGGAGGAGGAAGCGGGATGTTTGACGGATATCCAACAGGTACTATTGCAACAGGACGGAGATTTTGGGGTAGCTTCAGCAGTCCACATAACCCCTCTTCTCTGAACGCCCCGACCCACACAGTACCTATCCCATTTTCGTGTGCCACTAGCATCATCCCCATAATACTAGCCGCTACATCCTGAATAGAGTAGAGGTGCACACCCCTATCACCATACTTTTTTGAGATCCTGCTATCTGTACAACCGATGATTACCAGGGGTGCATCCATTATAAAATTTTGGTTCAAAGCTGCAAAAGCGATACCCTCTTTCAGTTTCGATTCCTTGATAAAAAAGAATTTTCTTGCCTGCAGATTACCTGCACTCGGCGCCCATATCAGGGCTTCTACCAGTTTATCAATAATCTCTTCAGGAATATCCTTATTCTGAAAATTCCTAATACTTCTTCTTTCCCTGACTGCCTTTAAGATATCCATAAATCACCATACCAAAGAGTTTAAAGGTTGAGGATGTTTAATCCTGATACAGGGTCAAACTCTCTTACCGCATTTATTCCAGATAATTCAAGAATTATCGCCTCAAGTACGAGAAATGTTTCCGATTTTTCCCTCAGGCACCCAACCTTTACGGCATCCCATTTACCAAATGCAGCATGGCAATGCACCTTCGGTTCTTTATCCTGATAGAATATCGTACCAAAACCCACGACTTCATGACTTTCTCCAAGTTCTCTCCAGACAGGGGTAGGTGGAAGTTCATCCTTTTCAGGACCGACAACGATTCTCCCTTCACGCATGCCTCCCAGGAGATAAAATGCAGCGGCACGTATCTCCTCTTTTTTTACGATACTACATAGGCTACCGATGACGTCTTCTTTATCTTCAAACCTCGCAACAACAACCCTTCCTACCTTACCAACCTTATACTTCATACAAATAAGCCCTCCTTAAACCCTTCTCTAAATGAATTATTCCCTTAAGTACTGAGAAAAACATTATCCTTCAAAATTGGAAACGGACCGGCGTTTATGTTTGGCCTCACTACGGTGACGTTTAGTATCTAATCTTCTCTTTCTGGATGCAGATGTAGGTTTTGTTTTGCCACGGCGTTTTGGTATTTCAGTGGCCTTGTGGATCAGTTCAATCAGGCGATTCATAGCATCCTGACGATTTTGTTTCTGTGTACGGAACTGCCGTGCCTCAATAATGAGGATTCCCTCTTCAGTGATTCGCTTACCAGCTAAACCGATCAAACGTTCACGAACATCGTTTGGCAAAGAAGGAGATTTCATTACATCAAAACGGATCTGCACAGCCGTAGCGACCTTGTTAACATTCTGTCCACCCGGCCCTGAAGAACGAATAAATTCCTGGTGAATTTCATTTTCGTCAATCGCTATGGTATGGGTAATCCGAATCATATTTCCACCTTTAAAAGCTTTATAATCGTTTTATCTTTACCAATCTATACAGTCTGGTTGGCATGGACAAAAACAGGAATGATCCACCTGATCATTCCTACAAGTTTGCCGTACTATACCTTGATGTATAGGAATTTCATAGGATAGGACGGATCAAGCAAAACGGAACCATTACAAAGCCGTTTAAAAGACTTAAACTGCTTAAACCGTTTTTAGTACGATAACGCCTCACCCATCCTTTATATTCCTTAACGTTAAAGAATTTCTATGTCCGTTGTAGGGAAAACCTTGTGTTCACTCCTACATAGGTGTTATAAAAAAGTCACCTAAGGCCTAATTTATATCTTATAGAGCAGATTATATACCGAAAACTCATCTATACAAGCGCTTCCCGCGTTAGCGCTTCGGCTGTTTTAACCATAGCCTTGAGGTCCTCCGGCGATCTTGTTTCCACATAAAACCTTACTTTTGGTTCTGTACCTGAGGGTCTTATTAAAAACCATGAATTATCATCAAGCACAACTTTTATTCCGTCCACGGTTATCACGGATTTGATGTTTTTCATACACCCGTTAACTGATATGGTATTCCCTACAAAAAGCTTATCTTTAAGACCAGAAAGTTTTTTCACAAGGAAAGCTCCGGCAAAAGAACGATCAACTTCTATTCCGGCCTTCTCAGGAAAATAACTTCCGATCTTCTCTTCAAGTTCCTGCAGGTATACACCGATATTCTTTCCCGATACGGCCATCATCTCTATTGCAAGTAAAAGTCCAAACATCGCATCCTTTTCAAGGGTATTATTATAACCCGAAATTCCATCACTCTCCTCGTATGAGACTATCGCCCGGTCTTTTGTATCAGGCAACATATATGGCCTGAAGTTTTTGAAGCCAACAGCCGTTTCTTTTACCGGAATGCCCAGGTATTCAGCAATAGCATTCCCGAAGTTGCTCGTTGCAACAGATTTTGCCAATACACCTGAAATATGCTTGTGTTCATGCAAAAAATGCAAGGCCATAGCCCCGAAATGATTCATACTAATATCCCTTTCTCCATCAGTAAACCTTATCCTGTCACCATCGGGATCCATGATCACACCCAGTTTAAACTTGCTCGTACTTTTTCCGAGAAGATCCATTACCAGTTTTAGATTCTTCATCGAAGGTTCAGGTGCTACTCCTCTAAACAAATAATCATCTTCTGTCCTTAAATATTGTATCCTGGGATTTTCCCCCAAAAGTATATTTGGCCTTTTCCTCGTAGCACCATGGATATGGTCAATACAGATAAAACAATCCTCTTCTTTGACAAAGTGACGTATCTTCTCAAGGTCCAGGGTACCACGTTCCTTCAGAAAGTTTTCATAAAGTCTTATCGTATTTATTCTATTGAAACCTTCGGGTTTTACGTCCTGGATAATTACCTTTTCATCCATGAGCCTGTTTGCTTTTTTTTCAATAACCTCCGTTATCCCGGTGCTTGCGGGACCACCGTCAGAAGGATTAAATTTAAACCCTGAATAATTTGCCGGGTTGTGTGAAGGGGTAAGATTTACAGAGCATGCCGCATTAAGCATAATAACGGCAGCCGAGATTTCCGGTGTTGTGGCTTCTCCTGCATAATAGACCTTTATTCCCTCCTTTAAAAGTAGTCCCATAACAGAAGAGGAAAATTCAGGTCCTAAAAATCTATTATCGTGGCCTACAATAACACCGCGCCTCTTTATATCATTGAAACCCTCCACACCCAGCAGTTCCATCAGTTCTGGTTTATTTGATCTAAACATTTCTATAAGAGCACATGTTACAATACGTACATTGTTAAAGGTAAAACCCGTACCAAGCTCACCTCTCCAGCCGGAAGTGCCGAAAACGATTTCGGCTGGTGCGGTATTTTCCCTTGCAAATTTTTCAATTACTGTGAGAAGGTTAGCGTTCTGTTTTACATCTGAGAAGATATATTTCCAACATTCTGATGCGCTTTTGAAATTATCTATTCTCATACATTCCTCCGGAGTAACTACATTTCCATTTTCCTATTCAATTAGACCTTTCATGGTTTGTTCAATTATTTTTCAGCAGCAGATTTGAAACGATAAATTTTACCATCAAAAGATAAAATATAAAGTTCATTTTCCTTATCAATTCCAAATGATGAAATCGTAAGACTGGTGTTCAACAATAAATCATTAACTGGCTGGCCAGAGCCATCATATTTCAAGGACCAGATTCTCCCCGATATAAAATCACTGTATATATACAGACCGGTCAACTCTGGAACCCCACGACCACGATAAACAAAACCACCGGTTATAGATTCACCCTGACTATGGTCATACTCCCAGATAGGAAGTTCTAAGCCGGTAGTATCACATCCGGAAGGCGGTTTAAAACAATGCAAGCCCTCCATAATATTCCATCCATAGTTTTTCCCTTTTTCAACGATATCTATCTCCTCGTAACGCTCCTGCCCTACGTCTGCAACCCAAAGCCATCCCGTCTCCGGATCAAAACTGAACCGCCACGGGTTGCGCAATCCATAGGCATAAATTTCTTCCCGGAATCCCGATGTGTTTCCGGCAAAAGGATTACCAGGGGGAATTCCGTAAGCGTTCGTACCTGATGGATTATCTACATCTATTCTGAGAATCTTTCCCAGGAGTATATTCAGGCTTTGTCCATTCTCGAAAGGGTCACCTGCCCAGCCTCCGTCACCCGTTGCAATATACAGGAAACCGTCCGGACCAAAGGTAATCTGACCACCATTGTGATTGCTAAAAGGCTGTGAGAATTGCAGAATTATGAATTCGCTCCCTTTATCAGCAGAATCGGAATCCGTTTGATCAACGTGGAACCGGGCAATAACCGTGCGTTTCGGGTCAGTAGCTGTATAATTTACATAAAAGAACCCATTATTTTTAAAATCAGGATGGAACGCCAAGCCCAGTAACCCTTCTTCAGCACCGCGATCATTTACCCGGTCACGAATATCCAAAAACACCTTTTTCTTTTTAACCTGGGAGTCATTTTCAAAAACATACATAATTCCGCGTTGTTCGAGCACGAACAACCGGTCTGTTTCATCCTTTGGATCTTGCAAATCCGTAGGATTTTTAAAGCTCAAATTGGGAAAAGCCACTTCGACCTGTACTTGAGCATAAACATTAAGCGGAAGGAAAAAAGTAATTATTAGAATGAGAAAATATTTCATAGCAGCTATATCCTCGATATTTTTGTGAATTACTCTGAATAAATTACCTGTAAGCCTCAATTATTTTTCAGCAGTAGATTTGAAACGATAAATTTTACCATCAAAGGACAACAGATAGAGTTCATTTTTCCTGTCGGTCCCAAATGATGAAATAGCAAGACCGGTATCCAGCAATTGACGGTACACTGGCTGGCTGGAGCCATCATACTTCAATGACCAAATCCGCCCGGATATAAAGTCGCCGCATATATATAAACCGGTTAATTCCGGAACTTCTTTGCCGCGATAAACAAAACCACCGATAATAGATTCACCGGAGCTATGGTCATACTCCCAGACAGGAAGTTCCAAACCAGTAGTATCACATCCGGAAGGTGGTTTAAAACAATGGGAACCTTCCATAATATTCCATCCATAGTTTTTCCCTTTCTCAATGATGTTTATCTCCTCGTAACTATTCTGTCCCACATCCCCTGCCCAAAGCCATCCTGTCTCCGGGTCAAAACTGAACCGCCACGGATTACGCAGTCCATAGGCATAAATTTCTTCCCGGAATCCCGATGTGTTTCCGGCAAAAGGATTATCAGCAGGAGTTCCATAAGCATTCGTATCTGATGGATTATCTACATCTATTCTGAGAATCTTTCCCAAGAGTGTTTTAAGGCTCTGTCCATTCCCTAAGTAATCGTCTCCCGATCCTCCATCACCGGTGGCAATATACAGAAAACCGTCTGGACCAAAGGTAATCTGGCCACCATTGTGAAAAATAAAGGGCTGGGAAATTTGCAGGATTATGTATTCACTCTTTTTGCTGGCAAAATTAGAATTTGCCCGGCGGGCTTTGTAGCGAGCAATAACCGTTCGTCTGGGATTATCGGCAGTATAATTCACATAAAAGAACCCGTTGTTTTTAAAGTCAGGATGGAATGCCAAACCCAATAACCCCTCCTCAAAACCCTGGTTATTCACACGGTCGCGGATATCCAGAAACTTTTTTTTCTTTTTAACGTGAGTATTATTCTGAAACACATAAATAATTCCCCGCCGCTCAAGAACGAAAAGCCTGTTCGTCCCATCCCCTGGATCTTGTAAATCCGTAGGATTCTTGAAATTCAGACCAGGGAAGGCATCTTCAATCTGAACCAGAGCATATGAGTTACTGGATGGAAAACAAAGGTAAACGATAGTTATAAGAATAGGAAAATATCTCATGGCAGCAACCTCACTTTCTTCTTATAATGAAGGGATGACAAATCTTCATCTTGAGTATTCAGGAGAGATTGATATTAGGATAATATAGAACTCTGGTGAATTTCAACTATTATTTCGGATCAACATATTCCCTGACGCAACGAAGCTGCGGTCAAACAAGAAAGAAGATATGAGAATACCAAATATCAAAATCCGCAATAATTTAGTTTTTTGAAAACCCTTGTACGAATGGTATTTATTGTAGGGGCAGGTTTGAAACCTGCCCCTACGCAGCATGTTACATGCTGCTATTGTTGGAAATTTTTCAAAACATACAAAAAAGAGGTTTTACCTTATGCTTTTAGGAGTACACTGTTCGATCCGGGACGGCATGCATAATGCCTTTTATGAAGCCGCATCCCTTGGAATAGATACATTTCAGATCTTTACAAAAAACCAAAGGCAATGGGAAGAAAAAAACCTTGATACAGAAAAAAAGTCATTGTTTCTGGAGAAAGGAAAAAATGCAAATATTAAAGTGATGTTTTCCCATGCCTCCTATCTTATTAATCTTGCAAGTAATGACGACATCATATGGGAACGCTCGGTAAAAGCCTTAATTGGCGAGGTTGAGCGATGCGATGACCTGGGACTTCAGTTTACCGTTATCCATCCTGGTTCAGCAAAAAACACCAGTGAGCAAAAAGGAATTAAAAACATCATTAAGGCACTTAAAACCGTGCTCTGTGCGACAAAAAAAACAACAGGAAAAATCCTCCTGGAGAACACTGCTGGCCAGGGTTCCAGTATTGGCTACCGGTTTGAACATCTAAGACAAGTTATGGACGGTGTCTGTTCTGCAAGAATTGGCATTTGTTTCGATACCTGTCACGCCTTTGCTGCCGGGTATGATATAAAAACGAAAAAAGGATTTGAGGCGGTAATGAAGGAATTGCACAGCACTGTAGGATTCAACAATCTTCATGTTATTCATATCAATGATTCAAAAGGTGATTTAGGCAGCAACCTCGACCGCCACGAGCACATTGGAAAAGGTAAAATAGGGGTGGAACCTTTTATCCATATTATGAATGTTTATCAACACATACCAAAAATAATTGAAACCCCTAAGGAAGGCAACATGGATACAATGAATTTAACAATATTAAGAGCATTCACAAAAATGTAATGGTACAGGAATTTTCGTGTAAATAAACCACAGGTGGACACGGATAAACACTGACAAAATATTACCCAGCGCACCAAAAACTATTTGAGCCGCTCAAGTGATAATCTGAAAAGACAAGAATTGTGATTCCGAGCGGAGCTAAGCGGAGTGAGGAATCTTTTACATTTCTGTACGGAAAGATTTATCTTTATAATTTTAAATGAGTAGGATAACCATACACAAAAAAGAATCCTACCTTGAAATATCAGTTCAATATTTAATATAATGCTGCACGGCAAGGCTGCCAAGAATAGAACTTCGTAAGTTATGAAGTTGAAGAGTTGGGATATTCCGACTAGTACAATTTTGAAAATACAGAAGAAACGTACCACCCTTAACAATTTTCATTACTCCAATACTCTATTTTTGTTTGCGACTACGCCGCCCTGGGGTATAATGTTTTTTTATTTCAATTACCATATATCTGAGTTGTACGAACGCATTCAGGAAAGGAGCATTTTAGGTTTATGGCTGCAAAGTTAATCAAAGGAACTGAAATCGGGGAGCAAATTCTTCAAGAAATCACTACAGAGGTAGCACAAATTAAAGAAAAATATAAAGTAGTACCGGGACTCGTAACGATTCTGGTAGGTAATAATCCTGCTTCTCTATCATATGTTACTTTGAAGATTAAAACTGCTCACAGATTAGGTTTTAAAGAGGTACAGGATAACCAACCGGTTGATATTTCAGAAAAAGACCTTCTTGCGCTTATCGATAAATACAATAGGGATAAGTCAATCCATGGCATCCTTGTCCAACTTCCCCTTCCAAAACATATCAACGAAAAAAATGTGATAAATGCTATTGACCCAGATAAGGATGTCGATGGTTTCCATCCTGTAAATGTTGGACGTCTTATGATCGGTGGTGATGAAGTAAAATTCCCGCCATGCACTCCGGCCGGCATCCAGGAGTTAATTGTACGTTCCGGGATTGAAGTATGCGGCGCAGAAGCCGTCGTTGTTGGACGCTCAAATATTGTGGGAAAGCCAATCGCCAATATGTTATTCCAGAAAGGAAGAGGGGCCGATGCAACGGTAACCATCGTTCATACCCGCACAAAAAATTTAGCCGAACATTGTAAACGTGCAGATATTTTAATCGTTGCAGCCGGCGTTCCAGGTCTCGTAAAACCGGAGTGGATCAAGCCAGGTGCATGTGTAATTGACGTCGGTGTTAACAGGGTGGGTGAGAAACCCAGTAAAGACGACCCCAAAAAGATGGTCCCCATTTTAAAAGGTGATGTTGATTTTGATGCGGCTAAAGAGATTGCAGGATACATTACCCCTGTTCCCGGAGGTGTTGGACCTATGACCATTACCATGCTTATGAGAAATACCCTCCGGTCGCTGAAATTTACGCTGGGAATCTAGTAAAGGGCACGTGAAACATGTGTAAAACAATAGATTCAATCATGGACTATTGAATCTAGCCCTGGAGGGACACGGACAAACAAGTTACACAAGGAAATGACAAAAGCTGAGGCGTATTTGTGGAAATATGAACATACGAACAGAGTAAATGGGTTGATGAAAAAATCCCATCTACCCATTTACTCATCCATCAAATCGAAGAAGATCCAAAATTCCCATATCCCTCAAGTTATAAACTTTGAATTTTTCATCGCCACAGATAACTCATGTGTCAACGCCATTACCTTTTCAGCTTCCTCTGCCGCTAATGTCCCTGTTCCACAACTGGGTGTTATAATTGACCTCTCTTTAATAAATGTTTTCGACAGCCCTTTATCAGTAAGGAACTGGATACCTTCTTCGAGTTTTTTTATGAGTTCATTCAGTGATACATTCATAATGGCTGAGGAGGTCGGAACAATGCCCCAGGCAAGATACCCTCCCCTGTGAAGAAATGTTTTTATTTCACGCCAGTACATCAGGAATTTATCCATAAATTCATAAGCATCAAAGCTGACAATATCCACTTTGGATTCCATAAGCATAGCCCAATCGGTATTACCACAACAATGAGTTCCCGTTAATCCCCCGTGCGTTTGAACGACCTCGTAAACTTCATTGATTGCGTTGATTGCCTTCTCCCGGCTAATATTCATAAATGCAGAACCAAAACTCGTAAGATAAGGTTCATCTGCAAAGATAATAACCGGAAGGCCATATTGGGATAATTTTGTAAATTGCCAATAGGCCTTCATCGATAATAACTTGATAATTACATCAAAAAATTCTTCACTATACAGGGCCGTAATACCCGTTGATAACTTTAAAGAACCAGCCAGGGTAATTGGGCCGACAACGTGTCCTTTTACCGCCCGGAGGGTGGCAGGGCGTGACCGATTAAGCCGATCGATCATTGCATAAAATCCCGCTGAATAATCGTGGCTTATTTGGAATAATTCAGGATCGTTTTTTAAATATGCCTCATAAAAGCTTTCCAGTTCATGCAAGGTATCATGAGATGCATCAATGCACACTGTCTTTTCATCAGCGTCTAATGTAGCACAAGGTAGTCCTTCTGTATACTGAATGCACATATCTTCTTTGATACTATATTTAGGCAGTTGAGGCCAGCAGGGAATCTCAGGGAGCGATTGGAACATAATATCACAGGCGGTAGCAACATTTGTATGTGGGAGACTGCCGATTGCAGTAGCCGAGAAATTACCTTGAAAAAGATTTACCATAAAAAACATTTCCCCTCTGAAAAGTGAATAATAGATGGTGGATAGTTAATAACGGGTAAGAGACAGTAACTAACCAGTGTCTGGACAAAAACCCATACTTTTGTTATTTCGGCTGAAAGGAGAAATCTGTAAGCTCAATAATTTCTATAGGCAAAAGATTTCTCGCTCCGCTCGAAATGACAGTTTCGTAAGTTTTCGTTCAGACACTAATTATTATTCATAATTACTATCCACCGGTCCGAACATGGACTTTTATATATTAACACTTTCATTCCTGACGTTGCTATGTTTTTTTATCAGTATCAGAGAAATTTAAAACTGTTGAGTCTTGTAAGTAAAAGATGCTATTATAAAGACATGAAGGAAAAGATCGTGGGAGAGTTTTCATTTATACATTGGATTCGGAAAAGGCAGAAAAGGCGTAAAGATATTGTCTTAGGTATAGGAGACGACTGTGCCATAATAAATGTCTCTGCAGATAAATTATGTCTCATTACAACAGATATGCTGGTGGATGGAACACATTTTGATTTAAAAAAATGTACCATCCATGATATCGGAAGAAAAGCTATAGCATGTAATATTAGTGACGTGGCTGCTATGGGATGCCGGGCAACCGCTGCGGTTGTTTCCATTTGCTTTCCAGACCGTTTCCCTGAAAAATTTGCAAGGGAACTCTATGAAGGGATATGGAGTATTGCGGATAAATATCACATTGAGGTCGTAGGTGGAGATATTATTAGCGGACATGCTCCTCTTTGTATTAACATTACCATGCTAGGCAGAGATGAAGGATTAAAACCAGTGAGACGCTCCGGTGCGAAGGTTGGAGATACAATTCTTGTGACGGGAACACTGGGTGGGTCGATCCTTGATAAACATCTTCATTTTGAACCACGATTACACGAAGGACTTACTCTAAACAAAAACTTTACGATCCATGCCATGATCGATATTAGTGACGGATTGACCGCGGATTTAAACCATATTTTAGAGGAAAGCCATGTAGGTGCCATTCTGTATGAAGATCAAATCCCTATCTCCAAAGCGGCGATAAAATTGTCTGAAAAAACTGGAAAAACACCACTGGACCATGCGTTGTCTGATGGTGAGGATTACGAACTACTGGTAGTCGTATCTAAGGGACAGGCAACAAAGGTTATGGAATCAGATCTATTCCCTAAAAAAATGATCAGTCGTATTGGGGAAATTGTTCAGGGACAAGGCATTTGGATGAAGAATACAAAGGGTAATATCCGTCGCATCAAACCACAGGGATATGAACATCTTTTGTAATTTTCATACTATAATCATGACATCCCTTCGGGATTGAGAGGAATGTTTTTATACGGTAATATGTAAATCATAAGGATAGTCTATTGGCTGTGAAAGAGACAAAATTAATTTTTAAGAGTGTAAGTGCAGATGAGACGATAAGGTTTGGAGAAATACTTGGAAGTTTGTTGGCACCCGGGGACGTTGTTGCCTTAATTGGAGAATTAGGCGCAGGAAAAACAACGCTTGTAAAAGGTATTGCCAGGGGACTGGGAGTCGAAGACAACCGTGCCGTAAAAAGCCCCACTTTTTCATTACTTAATAAATATGAAGGATACGTTCCCGTTTATCACTTTGATGCCTATAGATTGGAAGATACCCGGGAGATGATTGATATAGGCAGTGACGAAATACTCTTTGGGAACGGCGTGTCTATTATAGAATGGGCAAATAAAGTACCCGGCTGCCTGCCTGAAGAATATATGAGAATAACTCTGGCACCCATCTCAAAAAATGAAAGAAATATAGAAATCTGTGGTTATGGAGATCGTTATGACGAAGTTATCAATAAGGCAAGACGAATCATTTAAAATGACCTTTTAATACAAAAAGCTCGCAAAGTAAAAACAAATCCTGAATTTATGGATACTTACTTTTTACAAATACATTTATCCGTCTTCCCTTTTTCACAATTTTGACCTTTACAGTTTATATCAGGGCCACACTTACAATCTTCCGGACAGCCAGGTTTTTGTGCAAAAACACGAGGAGTATTTATACCAAACATTACTATACCAACTAAGATAGCTACAATACTTATTTTCTTAACCATATTACTACTCCTTTTCATTTCATTTACCTGTTAATCGAAATAACGCTACTGTCATAAAAATTCATTGAAAAAGATCCCTTTCATAATATTAAAAAAACATTCCTGAACCTGTCAGGAACAGATTTTTGAAATCTGATATTCGAATTTTTCCAATCATATTTTGCTAAAATAGTAAAACCTGTTCTCAACAGATTCAGGAATTTGAAACAAATCCAAAATTCCATCTCCCTCCATTCATTCTCTTTTTAGTACCCTCCTCTTTCCCTTTCTCTTGACCTTTCCTCTTCTCTCGTTCCTTCTTTTCCCGCCTTTTGTTCTCTTTCTTTCCCTTCTTCCCTTATTCCTCCTCTTTCACCCATTTCATAAGTTCCGCCTCTTTCCCTTCCTTCTTCCATACCTTTTCTTTCTGGTTTTTGTCCTCCTTCTTTCCCTTCATCATGACCTTTTCCTTCATGTTCATGTTCGGAGAGGTGCGTTGGATGTGTTGCCTTCGCAACACCAATTAATGTATTGTTTACAACACCAATACTGAACATCAATGCACCTATTGTAGTAAGAATATAACCAAAGTTTTTTACCATGTTATTTTTTCTCCTCATATCAAAAAGTTACAAAATATAGTAAAAGTGCCATTAACATATTTGAATTTCTTTATCTCCTTATTTTACCTTTTATCCCTCTTCTTCCATTCCTTAAGTCTTTACCCCCTCTTTGGCTTTCCTTATTTTTTTCTTTATCTGCCGTTTCACCTCTCCCCCTACCGGTTCCTGTACCTGTTACACCTGTCCCCCCTCTTTTTGTACCTTCATCCCTTCTCTCCTCACGCTGCATGATCATATTGCAATACCCATTAACATCGTTATTACTCATGATAAAAGCACAGTATAGAGAATAAACATACATTTCTAAACCGGATTGGTTCAATCGCCTCTGATTGGACCGAAATGTTTGGCATGTTTTGTGGCTTGGTATCAATCCAGGAATTAACGACCAATTCTAAATGTGTGGTTCAATCTGCAAGATAGAACCAACCTTGAGGGTATTTTTCTGATTTTCCGTTAAAGACCGCCGTATCTTAAAGAACCTTGAAAGATGCTGACCGTTGGCCGATAGGTTTATTTTTCCCGGAAAATATGAGTATTTTCATTCTACCCTATCTGGTAATCTTAGCTAAACATGGGAAATATTCTCTGTGTTATCCCAGTTATGCTAAATATTGGCAATTAACTTGCCAAACATTCTTGTTATATAATTTATCATAAGATGTATGAATACAAGTAAATATATAACTAATTTTGTAAACATCTGTTACAACAACACATCCTTAATTTTAATAATATTTATTAGCCCTCAGAGTCGTTAATCTGAAATATGGGAAATGTATCATGACACAGAAGTGTGATATAACAGGAATGGGTCATGGCACAAGGGAAATTAAGCGGTGTTCAAAAGGAAATTAAGAACAAGATTTATCCGGGGTATGAAAAATTACCAAGGGATTTATGTAGTTTTGAAATAAAAAAGGCAACTCGGACGAGTTGCCTTTTTTAGTACTTTTTAAGAATACTCTGCTCTGCAGAGTGTCCTTATGAAATTGCAATATTAGTGAGTCTTCTTTTCTTCCTTCTTCTCTTCCTTCTTCTCTTCCTTGGTCTCTGTTGCGTTAGCAGTACCAACCAAGGTGTTTACTACAGCACCAAAACCGAACATCAATACACCAACAAAAGCAAGACTCAAACCAAACTTCTTTAACATTTTCTTCCTCCTCCTCAAGTCAGAAATTTCCAGCCAAGTTTCCGAGAACACTCTCAGCATCATTCCTTGGCCTTTCTATAGCATTCGCAATATGCTTGCCATAAAATTTTAATTATGTAATTTGCGACGATGATTAAAATAAAAATATAACTCTTTTATTTCAATATCGTTACGATATTAAATAGTAATCTTTTTTTGTATTTATTTCAATATGCTGGAATGTCACCAATGTTATATGTATGCAAATACATACACCATATTATATAAGACCTCTTTGCCATTTTTAAACGCATATACTTATTTCACTTATGTCTTACACTGGTGCATGCAAAAACATACACAGTGTATGTTTTTGCATGCAATTAGGTTTGATTTTGATTATATGCAAATTTTCTGGTTGGTGTTGGAGTAGGAATGTTCTTATAATTTTCAGGGTTTATATTATGTTTTTTTACTAACTTGTAAATATCTGCCCTATAACGTTTTGCTAATTCTGCAGCGTTAGTAACGTTACCTTTACACATCCTTAGGAGGTTTTCCAAATATTCCCGTTCAAATCGTTCTTTGGCATCTTTATACGAGCAAAAGGTATTTCTTAAGGTATTTATATCTGAAAAGATATCCTCTGGCGTAATAAGATCCTTATTGGTAATAATAACGGCATGTTCAATTTTATTTTGCAATTCTCGCACATTGCCAGGCCAATTATAGAGTATCATTCTCTGGATAGCAGCAGGCGTAAAACCTTTGATATCCTTTTTGAGTATCTTACAAAAGCCCGTCATAAAATAATGAGCCAAAAGAGGAATATCATCCCTTCTTTCCCGTAAGGGGGGAATATATATAGGAACAACGTGTATTCTGTAAAACAGGTCTTCGCGGAATGTTCCGTTATTCACAGCCATTTGGAGATCGGTGTTCGAAGCAGCAATAACCCGAACATTTACCTTAATACTTTTGGAACCTCCTATTGGCTTTATTTCCCTTTCCTGCAATACCCTCAGGAGTTTAACTTGTAAACTTGGCGAGGTATTACTGATTTCATCCAGAAAAATAGTACCTCCATCCGCCTGGGTAAATAACCCGTCTTTTGACTCATGGGCATCTGTATAAGCACCCCTGATATGTCCAAAAAGTTCATTTTCCAACAACCCCTCCGGGATAGCACCACAGTTTGTTGCAACAAAGGGGCCTTTCATACGATTGCTGTTTTGATGGATTGCCCTCGCAATAAGCTCTTTGCCTGTACCACTCTCACCGTAAACAGAAACCGTACAATCTGTCTTAGCAATTTTTGATACCCGCTCCAAGATATCCTGCATCTGTTTACTTTTGCTGATAATCTGCCAGAAATTGTTTTGCTCATCAAGTTGGCTTCTGAGGTGCTCGATTTCTTTCTTCAGTAATTGTTTTTCAAGGGCATTCTTAATATGAAGTAATAAATCTTCATTATTAAATGGCTTGGTAATGTAACTGTATGCCCCTTTTCTCATTGCCTCAACAGCACTTTCAATGGTTCCGTGTGCCGTCAAGATGATAATCGGAAGATTTGGATAACTTCTGATGACCTCCACCATGAGTTCAATACCGTTCTCTTCCGATAGCCGTAAATCAATTATGACGAGATTGAAAAGGGTTGTGGATAGTGCAATTTTTGCCTCTTTACCATCTCTTGCAGTTGTAACCCGATAGCCCCATGACTTTAAACGCATTTGGATAACTTCCAGGATATTTGTATCATCATCAATGACTAATATATTTTCTTCTGACATGACTTAAGCCCCCCGAAAATAGTTTACTCAGGCTTTTACTTTTCTCTAGTTACTGAATCAGTTCCCGGCATTACCATTTCAGTATCTGCTGGAATTGTTTCTATGTTATTATGGTTATCACCCTTTTTTTTCTTTTCTTCCACCAGCACATCAACTTCCCGAAGTTTTTGAATGCTAGACCTAAGGTCCTCAATCGTCAATTGGGCATTCTGGAGTTCCTGCGAGAGCCTCCCAACCTCTTGATCTTTTATTGAAATACTCTTTAAGAGATCATGCATTATCTCTTCCTTATGCAGAAGTTCAAGTTCCATGTTTTTTATTTTTTCATTTTTTACATCGAGTTCTTTTTTATTGGTTAAACATACACAACCAGTACTCAAGATAATTACGGGGAAAAAAAATAGCAAAAAAAAACTACTCTTCATAATGGCAATAATCACCTTTGTCCTTTACCTTGTATAGAAAATTACTATAAACACTCAATATCATGGGAACAGGGAAGTGTAAAACTGAAGGTAGACCCATTCCCCATGTTGCTTTCTACCCAGATATCGCCTCCGTGGTCAAGTACAATATGTTTTGCAATGGAGAGGCCTAACCCGGTACCCTTCATACCTCCTTTTCCTCTGTTATTTACCTGTTGAAATTTGTCAAAAATCTTTCTGTGACACTCAACCGGTATTCCAACGCCAGTATCGGATATACTAACCTTAACAAAAGAGTGAACGTTATATAATCGATTGTGTTCTCTAAAGATATTGGGCATATCAAGAGATTCAACCTCGAACGCTTGTATCGTAATGGTCCCCCCCGGCGGTGTAAATTTAATAGCGTTACTGAGAAGATTATCCATAACCTGAGAGATTTTATCACGGTCCAATATGATCCTGGGAAGAGAAGCTCCATTTATATACCGAATATGAATATTTTTATTTTCTGCCAAAAACCGTATCTCATCTATACTCTTCCGGATAATATCCTGCATATCCAAATACTGGAAATTGTATCGCATCAGCCCCGCTTCAACCCGTGAAATATCTAAAAGATCATTGATCATCATCGTTAGTTGGAGCGTCTCTTCTTTAATGATATTCAAAAGCCTTGTCTGTGATTCTGATACCGGACCGGCAATCTTTTTCAACAGGAGATCATTTGCCTCTCGTATAGCCGTTAAAGGGGTTTTCAAATTATGAGAAACATTAGCAACAAAATCGGTTTTCATCTGATCCATCTCTTTCAGTTTACCACACATCTGATTAAACGCTGTCTCCAGATTGCCAATTTCATCATGAGATGTAACCTTTATCTGACAATCTAAATTACCTTGTGCAATGTTGTCTGTGGCATCTTTAAGAACCTTTATAGGATAACATATACTTCTGGTAAAGAAATAAACAAATATTGCTCCAAAGAGGGCAGCAGACAAGGTAATGGCTAAAGATATTTTGATAGACTTATATCCAATCTCCTGAAATAATTCGATCTTTTTTATTAAGGCGGTCTGGAGAGTAAAGGTTAATTCTTCAATAGTTTCAGTAAGCTGATCGAGTATTTTTTTCTTTTTCTCCTCATAACGGGTATTTGGGGATACAATCTCCTTTTTACCCATAAACCTAAATTCCCTGGAGACTGTATTTAAATAAGTGTTATAGAGTTTTTTTATCTCGTGTATAAATGCTCTTTTCTCCTGGTGGGGCACGGATTCTTCTATAAATTCAAGACGGTCTTGAAATTCTTTTTTCTTCCCATTGAAGAGTTCCAGGAAGGCTTTATCATTAGTAATGATATATTTTTTCTTGTTTCTAACCAATTCGAGGAGGCAATCTCTGAGTTTTTCTCCATTCTCAATAGAGGGTACGTCAACCTTTGTGATCAAATTAGTAACCCTGTTGAGATGGTAAAGACGGAGAATTAAGTAAAAATTCATCGCCGACATGAGCAGGGCAATGATGACATACCCGAAGACCATCCTTTTCCAAAGACTATTTTTTATCATAAGAGACGGGAAAAAACTTCCTCCACAAGCAAATTATTTTGAACAATTACGATAAAAATTATCCCCCATCCCATAGCTATTAGCAAGAAAAATTGCTGAAGAAAATTTATATATTGCGATAGCCTAAAAGCTTATGCTATAGTAATATTAATTTTTATATAATTTTCAGAATTGTCAATATACTCTGATGCGGCACAACCACAACCAAAAATGAATATTGGAGCAGTGAATCAATGAAGTTAAGAAGTTGCGGAGTTTGCGAGGTCGCAAATCAAGAAAAATAAGATTCGGGATTAAAATAAGGTCTTTGGCTACTTTGTTTGTGACCACAATAGGGACGAAGCATTTACTGATGTGAACTTAGAGCATAGTCTTTATATTCTCGGCAAATGCTTCACCCCTACAAAAGAACATTAAATTTCATGGTTGGTTCAATCTTGTAGATTGAACCATATGTTTACGCATTGGCCCATACGTTTTTGATTGGTGCCAGGCATAAAAATATGCAGAACATTTCGGTTCAATCGTGGACAGTTGAACCAATCCTGAGGGCGTAGAGTACAGACGCAAAATCCTGCATCTCTTCTTTGTCCGTACTACCCTGAGAGCCGCATACAGAAAATGAAAATTCCAGTACCATCAAGATACAAGGTATCGTGAAAAACCGGACCCATTTGTAAAGATACATCCAGAATAAAGTCTTTAAGGAGGATGTGATGGAGGTATCAGAAAAATTCTTGCAGACAGCCCTTGATGGCATTCATGACTGCATTAATATTGTAGATAAGGATTTTCAAATTATATTTGTAAACAAGGCTGCAAGTAAAGTATCTGGAAAAGGACGACAACAATTATTAGGAAACAAATGCTATGTACAGTTGTGGGGAAAAAACTCTCCCTGCGAAAGCTGTGCAACAGGAAATGTTTTCGTTACCGGAAAACCACAACAGACAATTACATGGGAAACAGGAACCGACGGTAAGAGGTATTGTATGGAACATTTTGTATTCCCTATTTCAGATAAAGAAGGCAGGGTAGAATATGCGGTAGAAATTTTCCGGGATATTACCGAAAGAAAACTGCTGGAAGAGGAGCGGGAACAGCAACGACTAGAACTCGGCAAGAGAATCCGAGAACTCCGGCATGCCTATGAAGAGCTCAAGTCTTTACAAAACCAACTTTTACAAGCTGAGAAAATGGCATCCATCGGGCTTCTCGCCTCAAGTATTGCCCACGAACTGGATACCCCCCTCACAACGATTTCCGGATATTGTGAATTATTAGAAGAAGATATTCATGACGAAAAACTGTTAGGGCGTATTAAAACCATTTCGGAACAAATAACAAGGTGCCAAAAGACCATTCGAAATTTATTGGATTTTTCAAGAAAATCTAATTGTGAAAAAGAATTATGTAATATCCAGCAATTAATTAATAACACCCTGTTGCTTGTTGAACACCGCCTTATTATTCATAAAATAAAACTCCATAAAACATTTGACAACGAGATACCCCCTTTACTCGTAGATGAGAACCAAATTCAACAGGTAATTTTAAACCTTGTTAATAATGCGGTAGATGCCCTACCCGAAGGGGGAGATATATTTATTGAAACCAGGTTAAATACGGAACCGAAGTCTGTTGAAATTATTTTTGAAGATAACGGAGTTGGGATACCAAGTGAAAACCAAAAACAAATCTTCGTACCTTTTTTTACTACGAAGGAACCCGGGAGAGGTACCGGGTTGGGATTATCAATCTGCCATAATATTATTTCTGCCCACAATGGTAAAATACTACTAAAAAGCAGGACGGGTAGTGGCACTAAATTTATTATATCGCTGCCGGTTTCTTAAATATTTAATGTTTTATACGCTATTTATCTTCACAAATAATTCAGGTTATAAAAACCCCTCTGGTTGGTTCAATCGTCTACGATTGAACCAACCATGAGGACACGGATAAACGTATAGAGAAGACCAGGCAGGTCGTTTGTACTTTTGAATGCCGCATACACAAAATGAAAATTCCTCTACATTTAAGTTTTTGATGTACGGTACCCTGTATCCTGCATCGTGTATGGTGCATCTCGCTTTTCGTTGGTCTGAGGATTTGCTCGCTAAAATTTTATTTACCCCGTAGGTATTTTACTGAGGGAAAGAGGATTTGAGGAAGATATTAATCGTAGACGATGATCCGGCAATGGGACAAATGTGTAAGGAACTTCTTAAGAGTAAGGGATACACATCGGATGTCGTCACAAGTGGTAAAGAAGCCATTGAAAAGGTATCCACAAATGATGCGTATTCTATTGTTCTTACCGATTTAGTCATGCCAGATTTGGATGGTATAGAGGTTTTAAAAAAAGCCAAACAGCAGGATCCACTCATAGATGTGATTGTAATGACCAGCTACGGTACCGTTAGTAACGCTGTAGAAGCAATGAAACTCGGTGCCTCAGATTATATTACGAAGCCATTCAAACGAGATGAGCTTATCATTGTCATTGAGAAGATATTGCAACTGCAGCGCCTTGAGGGGGAAGTAGACCGGCTGCGTTCAGAACTTGCTGAAAAATATACCTATAGTAATATCATCGGCGAAAGCATAAAGATGAAAAAAATTTATGAAATCATCTCTAATGTATCAAATACAGAAGCAAATATCCTGATTCAAGGAGAAACCGGCACGGGAAAAGAATTAGCAGCCAGAGCTATACATTATAATAGTGCCCGTAAAGATTGTCCATTTGTTAAGGTTGATTGTGCGGCATTGGTAGAAACGCTTCTGGAAAGCGAACTTTTTGGTCACGAAAAAGGGGCTTTTACCGGTGCAACAAAGGATAGGGTCGGGCGTTTTAGAACAGCTGATCGCGGCACAATATTCCTGGATGAAATTGGCAATATTTCGATGACAATACAAGCAAAGTTGCTTCGTGTCTTGCAGGATAGTGAATTCGAAACCGTGGGGAGCGATAAATCGGTAAAAGTAGATGTACGGATCATTGCAGCAACCAATGCAGACCTTGAAGACCGTGTTGAAAAAGGATTCTTCAGAAGGGATCTCTTTTATAGACTTAATGTAATTCGCATTTTCCTTCCACCCTTACGGGAGCGAATAGATGATATCCCATTACTGATTTCACATTTTCTTTCCATCCACAACAAGAAGAACAGAAAAACGGTAGAAGGTATTTCCCGTGAAACGCTCAACAAGCTCATGTCATATTCCTGGCCAGGAAATGTCCGTGAATTAGAAAATGTCATCGAACGGGCAGTAATTCTTTGTAAGGGCAAGATGATCGAACCTGGAGATATTCCCTTATATCAGGAAAAAGGAGGACTCCTGCAAGACTTGTCGGGAAAACCGCTTCATGAATTAATGGATCAATTCGAGCGTCAGGTAATTATGAATACGATGGAATTAACTGGCTCGGACAAGGAAAAAGCAGCTAAAATACTCCAGATATCCCGTGCCAGTCTTTATAATAAGATAAACAAATATAAAATGATCGATTCATTGTAGATATATTGAAAGATGTAAATAATCCCGAAAAGTGGCCTCGCTGCAATAAAAATACAGTTATAGAGTCAGGGAGCAAAGTTCTTATACAAGAATATTACAGAGGTGATATATCTTATGGAAGTATTACAAATTTTCCAGCTTAAACACTTGCACAATTTTCTCCTTGCCTTCATACCAATCTTTGTTGCAATTGACGTCGTGGCAATATTACCTATTTTTATATCATTAATAGAAGGAATAGAAAAACCACGAAAGATAAAAATTATTAACCAATCGGTTATTACCGCACTTTCCATTAGCATTGGGTTCATAGTTATTGGCAAATTTGTCTTTTCTGTTTTAGGGATCGAAATATATGATTTTAAAATGGCCGGTGGACTCTTGCTGCTTGTCTTTGCAATCCATGATCTGCTTTTTGCAAAAAGTGAAAGAAAGACAATAACTTCAACCATAGGAATTGTCCCTTTAGGCATTCCACTTGTTGTAGGACCGGCCGTTTTAACGACAAGCGTTGTTGCAGTAGACACCTATGGTTACATACCCACCCTGGCCTCATTAGTGGTAAATCTTTTCATTGTATGGATTGTATTCCTGAATGCAGATTTTATCTATCGATTAATGGGTGACGGCGGTTCCAAAGCTTTCGCCAAGGTTGCATCCTTACTGCTGGCAGCAATAGCCGTAATGATGATCAGGCGGGGAGTCATCGACATGCTAACATACATGAACAAAGTGTAGTTTCTTATAAAAGTTATTTTAACATTTTGATCAAAATATGTATCTGAGTGGATGACATGGATGAATATCATTACTATGGTGAGGTGAAAACTTTTCTCCCATAACAACCATTTAACCATGTAATTTACCTGACCATAAGCCATATGCTGATTTTATCCTTTCTGCCCCATCAGGGTAGGACCTATCTGAAAATTCAGGGTATCACACTCCTGACGATAAAGGGACGGGGATCTTTCCCTGTCATTTGAAAAAGAAGTAGCATTATTGAATAAGATATATTATCATGACTATAATAGTATTTTTTGCAACAGTTCACCGAAGAGAACGCGGAAATCACAGGGTATTGGAAGTTAGAAGTAAAAGTCGTATTTCCAGCTTCCAACCTCTAACTTTTAGCTTCTCATAGAATTATTTTTTGCCTTCTTTGCGCCCTCTGCGGTGAACTGTTGCTGTTTTTTTTACTTTTTTATAGGAGAAGTCGATGTTAAAGCGATTTTTTAGGCCGATAGGGATTGTATTAGGTGGGGTATTCTTTGTTTATTTAAGTGTCTCTGCTACTGAAACGGATACGAAGAAAACATCAAAGACCTCTGCACAGGCGAAAAAGGTCTCTGCGTCCTCAGAAAAGAAAGAAACTGCCGATCCAAAACAAAAAGAGTCCACACCTTCCCCAAAAGAAGATGATTCAAATAAGGTTTTGGCAACGGTAAATGGTGAAAATATTACCAAAAAAGAGGTTGATAAAATACTCAATAGATTCGGAAACCAGATTAATAAAGAACAAATTCCGGCAGTCACAAAACAAATAATCGACGGGCTGATTACCCAAAAACTTATTATGCAATTTATCGGAGAGAACAAGATTGAAGTTAGCAAGGCAGATATTGACGCAGAATTAAATAAGGTGCGGGAAGACGTCAAGTCAAATCCAAGTCTGGAAGGTCAGACATTAGAACAGGTGTTAGAGAGCCATGGAGGCAGCATCGATGATTTAAAGAGGGATATTGTTATATCACTTTCCTTAGAAAAGCATCTCGGTAAGGACCTTGATGATAAGAAGATAAAATCATACTTTGAGCAAAATAAAGCTACTTACGACGGTACCGAGGTAAAAGCAAGCCATATCCTGGTAGATACACGGGAAGCAGAAACAGAAACAGAGTTAGCTCAGGCGAAAGAAAAAATCAAAAAAGCAAAAGCAGAAGTTGATGCTGGGAAAGACTTTGCCAAGGCTGCTGAGGAATATTCTGATTGCCCTTCTGCAAAAAAGGGTGGAGATTTAGGATTCTTTAAGAGAAAAGGGCAGATGGTTGAGCCATTTGCTGCAGCCGCATTTGCACTAAAGGTAGGACAAATAAGTGATCCCATAGAGACAGATTTTGGCTATCATATTATAAAGGTTACGGAAATAAAAAAGGGAAACGATGTTAACTTCTTTGATATAAAGCAAAATGTTAAAATCGATATGCTATCAGAAAGGCTAAATGCCCTGATACCACAATTGAGACAGAATGCCAAGATAGATATTAAGTCTAACGGATAATCAAAGCAAACTTCTCTGAAAAAAATTTGCTTTAGCAAGGCAAGCTCCCTATTCTTACCTATACAGGATGGGGAGCTTCTTTTTTAATATATCGTAACTACTCAGGTTGCAAGGTTCACGGTTGATTGTTTTCTTCAAACCTTTCAATATCCTTCTCTCCCTAACCCCGAACCGTGAACTCTGAACCTCAAACCCAAGCAGTTACAATATATCTTTTAAACACTCCCGGACATTTAATTTGATTTTTCATCTCCAGTATATTATCTTAACTACGTAAGATAATTTATTAAGTTCTCCTATGTAAGTAGATAGAACAAAATTTCTAAAAATAATAGTTTTGACTGTATTTACGATATGTGATATAGTTCCTGTGTTTCTGATACGATAACTAACGATCTAAAGCCTTAGACCAAGGAAAAGTGAGATGCAGGATATATGATATCGTGCACCGAAAACTTGATTCATTTGTGAAGATAAATCACAGTAAAAGTATTTAATCATCCATTCGTACGCGTGAATATTGAAAAAGGGGGTACGAAACCATTATGGTATTAAAGAAAAAAGTTACACATAAACTTGTATTGAGTTCCTTTTTCAAGGCTATTACAATTGATGGCAGGGTAGAACGTGTAACAACCAAGATTAGAAGGACGCTTTTTTTCGATAATGAAGAGAGCTTCCCCTTCTCTAAAATAAAAAAAGTGGAAGTTGCAAAGGAAGCAATAGATTCGGTACCAAACAAATATATCAGATACGTAGTGTTATTGCATTTGACTGATGGGAAGAAGGTATTGGTAGATGAAGTTGGTGAATCATCCGGCCGGGGCGGCCTTAAGGAAATGAAAAACCTTGGGAAAAAAGTTAGTGAAATTACCGGCAAAGAACTTAAATTATGTGAAGTATAATATGGCATCAACAGGAGGAAAAGCTATGAGATTTATTACCCGTTACATAAGCTTGGTCTGTATAATTACCCTGGGAATGCCGGTACTATCAGAGGCGTTCGATACTCAACTAGCACTGGAACAGGTAAAAGAGGCAAGCGAGTATGGTTCAAAATACAAGGGAAAAGAGGTCTTTGATAGTCCCATCGTGAAAAAAGCTTGTTTTGGAGAATATCCTCATGGAGAAGGAGGAATCGTTATGAGCAAGTATATTAATGCTGCTGTTACGTCAGCTATGGTGGCCTTGAAAGACAAGACCCTTACTCCAGATGATATAAAAGAAATTGCAAGATCAGCAACCTTCAAGGTTGCAGTGGCTGTTCCAGCCGAAAATGTTAAAACACCGGAAGATGTTCAAATTATCCTGATACAGGGAACAAATAATGTGTTACCCCAGAAAACCGAATTTGGTGTAAAGTATAAGGAACGGCAAGGTGTAGTTGGTACTTTTCAAAGTGATAAAGTAGATCCCGGGGCAAATACAACAATTATTGTAAAGATGAGAAATGATTCGAGAAAATATACCATTGATTTTTCTGATGTAAAATGATCAACACAATAGAAAATAAACAACTCGGTCCAAAACAAACATTCAGAGACAAATTATTCGGTTATTCCTGTCAAACGATAGGAAAGAAAAGAACAAAATTCCTTTTTAAATTATACGATTTAAGTAAATTCGACCTCTTTGGCAAACCAAAAGGCACCATCGGGGCTATTGATATTACCAATCGTTGTAACTTGCGTTGTAAACACTGCTATTTTTATGCACATGACTATGAGGAAAGACCGGAACTGAGCGATGATGAGTGGATAGAAAAACTAGAGAACCTAAAAAATGCACATTTTCCATTTTATCAATGCTCATGGATTGGTGGTGAACCCTTGCTCAGAAAGGAACTGATAGAGCGCGGGATGAAATATTTCAAATCTAATCTAATCGCCACCAATGGCACAATTGAACTTCCCAGTTGGCCGGATGTAAATTTCTACATATCGGTTGACGGCACAAAGGATGTGCATGACGCCATTCGGGGAAAGGGGTGTTATGAGAAAATAAAAAAACACGCTCACAGACCTGAATTAAAGATCATCGTATCGATGGTAATCAATAAAATGAATTATCAGGATATCGAATATTTTATAGAAGAATGGAAAAACGTTGGAATTAAGGGGTGTCTATTCCAGATGTACACCCCTATAAAAGGCTTAAAGAATGATGACCTTTGGCCTGGCTGGAAACTACGCGATGAAATACTGGATAAACTCCTTTCGCTGAAAGAAGAAAAGTATGGAGATTTCATCGGTGTACCCAGTATCGTTCTTAAGTTGATGAAATCTGATAAGTGTAAAGAAATTACAAGAAACTGTATCTTTAAAGAGGTAGCCTTTTGCCTTGATCCTCAGGGACAGGTAAAAAAGCCGTGCATGATGGGTCCTCAAGCCGATTGCCTGCGATGCGGATGTGTACTGCCCTTTCACATGTGGGCATTAGAAGATAAGTGGTTAATGGTGAGAGAGCTTGCCATGTCAGTAAAACGACGGATTGGTAGAAAAGTGCTACGGTGATGAAAGCAATTCTTCACGTCCCCGATCTCTCAAACTGGATCAAATGAGTTTTAAGTTTTAGAGACTGTCTGAAAAACTCATATTCATGCCTGAGATTTATCCGATTGGTAGATCCGCTCTGCTTAATCCACCCTACTCATGAGAGAATTGCAGGTAGGGTGGATGAAACGAAGTGAATCCGTCATTGCATCTTTTCAGATAATCCTAAGCATTGAAACTGTACGTTCTTGATTGACACCAGGCATAGGAGATATGCCAAACATTTCGGTTCAATCGGGAACGCTTGAACCAGCCCTGGAAATACTGATCAGTGGATAGTTTCGTTACTATCTCTTTCTCTTATTCGCTATCTACTATCCACTATTCATTTTTAGTAAAAATATGTACCTTACTTATTTGTTGAGCTCGCTGGTTACAGAAACAATGGAAAAGCCTATTTCACGATAATATCGTTCTCAACCGATCTGACACCTTCAATACTTTGTGCAATATCTTCTGCCCTTTCTGATTGTTCCTCTGTTTCCACAAAACCGCTTAACTGCACCCTCCCTTCGGAAGTGTCTACATCAACATCCAACGCACTAACGATTGGATCAGATGCAAGGGCCGACTTCACTTTCGTAGTAATAGCAGTATCGTCAATATATGTCCCGGTACTCCTTCTGCCTTCATTACCGGCACAGCCTACCACAGAACCTATCACTACAGCAATCAGGACAAAAGTAATCATGTAATTCGTTATCATTCTCATAAGCGTCTCCTTTCTTCCATGATATTATTTTACGATGATATTGTTCCTTACCGATCTGACACCTTTAATACTAGCCGCAATCTCCTCTGCCTTGCTGGCCTGTTCTGCACTATCTACAAAACCACTCAGTTGCACCACCCCGTTAAACGTAGCTACTTTGACATCCAGGGCACTAACAGTTTTGTCAACGGCAAAAGCAGACTTCACTTTTGCGCTAATAACAGAATCATCAATATATCTACCTATAGTCCCTTCTTCTCCATCCTTTACAATAATATTATTCTTCACGAATTTAACACCCTTAACACCGGCGGCAACCTCCTCTGCCTTACGGGCTTGTTCAACATTGTCTACAAAACCACTCAGTTGTACCACCCCGTTAAATGTTTCCACCTTGACAGCCAATGCACTAACAAGCGGGTCAACGGCATAAGCCGATTTTACTTTTACCGTGATAACCGTATCATCGATGTACTCTCCGAAACTCTCTTCTTTTACGACGATGTTATTCTTCACAGATGTAACACCCTCAATATGAGATGCAATCTCACCCGCCCTGTTTACCTGCTCAACGGTATCTACAAAACCACTTAGCAGCACGGTACCCCGATGTGTCTCTACCTCAATATCCTCCTTTCCCACTATCAGGTCTGCAGCAAGTGCATTTTGCACTCTCGTAGTAATATCAGAATCATTACTGTATTCTCCGGCGTTGCCTTTCGCCAGAATATTGGCATAATACATAATTACCATGACAAGCATAAATGCAATCACACCTTTCATCAGGCTTCTCATGGTTTTCTCCTTTCTTCAAAATATATTATCGTGACGTATTGCATACGTCACTCTTACATTTAATTGTGCCTTCGGCGACTTTTTATATCGCCGATGTAGGGGATAACCTTGTGTTCTCCCTCGCCCCGCACGATTCAAAACGTTTCTGTTTGCTTCTCATCTGGGCGAACACGAGGTTCCCCCCTACAAAATAATATTGAAATTCCTCAATATGAAAATAAAAAAGCCTTACTGCAAAGATATTTTCTAAAAATCTTCGGCAGTAAGGCTGTCTTTTTAAGACATCCCACTGGGACATCTCTACAGGGGTAATCCGTGCATACCTAAAGACCCTTTACTTTGTGCCCCCTGATTACTCAGGGTTTACCTTTATCGTAATTTTTGTTTGCTTTGGGGTTATTGTTCACCTCACCAATTGTCTCAGAAATTACTTTGTCCAGGTACAACTTATATAGTATCTGAACAGAAATCCATCTTTTGTCATTTCGAGGAACAGAGCGGTGAGAAATCTTTTGCTCAGGGCAGGCTCCGGAAGAAATCTGGAAACCTTATATTTTACCTATCAGCATTATGAACATGGGCACTTTTATCAATGGCTAAAAGATTTCTCGTTTCACCCGAAATGGCAGGTTTTGCTCGTTTTCGTTTAGACACAATACAATCAACATCTGAGCATCAACAAAATCACTTATAACATGCGTTTACCATGATGTCAAATAACAAATACATGGAGAATAAAAAATATTTTAGCTCTTCTTTCGCCCCTATTGGGTTTGTATTTTGGTATTTTTTATTTCCAGGGGCTTCATACCCCTGGCTATATGCTTTCTGCTCTTCGTACCTATTATAGTACTCAATAGATGAAACCGAACAGTATTTTAGATCGGGTGGCACGGACAAACTTGTTTGTCCGTGATGGTGTAATCAAATCCTAGCTCATTTTATCTGGTTTCATTATGTGCTGTTCGATTTCATCTCTTGGATGCTATAGCTTAGAACTCGATATATATAGAGGATTCACGCCATTAATAAACCACAAGGGTTTGCATCACTTATATCCATCTAATTTGTAATATTATGCAGAGCATATATTACAGGTCGCTTCTACGGAGCTTTTTTGGTGTCTTAATCCATTTTCTACAACTTCCCTCTAAGGCTATATTAGTCAATCTTCGGTACAACTGAACTGCTGCATAACATTAATATGCCTACTCGGACACCCTCATGGTTAGTTCAATTTTGTAGATTGAATCATGTGTTTAGCATTGGCTTAACTGGTGATAAGCATATGAAACATGCCAAACGTTTCACTCTTGTAGAGATGATCAGTTGGGTCGCCTCTATTTTTTATTTTCTACCGATGTAGGACGTATTGCAATATGCCTCAACATAGACGATCAAAAGTGTAAGATGAAATCTAAAAATTGGAATCAGTTGACAAAACTGTGACATGTCACATCTCTGTGCAGACCCACTTCTGTAACATGTCACAGTTTAAAACAACGCACCCCTATGCCATTGGGCATAATCTGGTACATACATCATGTGTCATATTCCATAATAAATGACACGGAATGGCTTGATTTTTCTGCCTCACAGCCAAATATGTCTCATATCTTACCCGTATGGTACTCTTTTTGATATAAGCTTTTTTAGGTTTTATACAAGGTTACATTGAAAAACAAAATTACGTTTTCGGGAAAGTATTACAAAGAGACAAGAGACCTTGAAGATCAATAAAAATTTTCTCGGATTTGCATTCATCAAAAGATATGAAAAGCCACTCATATATTTGATGTTTTCTGATGGAACTGGATCTCCATTAACACTTCTGATGTCATCCAATCATAAACACCCGCGTAACAGAATTCCTTTTTCTGTACTCGTTATCAATAGGACAAAACCTCAATCTTCAATATTTCCTAAAGATCCCATTGTTTTTATTGGTTTGCAAATACTGGATTGATGTTGGACATGAAAAAATACAAAACGTTTCGTTCAATCGTAAACAATTGAACCAACCATAAAGCAGTAAATAGTGAATAGTAGTTAGTGGATAGCTAAGTGGGGTAGGCATTGCCTACCAAAAATTAAGCAATCGTTTTCAACTGAAAATCGATAATCCAGGGAGTGGGCGGGTGTTACAAAAATTATCTATGAAGAACGTGAAACAACCACAAGCTATAAACCGCGAGCCCTACAGTTGGTTCAATCTTGTAGATTGAACCATATGTTTAGGCATCGGTCTGTACGTTTTAGATTGTTCCTGGCACAGAAGACATGCCAAAACGTTTCGGTTCAATCGTGGATGATTGAACCAACAATAACCAACGATCAGATATTGAGGCCTGGTGGCTGGCATGCGAATTAACGATAAAGGGAGTAAAACAAACAACCATGAACCGTAAACCTGGGGGGGGCCTGAGTAGTTATCAAAAATCCTTTCTCATTTTAAATTTTTTCTTTGCGTCCTTTGCGTCTTTGCGGTGCGCTGGACTGTTACTTAATTTTTAATAATAGCAAAACCATCAAAGCCACGCGTGTGAGTAAGAAAGATGGTAGCGGCCTCGTCAATCGTCATTGATGGGCATATGTTACTTTTGATACAAACGAAAGGGGGTGATAATGATGAAGAAATTTTTAAAATTCTTAAAGGCTGAAGAGGGTGTTACGGCTATCGAGTATGGTTTGATCGCTGGTTTGATCGCTGTAGTAATTATTTTAGCTATAACGGCTGTTGGGACAAACTTACAAACCAACTTTGATAATATTGCCACTCAATTAGTACCTTAAACAATTTGTAATTTGATATTGTAACACCTATTTCAAGGGATACATTATCCAATTTGACAGACAAGCACAGAGTAATGAACGCTGGATAATGTATCCCCCTTAATGAGCCATTGTAATCGTGAGATAGTTACATGTATAAATCGATTTAAACAGCAGATAGTGAATAGTAGTTAGTGGATAGTGGATGAAGGATATCAACTAACCACTATTCACTAACTACTATTCACTATTCTACGGTTGGTTCAATCTTGCAGATTGAACCATATGTTTAGGCATCGGTCTGTACGTTTTAGATTGTTCCCGGCAAAGAAGACATGCCAAAAATGTTTCGGTTCAATCGTGGACGATTGAACCAACCATCTGGCGCCATTTTCTTAAATCCAAAAGGAGCAGAGAAAAAATATGAATTTCATTGAGATAATCCCCCTTTCAATTTTAATTGTGATACTGATTATCACAACGATCTACGATATTAAATTTCATCGGATTCCTAACTGGCTAACGTTTCCAACCATGGCAGCAGGTATTGGATACCATACCTATATGAAAGGAATACAGGGACTCCTTTTCAGCATCGAAGGCCTGTTTTTGGGACTAGCACTTTTTATAGTCTTTTATCTAACCGCAGGCATGGGGGCGGGTGATATAAAGCTTATGGGTGCCGTCGGAGGACTCATTGGATATAAGGGGGTATTTATGGCCTTCCTCGGTACTGCTCTGGTTGGAGGCATCTATGCATTGATACTTCTTACCCTCCATGGACATCTCAAGGAGACTATCAAGCGATACGGGGCAATTCTTAAAGTATCTATCTTTACGAGAAGGTTTGCTTACTTCCCCCCGGAGAAAAAAGAAAAAATGCCAGTCATGGCCTATGGAGTAGCCATTGCCTTTGGCACGCTACTCTCTATTCTTACAGATATTATTAAAGATGTTATATAGTGTTTGAATGAAAACCATGGAAGCGATTAGCAGTCAGCAGTTGGCAGCTATAGTAATATGAGAATGAAACCAGACAAAATGAGCCAGGATTTGATTATACCATCACGGACAAACGAGTTTGTCCGTGCCACCCGATCTAAAATACTGTTCGGTTTCGTCTATTGAGTACTATAGCTGATAGCTCTAAATGACAAAAGGAGTAATACGGTAATGAAATCCATAATTATATCCAGCATTGGTATAGCCATCTGTATCGTTTTATTGAACTACGATCATTTACAAAAAAAGTTCGTAGAACAGGTAATATCCCATGGAGATCAGTCAACGGCAAGGAAGGCAAGTGATTCATCGTTCACCAAACACTTAACAAAGACAGCAAATATCACAACGGGGATGCGCGAGAAAAAAAATGTAACCTGGCAGTCGGTCACAGCATCAGAAAAAGTAACGAATTCCACTATACCGTTGATGGAAGGAAATAATATGATTGAATTAAACCTTGAGAAGGAAAAAGAAAATCTTTTCCTCTGTACCCTCTGTGCCTCGCTGCTATTTTAATGGAGAGGAATCTCAAAGTTAACCACGAATAAATACAAAAGTAAGAATTTATGGGATGTGTATGGCACCACCGAAGTCCCCCCTTTTAAGGAAGACTTCATAAAATCCCCCAATGACAAAGAGGACTTGACGAAATGCCTCTTAGCGAATGTGTATTTAACAAAATTATCCTTAATAAACGGGGTAAGGGAGTTGTGATTCCAGGTTTATTTTAAGTTAACTTGATAGACTGAGGATACGGACAAACAAAGTTTGTCTGTGCTACCAGCAAATCCGCGTAGATAGAATGAAAATTGCTATATAATTAAATTAGGCAAATTAAGCCTTTGGTAACCTTTATTTTTTACCGATGTAGGGGCAGGTTTAAAACCTGCCCCTACAACAAATTTTGAAATTCCTAAACTTTAAGATAGGAGTAAGGGGATAATGAAAATAAAACCAATCATCATATTTAGCATAGTGCTCTGCATCGCTTTATTTGTCGCCGTATTAAGCTATAATCATTTACAAAAAAAGTTCAGGAACCAACCCGTAACAACACATGAAAACCAACCAATAGCAGTAGCAGCGTTTGATTTATCGTGGGGCACGTTACTTACAAAGAACATGATAAGAATGGTACCTTTTCTGAAAGAAAGCTTGCCCCCAGGCCATTTTACCGATATCTCTTCCATTGAAGGAAGGACATTGCTCTATCCGCTCAAGGCAAACGAACCGATATTTGAGTCGAGATTGGCTCCTAATACCCTGGGAGCCGGAGGTGTAGCAGCAGTACTTACCCCTCAAAAACGGGCTATGTCTGTGAAGGTTGATAAGATGTCCGGTATAGCCGGTTTTATCCATCCCGGTAACAGGGTGGACGTCCTTGTAACATTGAAAAAAAGAGAAAAGAACTGCACCCCAATAACCAAGATAGTCCTTGAGAACATACTCGTCCTTGCTACAGGTCAGGAGATGGAAAAAACTGACAAAAAGGAAAAACCTACCCAGGTAGATGTAATTACCCTTGAGGTAACCCCTGAGGAAGGAGAAAAATTGGCCCTGGCAGCTACCGAGGGGACTATCCAGTTGGCATTAAGAAATTTCTCCGATATCGAAGATGTAATCACGAAAGGAGCTACCGTACCGGCCTTGCTTGCTTCTTACCGTTCAGGGAAAAAAGGGACTCAAACTCAAAAAATAAACCCGGCAATACCGTCAATGGTCTCGGTACAATTAATTAAAGGAAGCAGTATAACGGAATTAAGTTTTGAAAAAGGAGGTGAATAAATCCAATGGTGATTTCGAGAATAACAGAATGGCGTAACGGTGCTTCTTTTCTCATGATTCTGGTTTTCTCCTTTATCCTTTCTTTTCCCTGCCGGGCAGCTAACCCTGCAAAGGTAAAGGTCAATACAACAGAGCCAAAAAGAATAACGATATCCGTATGGAAATCAACGATTATTGAAACACAAAAGCCCGTAAAACGGGTTTCCCTGGCTGCATCTGAAATAGCAGATGTTATGGTACTTACACCCCAGCAAGTCTATATTACGGGAAAAGTTCCTGGAATAACCAATCTCACCTTATGGAACGAAGCCGACAAACCCATTGCTATCTTTGATCTCGAAATATTACCTGATATTAACCGATTAAAAGAAACGCTGCACAACATGTTTCCCGAAGAGGAGAATATACGGGTAACAACTACCCATGATAGCATTACCCTTTCAGGAATTATTTCCAGCACGACAAATCTCTCACAAGTGCTCGAACTAGCCCAATCATATGCCCAGGTAAGCAAAGAGGGAAAACGCCAGGTTTACAATTTTCTTGAGGTAGGAGGAGTCCACCAGGTAATGCTTGAAGTCCGTGTATCGGAAATGTCCCGTACCCTTATTAAAAGATTGGGTGTCAATTTCAATTTCTTGAGCGACAGCGGAAGACAATTTGGGGTATCGCTTCTCGATAATCTTGCAAGGGTAGCACCAGGGGCTTCTGCAGGAGGTGCGCTGGGAACGTCAGATAGTATCAACTTGATCTTCCGTTTTCTGTCAGGCGGCGCTACCTGGACTATGTTTATCGATGCCTTGAAGGAAAATGGTTTAATAAAAATCCTGGCGGAGCCTTCTCTTATTGCCTTAAGCGGAAAAACGGCCTATTTCCTTGCAGGGGGTGAATTCCCGGTTCCCGTTCCCCAATCGGGGGCAGGAGGAGGTATCCCAACCATCACCATTGAGTATAAGCCTTTTGGGGTGGCATTAAATTTCACCCCTACCGTATTGAGCAATAAGAAAATTAATATGCAGGTAGCTCCAGAGGTATCTGAACTTGATTTTGCGAATGCCATTTCCCTTGAAGGATTTACCATACCAGCTCTGACCACCAGGCGTGCATCAACGGAAATTGAACTCGCCGAAGGACAGAGTTTTGCGATTGCAGGTCTCCTTAATGATCAAGTCCGTCAGACTATACGGAAGTACCCCCTTTTAGGTGATATCCCGATCATCGGTGCCCTGTTCAGAAGTAGTGAATTTCAAAAAGACGAAACAGAGCTGGTCATTATCGTTACCCCGCATCTCGTAAAACCGGTTGACATGGCAAAACAGACATTGCCAACAGACCAATATATTGAACCAAATGATTTAGAGTTTTACCTGTTAGGAAAAATGGAGGGAAAAGGGAAGAGAAATGGGAATGTATCACCTTCAGACGTCACAACTTCAGTTTCCGCCCTGAATAAAGATGGTGGATTAGAAGGGGATTTTGGACATATAAAACCCTAGCGCAGCAAGGCTGCAATGGAACAAGAAAATGTACATAAGAATGACAAACGTCAAAATCCAAAGTTCAAAAAATTAAGTATCTGAACATAAATTCTTGTACCTTATTCAGGAATATTCTTCGGGTTGGTTCAATCGTCCACGATTGAACTGAAAACGTTTGGCGTGTTTTCCTAAGCCTAGAGCTAATCAAAAACCGATACACCAATTTTAAACGTGTGGTTCAATCTACAAGATTGAACCAACTTTAGTAAAGATGCAAATATTTGTGTCCAGGTATTTATGTGATTAAAACGGTAATACGATAACTACTCACAGGAGAGACATATGATACAAAAATACTTTATCTTACTAGGGTTCATAGTCACAGTTACCTCTTTGGCAGGCTGTGCGGCAAGCCGGTTGGAAAAGGATTACGGAAACTCGTTCAGGCTTACGAAATCTAATCAGATATTGCATCCCGAAGCAACGATGAATCTGGAACCAGTATACGGCTTTGATGGTCATGCTGCCGGGGCAACGATAGCAAAATATCGAATGGGCTTTGAGAAACGTGACGTAGCGCCTGTTTTTATCCTTGGTACTATTGGAAAATAAGTAGCACCTGAACAAAAACGAGTAAAAATGTCATTCCGAACATAGCGAGAAATCTTTTGATCATTGGAAAAAGTGGTAAGCAATCAATAGTCAGATGGGGGCTGAATGCTGATAGCTCACGGTTGGTTCAATCTTGTAGATTAACTATGTGTTTAGCATTGGCCTGTACATCTCCGATCGGTGACAGGTATAGAAAACATGCGAAACGTTTCGGTTCAATCGGGGACGATTGAACCAATCAGGGGATACAGACGCAAAATGTTACGTCTTTACTATTGTTTTCCACCGATGTAGGGGGGCAAACCTTGTGTTCACCAAAACGGAAATAAGCAGAAACGTTTTGAATCGTACAAGGCAAGGGTGAACCCATGTAGGGGCAATGCTAAACACATAGTT
>JBDIVL010000032.1:0-46428 GCA_039794405.1 Candidatus Jinrextremum sp. | reverse complement strand
GGTAAATCCGTCTTCACATGCGTCCCCTGTATATACCCCGCATTCGATACCCCACCAACCACCACCGACGCCCCTATCATCAACGCTCCTATCCATCTCCCTTTCATCTCTTCACCTTACCTCCTGTTTTCAGTAGTTAACCTACGGTCTTAAAATAAAATACAACTACCTGCTTAAATGCGGACAAGTACCAGATTTTGTACAAACAATCTCAAGAGGTACACCACAAGATTCACAATCTCCAGCCTTTTCAATTTGTGGTGCATATCTGCCCTTTATTAAAGAAAAACCTTTACCAGGCTCTGCCTCTTCCTTGCCACATTTTGAACATTTAAACAATGCCCTTGACCAAACTTTTTTACTTGTGATATCGTCACCACATTCATCACAAGCGCCTGGGGCCGGCATACACACACCGTATTTTTTGCAATTTGGATTAATACAACTGTATGCAACTTTCTGACATGCCCAGCAAGTCGGTAAATCCGTATGTGTTTTGTCACCCTCAGCACGATGCTTTGAGAAATCCCAGATATAACCAATTTCAGAGCACTCATTAAACTCTCTAACTTCTTTGCACGCATCACACCAGTAGGCTTCTAAAATTTGCCTTTTATCACAAGGCTTATCCCAATCGGCAAAAACAGACTGAGTAATTGAAATAAACATACTAAAAATACCAACTGCTATAAAAATACTCTTTTTCATGATTCACCCCCTTTCATTAAAACAAGTTAAAATATAAAAACTCCATGCAGAGGAAATTATGCTAGCATAAACTATACCAAATATACAGTGATAAAAAACATATCAATTAACATGTTCATTTACAACGGATTACGCTTACAAACAACAAGCTTTTAACCCAAATTACTTAAAGTAGTATGGTTGCTATCAGCCACCATTTTGACTTATTCTTAGCTATGTGATTTCACATCATTATGGTTGAAATTAGTCATTATAAACTAATTTGATAAACCATATTTCTGTAATCTATACCTGAAAGTACCCCTTGTTAACCCTAATAACTTAGCCGCTTTTGTCTTATTATTTTTACTTTTTTCAAGCGCCTGAGTAACTAACTGCTTTTCCAAGGCATCTAATGATAATCCATGAGGTGGAATATCAAACTGAACATGATTACCTACCGTTTGGTACTTATCTTTTTCTACCATATGGGATCCCTTAACAATCGAAGAAGGTAAATGATCAGACAAAATCACGTTCCCTTTACATAATATTACGGCCCGTTCTATAATATTTTGCAACTCCCTAATATTACCTTCCCATCTGTGTATTAAGAGTAATTTCTCTACTTCTCTGCTTAAGGAGATCGGAGCTTTTCCCATTTTTGTTGAGAAACGCTTAAGAAAGTGTTTGCTTAAGGGAATGATATCTTCTTTTCTTTCCCTAAGCGGAGGCAAATTAATTGGGAATACACTTATTCGATAGTATAAGTCTTCCCTAAATTTTCCAGATTTTACCATATCTTCCAGATTTCTATTGGTAGCACAGATAATTCTAACATCAACTTTGATTGTTTCGGTACCACCAAGACGTTCAAGTTCTTTTGCCTCGACAACACGTAAAACCTTAGCTTGAATTGCCGCACTCATTTCTGATATCTCATCCAGAAAAAAGGTGCCACCTGCAGCGAGTTCGAAACGCCCTTTTTTCGTTTTTTCTGCACTGGTAAAAGCCCCTTTTTCGTAACCAAAAAGCTCACTTTCTAATAAGTTTTCCGGAATTGCAGCACAGTTCAAAACGATGAGAGGTCCACCTGCCCGCGTACTATTATAATGGATAGCCCGCGCAATTAACTCTTTACCTGTCCCGCTTTCACCAGTAATCAATACCGTTGAGTCAGTTTTAGATACCTCTCCCACCAAGTTTAATGCATCAACTACTTGAAGTGAATTACCAATAATATTTCTGAAGTCATACTGTGATTCCAATGCCTGACGTAAATTTTTGTTTTCAATAGTTAAAGAGCTCATTTTTAAGGCTCTTTTTACGGCTAATCTGAGAATATCTTTCTCAAATGGTGTGGCGAGATAATCAAAGACTCCCTCTTTCATTACATCTACTGCGGAAATTACAGAACCATATGCAGTGAGTACAATAATGGGAAGATCAGGCAATTTGCTTTTTATCGCCCTTAGGAATTCAATCCTTCCCATTTCGGGGACTTTAAGGTCAGTTATTAAAAGATGAAAGCGTTCTTTATCGAGAAGTTCAAGGGTTGTTACTGAATTACTAGAAGTAACAACCCTTACATCATTCAAATCCTCAAAGGCCATAGCAAGCACACGCCTCATTCGTTCTTCATCATCTGCAATTAAAACTCTGTAAGTCATTACCGCACCTTTTAAAAATACTAATCAACCATTAGACTTTACAGTTATAATTTGCTTACTATGAAAGCACAGATAAATCTGCTGCTACTAAATAAGCCAAACGAATAGTGCAGAAAACATAAATCCTACCATTATAAGCCCTGTAATCAAAATCGGAACAGCAAAAAGCCTAGTTAAAAAGCTCGCAAAAAGAGACGGAGGAGCAATCTTGTAACCATCTAACTGTTGTTGTTTCTCCAATCTCTTAAATTGATTCAGTCGCTCATGCCTAAACTCTTCCTCTGTTATTCTGCCAGTAAATATCGCCTCATCGACAGGCATTTTTTCAGGGAGCAAGTGGGTGTGAAAGAAGTGAATCGAAAAAATAAAGCCTGCCGCAAGAATGGCCTCATACCTATGAATAACCAAAGCTATGCTGGGAAGATCAACAATACTTGCAATCTGCTCGGGTATAATCTTCGTGAATTGAACAGGAAACCATAGAATTAATCCCGTGGCAGCCATTACTAACGTTCCCCACATAAGCGATAGATATTCAAACTTTTCCCAGTAAATCCAGCGATCAAAATCAGGACGCTTACCAATACCAAGAAACCATTTTATATCACCAATAATATCAAAGACATCTCTCGGCTGGATTAGCAAAGAATTCGGGCCCCAAAAAAATCCCTTTTTCTTTCTGACAGAAATATTATAAAAGAGGTATATAAAATGGATGAATGTGGCAAAAAAGGTAATTAAAGCGCAAATGCGGTGTATGTATCCTGCAGTCGGGTACCCACCAAACAATTCATACAACCACCTTGCCCATGCATAGCCCCTGAACGCCAACGGAATACCAGTCAAAACAAGGCCAAAAAAACTAACGATAATTAGGAAATGACTAAATCGATGAAAAAGATTAAACCTCAGATAATTAGTGGTGCTCTTCATCAGCATGCCCCTTTCTTCTACGTTCATCTCGAACCGTCGCAAACCAACTTAGCAATGAATGAAGCCCAAAGGACGAAAAAGTGAACCCAAGAATGCCCATATAAGCTATAAATACTATACATAAGATTGTTTGCGGGTTCTTAAGTACTTTCTTAAAATTTTCCGGATCATTGCGCACATTTTTCAATGCATGGAGCAATGTTTTATAGTACTTTATATTCTTTATCTGAGGATGTTCAATGTGTTTTACAAAACTTGCATTCGCATTTGCATGACAATTTCCACATGTCCCCAATATGTTATCTTTTCCAACCTTAGATTCTGGTTCAGACGAATTTAAGATTGTATGCTGACCATGACAGTCGAAACACACTGGTACGTCAGTTGTGGTGTGACCAAGCGCAGCAACTTGCCCATGAGCATTATTTCTGTAACTATTAAGATAATCCTGATGGCAGGAACCGCAAGTTTCAATTGTTAAGCTTCTATGGATAGGATCAGGAGCCCTGGGAACATCCATAGGAGCCTTTTCTCCCAGAGGCGAAAAATGATACGTCAGACTGAAATGACAATCTTTACAAGTAGGCACATCTTTGCTTTTTTCTTGCATCAACTTTACATGTTTACTCTGTAAATATTCTTCAGCAGGGTCATCATGGCAAAAAGTAATGCAATCTACCGGTTTTAAATATGGTTTATGTCCTTCTGATAAATCCACTCCATCTAAGTCCTGATGACAATCGGTACAAAAGAAATCGTCCCCGCCGTGCGCTGATGCCTTATAGGTGGCCACATCAAGCAACAATGAAACCACTTTAATATTTCCTGTAATAGGATCTATTTTTGCTTTTTCCGTAGCTTTTAATTTTTCAGGATTTGTATGACACTCTAAACAAGGAGTGTTATCGCCTGCAAACAAAACCGCAGGCGACATAGCACCGAAAATCACAAAAATTAACAACGCTAACTGCCCGAACTTCCTCAAACTTGATAAAAGTCCTGTTTTCAGACTTTTTACCAAATCAAAACCCATCTTACGCACCCCCCTCCCTAAGCTATTTAGCTATATAATCAACCATACATCTTAAATATTTTAAGATAGTTTTAAGGTTGAATGTTTATCTCTCACTTACTGAAAGTTATTTCTTTTTTATTGATTTCAAAGGAGTAAGGAGAATCTCATCCTTCGGTAGTATTGCAGCCCATTTCTTCTTATCAGCATCAGAAAGCTTTTTAATCACCTTATCAATTTCATCCTCATCACGATGGTCATCTTTCTTAAAGTATTCTTTATAATCCATCACTTTGTCGGTTTTTGGGCACTTATCCTTAGCATCTTTACTCTCCCAATGGCATTTCACACACTGCTCTTTCACAGTCGCAGGGCCGTTGATACCAGCTACAATTAAGCCAGCATCATACTGAACTTTTCTAGCCATAAAAGGGTCACTTTTTAACAAATTCTTAAATTCATCTTTACCTTTGCCCTGATAATTCTCTTTTACTTTTTTATACTCAGAACCTGCCCCATGACAGGCCTCACATTGAACATTAGGCAGATACTTTTTACCGGCCTCTGCAATCTTTTCTCCATATGCAGTTGCATGGCATTTTAAACACTCCGGGTTTTCAGCGTCAGGCGTACCCTTCAGCCTTTTCTCCCAAGTATTTGAATGTAATCTCTCCTTATATTCTTCCCCTTCGAAACATCCTTTACTCATATGACACTTACAACCACTGTTACTAACGTATTCTGCCCCTTGAGATATTCCAGGCAACGAAAAAGCCATAGAAAAAACCGAAACCGCTATGCCAGATAACAAAGATATAGTTGTTTTACCACTAAACATCAAAATCTCCTTTCCCGTATCAACAAAATAAACATTCAAAATTCAACATCATATCAGATTAATCCCGTAACTTTCACCCTAGTATTTTCAGTTATTGAATCATATATATGACTCAATAATTTATTCCATTTGCAAGAGTAAATTACGGTACCACACATACTAAGGATAGCCAATTTTGATATATAAGCATGATATATAGTATCATTATATCAAGACGACATAAGGTATCATGCTTTGCTTATAGTGTCAAGAAAAAATTCGTTTACTCCTATTGAGTTAATTAGGAATATTAACCAGTAATTTTCTATGTAAATAACCGTCTTAATAAGACGGCACATTTTTCAATTTTTATTTTTTGATAGCAAGTTTTCCACAAAATTCGTATTAATGCTTCCACTTGCAAACTGAGGATGTGAAATTAACTCTAAATTCAATGGAATAGTTGTTTTAATACCCTCGATAACGTATTCGCTTAATGCCCTTTTCATGCACGCAATTGCTTCCTCTCTTGTCTTTTGGTAAACAATTACCTTTGATATTAAAGAATCATAATATGGAGGTATTTCATATCCGGCGTATACATGAGAATCAACTCTTACTCCACGTCCACCCGGCGGATTATACATGGTAATTTTCCCAGGCTGTGGTCTAAACCCATTGTAAGGATCCTCAGCATAAATTCGACATTCAATTGAATGCCCCTGGCTCCGAATTTTTCTTTGTTTCATATTAGACCGCTCACCATAAGCAACCCTTATCTGTTGTTTCACCAAATCAATGCCGGTAATCATTTCCGTAACGGGATGTTCTACTTGTAAACGAGCATTTACTTCTATAAAATAAAAATTACCCTCTTTATTATCTACTAAAAATTCAACGGTACCTGCGTTTTTATAATTTACAGCTCTTGCAATCTTGATCGCTGCTTTACATATTTCCTCACGTAAGTGATCGGAAATCGCAGGCGAAGGAGATTCCTCAATAATCTTTTGATGTCTTCGTTGTAAGGTGCAATCTCTTTCACCAAGATGAATGATATTGCCAAAATTATCACCAAAAATTTGCACCTCTATATGTCGAGTATCTTCTATATATTTTTCTATATATATAGACGGATCTTTAAATGCGGCTTCTGCCTCTCGTTGCGCAACGGCCAATGAGTTTACGAGACTTATGTCATTATGGGCAATACGCATTCCACGTCCGCCACCACCTGATGAGGCCTTAATAATGACCGGATATCCTATCTTGTGTGCGACATCAAGTGCTTGTTGTTGACTCTTTATCACTGACTCACTGCCGGGAACCACTGGAACTTTATTGGCAATAGCCAGTTTTCTTGCTTCAGTCTTATTCCCAAGTTTTTTTAATATATCTGATTTAGGCCCTATGAACACGATATTAGAAGATTCGCATACTTCAGCAAAATGGCCAACCTCTGATAAAAAACCATACCCTGGATGAATAGCTTCAATATCGGTAATCTCCGCTGCACTGATTATACTTGGAATATTTAAATAGCTTCCCTCTGCTTCAGGAGGACCAATACATACGGTAATATCTGCTTGCTTTAAGTATAATGTGTTTTCATCAGACTTCGAGCATACAGCAACGGTCTCTATACCCATTTCTCGGCATGCCCTAATAATCCTTAAAGCAATCTCCCCTCTATTGGCAACCATTATCCTAGAAAACATAGCTTAGGACATCCTTCTCTTTTGATTCCTCTATATACAAACACTCACTCATATCACTTTTGTACCGGCTTAATACGAAATAATGGCTGACCATATTCTACTGCATCGCCGTCACTCACATAGACGTCAACAACTTCACCTACTGTTTCTGCCTTTACCTCATTCATTATCTTCATTGCCTCAATAATACAAACAACGGTCTCTTCATTTACAGAATCCCCAATATTAACACAAGGATCTGCACCAGGAGAGCTAGCCCGATAAAATGTTCCTACCATTGGTGATATAATTTCTACAAAACTTTCACTTTCTTTTGATAATGCATACGATGGCCGCTCTTGCTCTGGTTTTGGAAGATGTATTGGAGAGGTTGTTACTGGCGAAATTGTATGGGTATATCCCCCGTCACTTTTTTTAATCCTTATTTTAGTATCATTTTCCTGGATTTCAATTTCAGACAACTGATTCTCATTCATAATTGAGATTAGTTGCTTTACCTTGTCTACAATACTCATTAAACTATTCCTTGATTATGGAGTTTTATTTTTGATTATTCAATAAACAGGAAAACCAATAAATCAATCTATAATGCGTAAACAGTAAAATCCCGGCTAAGTTATTGAATGTAAAAATATGAGAAGAAAAAGGATCGGAACAAAATGATGAGTGTACTAAACCAGTTTTTTCAATATACCAAATTCTATGATTCTGTAGAGATATTTTATATTGTTCTAAATTTCTGTTAATTTTTTAGGTACGTGACTTAAAACATTACATCCATCTTGAGTTACTAGCACAATATCTTCTATTCGCACGCCACCCCACCCTTGGATATAAATTCCAGGCTCTATGGTAAACACCATACCTTCTTCTAATACTTCATCACTTCTTTTGCTAATTGTAGGTCCCTCGTGAACCTCAAGCCCAATACCATGCCCTAATCCATGGCCAAAACACTTACCAAATCCTTTTCTTTCAATGTAACTTCTTGCTACATTATCTATATCCTTAGCCATCCGGCCGGGTTTTACACTATCGATGGCAAAGCGCTGTGCATTGAGTACTATTTGATAAACTTCTCTGAATTTCTCGGATATTCTATCTTTGTAAATAACCCTTGTCAAGTCAGAATTATAAAACCGGAAGCGAGCACCCCAGTCTATCAAAATTATATCTTTTTTCTGAATTTTTCTTTCTGTTATACGAGCATGTGGTTGGGAAGTTCGATGACCTGTAGCACAAATTATTTCAAAAGAGCTTTTCTCACCGCCCTGATTTCTTATTTCAAAATCTAGATTATCTGCTAAATTCTTTTCCGTTATACCTGTCTCTATTTTCCCTAGTGTACTTTTAAATGCCCTCTCCGCGATATCAATAGCTGTTTGTATTTTTCTTATTTCCTCCCGTGTCTTTCGTTTTCGATATTTTTCTATAATTCCTTGAGTTGGTACAATACGAATTCCTTTTATATTTTTCTTTATTTCATAATAACGATGGAATGTAAGGTAGAATGACTCAATATACAATTTTTTAATGTGGAGGCGCTTTAGTTTCGAACAAATTGTCTCCATTAGTGAAACTTTTCTTTCTACGATTCGAATCCATGGGACATCCTGCTGGGCCTGCTCAATATATCGGAAATCCGTAAATAGATAATCATTATTTGGTGTAATTAAAAGAATACTTTCTGAACCAGTAAAATTGGTTACATAATGAATATTTATTTCATTTGTTATTAAAAAGCCATCGACATTATCTTTTTTTAATTTTTCTTTCAGTTCATTTAAGTAATACATAAATTATGCAATCTGCAAGGAAAGTGTGGCAGGTAATTATCTTTTTTCCTTCTTGATTCTTTCTATTAGCATTTCTATAAAAAGCTTAAATTGCTTATCGCTATCGATTTGATCTTTCATCTTTTTTATGGCAAACATAACCGTGGAATGTTTCTTACTACCAAAATAATTGCCAATTTGTTGATATGACCAATTAAGGAGCGTTTTTATCAAGTACATACACACCTGGCGTGGAAACGAAATGGACTTTATTTTTTTATTTGAATGGAGTTCTGCACGTGATATATGAAAATAATTCAATACGGTCTCTTCTATCTCACTAATTTTAATAATATTTCCTTCATCACAGAAAAAGTCTCCTAAGACCTCATTTGCTAATTGAATGTCTACCCCTTTCTCATTAAACTTTGCATGAGCAGACAGTGTAGTTAATGCACTTTCAACCTCTCTCACATTATCATCAAACTTTCCTGCAATGAACTCCAGGACATCTTCAGGAAAATGTATATCGAATTTCGCGGCTTTTGATCTCAAGATCAAAAGTCTCGTAGCGTATTCAGGTTTATCTATTTTCGTAACCATACCAGACATAAACCGGCTTGCAAGATTTTCTTTTAATTGTCCAATCATTTTCGGATGTGCATCACTGGCAAATATGATTTTCTTCGATAATTCATACAATGCGTTAAAGGTATGCAAAAATTCCTCTTGAACACCTTGTTTATTGGAAAGGAAATGAACATCATCGATAAGAAACATGTCTGCATTCCTAAATTTCTGCCTAAAAGCCTCCATCTTCCCTTTTTGCAATGAATAAATGAATTCATTTGTCCACCTCTCAGCCGGCATATATATAGCATTTATATTTTGTTCTTCTTTTACACGATTCCAAACCCCTTGGAGTATATGAGTTTTCCCAACACCAACAGATCCATGGATGAAAAGGGGATTAAAGGCGGGATACTTTTCTTTAATCATTTCAAGGGCTGCAGTATAAGCAAGTCTGTTATTAGGCCCAACAACAAAATCTTCTAACCTCAGGGTCCTATTTCTGTGTAAGTAGTTTTTATTATTATCCGTTTTTTTCTCCGACAAATGAACATCGGTAGTTGGAACACCTTCTCTCTCACCATCCTTCAAGATTGAAAACTTTATATTCAAATCACTGTTATTTATAAGTTTGCCAATTCCTTCTCTTAATACATTGGAAAAATTTTCTTGTAACCATACCTGGGTAAAAACATTTGGTACCAGAATATTCGCAAAGTTATTATCAAAGGACTCAAGACGGGTATTTTTAAACCATAGGTTAAATCGCAGGGGTCCTACCTTTTCCCGAATATTTTGAAGAACATCCTCCCAGATTTTCGTACAAGGCTCCATCATTCTCCCCTATTATGTTATGAAAATGTTTAAGAAATGAATTAAAAGGTCATCTATGAAGAAAAGCGATATTAGCAGAAGGGTTTTTGTGTGTCAAAACAAAAAGGTATTCTTATTTTTTTTAAATCTTTGGCATACTCTTAATGATGGACGTAACACTTCGAAGAGTAATATAATTAAAAAAAATTAAAGTCCTACTCAACGATAATAAATATATTTCTCAAAAAATTATTTAGATATATCTTTTTTTCTTATAAAAAATATTATGTCCGTAATCTTATATTAAATTGAAACTTAGAGGCATATAAATTTCCATATTCCCATAATGGAATTGTTTTGTCTTTACGGAATCAAAACATCGAACCTCTTTGATTATTAAGATGTCAAAATGAATTGTTGATAACTTGTTGATTACTAGTCAATATCAGAAAATGCTTATTAACTTAATGTATTATTTACATTATATATACGATGATGTTCATTTAATATATATTCAGTATTTAAAAATGTTGATAATAAATTAACAAGTTCATATTAAAAAATACTTTTCTGCAAAACTATAAACTATGTTCACCCTACATTTCTTTATGGTCACTCAACCTTTCTGTAAAAAATCTTTCACTCAAACAAGCCCCATCTCTTTATTATCGATGAAGTTAATTTTTTGAAACGAGTAACTTAAAGTATATCTTATCGTAGTACAGACATGATGCTTACATCACTATAAAAAAGAAAATCTGTCTTATCATGAAAATACATGAAGACAGCGGCTATCTTCCCTGATTGAATAACATGAAAATGAAACCTGATCAGGAATTGATATAAATAAAATGAAACTTTCTTTTTACTATGCTATAATTATCCGTTTTTATAATATGCCTTAAAAATCTTTGAAGGGTTTATAAGTAATAAAATCAATTTCTATCGTGCAAAGTTTACCCTATTCTTTATCTTATAACAAATACATCTACTGCATATTCTACTATAGATTAAAAATCCAGATAGGTATATTCCCAGAAAAGGCTGCTCATGAATCCTAGTTTTTTTATAGGGAGTATTCCCATATACGGAGAACTCATCCTCTCCCCCATGGCAGGTTTCTCTGATATCCCCTTCCGTCTCATTTGTCGAGAATTTGGCATGGCAATGAGTTATACAGAAATGGTTTCCATGGACGGAGTACTATGGAAGAACAAGAAAACCCTTCAGTTACTCGATTTCAGGCCGGTTGAGAGACCGGTTGCCTTTCAAATCCTAGGTAATGATGAAAACAAGCTTAGCGAGGCATGTCGTATGATAGCATCTCTCGGACCAGATATCGTAGATGTTAATATGGGTTGTTCCGTATCGGATATCGCAGGTAAAGGGGCTGGAGCCGGACTTCTAAAAGACCCCTTAAAAATTGGCCGGATTTTTTACCAACTTACCAAGACCCTTCGTATTCCCATAACTGGAAAAATCCGGTTGGGATGGGATGATAAATCAAGGAATTATCGAGAAGTAGCCAGGATTCTTGAGGATAACGGGGCATCTCTCATTGCCGTCCATGGACGCACAAGATCGCAGTTTTTCTCCGGTAAGGCCGATTGGGACGCAATTGCAGAAATTAAACAATCCGTAAAGATCCCCGTGATTGGCAATGGAGATGTAAAATGTGCAGCAGATATTGAACTCATCAAAAGCCATACGGGGTGTGATGGTGTAATGATTGGACGTGCCGCGATTGGACATCCATGGATTTTCAAATATCAAGATAGAGATAAATTGCCGTTTCGTGATAAAATTGAACTGATCCAGCGTCATTTATCACTTATGCAGGCACACTATGGGCATGATATTGGTGTGGTTCTTTTCCGCAAACATGTCGTTAAGTACATCATGGGAATGCCTAATGCAACAAAATTACGTCCATATTTGGTACAATGCAGCAGGGCAGAGGAAATTATCGAACGAATTTCTTCTCATCTAGATTATTTTCAAACACATGAGGCTGCATAGCTTTCATAAATTAAACCCTCAATAGTTAGATCTGGGTGGTTACGAAAATAAACACTTTATTAGTAATGAAAAGGTTAAAAATGAAGACAGCTATAATAGTAATTTCACACGGTAGTAAGTTGAGTAGTGGTAACGACGGGTTATATACAGTTGCTAATATGCTTCGCGCTATGAACCGTTGGGATATGGTCGAAGCGGCCTTCCTGCAATTGGCTAAACCCGGATTTGACGAGGTTGTGAAAAAGGCAGTGGAGAATGGTATGGATCGTCTTGTGGTAGTACCCTTGCTACTGTTTAAAGGAAACCACGTCTACAAGGATATCCCTGAAATGCTGGAAAGTGAAAAAAAGAAATATCCCAAGGTCGAATTTATCTACGCTAATAATATTGGTGCTGATGAGCGAATCGCCTTAATTGCAGCAGATCGCATCCATGAGGTACTAACAGAAAAGCAGTGTGGCGGTAAACAACGTATTGAGCAGCCACAGGCTATCGTAGATGAAAGTTTTGAGATTATAGATAGATTGGTTGATTTAGAATCTTTACCTGAATTGCACAGACCAATCATTCAGCGCGCTATTCATGCAACCGGTGATACGGAATATGCATATAATTTAATTTTCCACCCTCAAGCAGTTGAAACCGGTATCCATTCATTATTGGCAGGAAAAAATATTGTTACTGATGTTAATATGGTAAAATCCGGAATCAGCAAGGTACCGGTTGAAAAATTCGGAGGAAGGATAGTCTGTAAAATTGCTGATAAATCTGTTATTGATGATGCCAAACATTTTAGCAAGACGCGCGCCATTATCGCCATGCAATACTCTGTAAGTGAAATGAAAGATGGCATTGTGGTGATCGGCAATGCACCTACCGCCTTGTTTGAACTTATTAACCTCATCAAAAAAGGACTAGCACAACCGGCCTTAGTAATAGGCATTCCTGTGGGGTTTGTAGGAGCAGTTGAGGCAAAATATGCATTAAAAGATATTTCCATCCCTTCTATAACAAATACGAACAGAAAGGGTGGCAGCGCCGTAGCCGTATCAATCATAAATGCTATTATAAAATTAGCTAAGGAATATACACAATCAAATAGGAGTTAATCGTTTTCAAACATTTTGTAAATACTACAGCATGTTTTTTATTCCCACTCACTTCGTAGGTGGTTTAATTCCGGACTTAACACACATCGGTATGATATGAGATTCGGTTATACAACAGGAAGTTGTGCAACAGCCGCAGCTAAGGCGGCAGCTATCGGATTATTGAGAGGAAGCATTCCTGACGAGGTGGAAATTGATACCCCACTTGGAATAAAACTTAACCTTAAAATTTTCCATAAACAGTTATCCGGTAATATATCAGAGTGTGCTGTACAAAAAGATGCCGGTGATGATCCCGATGTAACACATGGATGCAAGGTCTATGCACGAATCGAACAGAAAAATACGGGAACGATAGAGATTGATGGTGGCGAAGGTGTCGGCCGTGTAACAAAACCAGGATTGCAAGTACCAGTAGGCCATGCAGCTATTAATCCTGTACCAAGACGCATGATAGAAAATGCTGTAAGGGAAGTTATTGGTAATGATATTGGAGCAAAAATCACAATCTCCGTACCTAACGGTCAGATCATCGGTGAAAGGACATTTAATCCAAAATTAGGTATAATTGGAGGGATCTCCATTATTGGCACCACAGGGATTGTCCGACCCATGTCGGAAGACGCCTTTAAGACCTCCTTATTATGTGGACTTGATATTGCCCATGGGATTGGGTATGATACGGTGATATTGGTACCAGGAAGCCTTGGAGAACGCTCTATTCTTAATCTTCTTGATATTCCTAGAGATCAGGTTATCCAGGTAAGCAATTTTGTTGGCTTTATGCTGGATGCAGCTCAGAAAAGGCGTTTCAAAAGGATTATTCTTGCCGGACATCCTGGAAAACTTGCCAAGTTATTACGTGGTGACTTCTATACCCATAGTTCGGCCTCTAAGCCTGCAAATGATATCATTATGCAAATCATCAAACAAATCCCTTTGCCGGATATGATACAGAACTGCTTACAGGCAACTTCCACAGTAGAGGGAATGGTTGAATTATTAAGAGAACAAAAAAGCTTATCCGCAATGAATGAAATTGTTGAGAAAATCGAAGCTAAAGTACGGGAATTCATCAGCAGAAACGAACACACATTCATTCCTACTGAGTTGGGAGTGATTTTATTTGATATAAAGGGTTCGGTCATTAGCGTCTCGCAAAATGCACAATCATGGCTAAATACTATAAAAACAAAATTATCATCGTAGGTTGCGGGCCGGGATTGAAAGCCTATATTTCTCCCAAGGCCCTTTACAACATTAAAAAAGCCGATATCCTTGTGGGAAGTCGCCGTTTACTCAAACTTTTTCCTGGCATTGATGCTGAAAAAATAATCCTGGAAAGAAATTATAAAATTCTGGTAAATAGGATTGTTCAATGGAGCTCATCGAAACAAGTTGTTGTACTCGTCAGCGGAGACCCGTGTTTTTTCAGTTATACAAAATTGATTATAAAGAAGGTAGGCCGTGAATTTTGCACTATTATACCGGGAATTAGCAGCATACAACTTGCCTTTGCAGCTATTGGAGAAAGCTGGGATGATGCCTGCTTTATCAGTTTGCATGGAAGAAGTGCGCAATACGGAAAACTTATCCAGAAGGTCAAAGATCATAATAAGGTTGGGATTCTGACGGATAATGAGAATACACCTGCTGTTATTGCCCGTCGGTTGCTAAAGGTTGGAATCCGGGAAAGAACAATGTTTGTGTGCGAAAATCTCTCTCTTCCGGAAGAGCGCATCCGCGAACTAGACCTAGCCTCCGCTACACATATAAAATCAAACGGATCATCTGTGGTAGTTATAAAATACAGGTAAATTCTGATAACTGCTCAGGCACAGAGAAATGATAAGAAGTTAGTGGACAGTGAATGAAAAATATCAACTATAGTATTCAATATATGAAACCGAATATTCTAAAATTGTCATTTTGAAGAAGCGGATCGACTGGAAAGTCATTGTTTCGCAAATGGTAAATAACATCAAATGAAAACTGGAAATTTTTATGGTATTGGGTTAGGTCCGGGCGACCCAGAACTCCTCACACAAAAAGCAATCCATACAATTCAACAGGTGGACTGTATTTTTATCCCGCGATCTGATACCAAAGAAGATAGCCTGGCATGGGAAATCGTCAAGGATTATGTGAAGGAAAAAAGAGTTATTCAGCAGATTTATCCCATGACTAAGGACAAACTCACACTAAACGCCGCATGGCTCAAAGCGGCAAAAGAAATTCATGCAGAAGTTACTGCCGGATTCGATGTTGCATATCTGACCCTGGGGGACCCATTAACCTTCAGTACCTATATCTATTTGCTGCGCCATCTGATTTCCCTGTTACCGGATCACGCCATACATACAATCCCTGGCATTACATCATACAATGCTGCCGCCTGCGTTGCTAATTATCCACTTCTAGCGGGAGATGAGCGGTTAGCTGTAATCCCGGTACCAGTGGATATTCATGAGTTGCGCCCTGTCCTGGAGACATTTGATACCGTCATTATGATGAAGGTTGCAAAAAAATTGGATGAGGTAATTCAATTACTTGAAGAGATGAAACTTTTGGAAAATGCCTTATTTGCCTCTTATATCGGGCAAACAAATGCTTACCTCACCCATGATATCGTATCCTTAAAAGGCAGTGGAAGAGGATACATGTCTGTTTTGATTGTAAAGAAAAGACTAAGCTAGATCGCCGCTTATCACTTCTGATTATTCGTTGTTATTTGCTGTTATTTGTTGTATCTAGTTCTTGATGTTTCGGTGTGTCCCCGCCGAAAATCCATGTATGTCTTGGCGCTGCCTTGTTTCGATGAAGGGATTCACCGAAACATCCGCGAGATTTAAGCTAAACCCACGCTTGCTATTTCTGGTTAGTAGTTGTTGGTTTTGAGACTCCCGCTTCACGAAATGTAGCCATTTCATGCAAGAGTTTTACTCCTGTTTCTACGAGTCCCATACCTAATGCAGCACCAGTTCCTTCACCTAATCTCATATGAAGATCTAGTAATGGAATTTTACTTAGCAAGTTTAACATCATCCTGTGTCCCTTTTCGGCGGAAACATGAGAGGCTATGAGATATGAGTTTATTTTCGGTTCAATCGCATGAGCAATCAGGGCACCTGCTGTTGAGATGAACCCATCCAGAATTACTGGTATACGATACCGTGCAGCACCCAGGCACAGACCAGCAAGGCCGCCAATCTCATATCCGCCGATTTTTGACAACACATCTATTGGATCGTTTGGGTTGGGTCGATTCACATCAATTGCTTTTTGTATTACACCAATCTTTCTTTGCAATGATTCTTCATCTAACCCCGTTCCACAGCCCGTTGCAAATTCAACATCCAGTTTGCCCAGAACAGCAAGAATGGCACTGCTTGGTGTGGTATTTGCGATTCCCATATCACCAATACCAATAATATCAAGACCCTCTTTTAGCTCTTCTTCAATCAATTCAATACCAATCTCAAGAGAACGAACAGCCTCCTCTCGCGTCATTGCGGGACCAACAGCCATATTCTTTGTACCCAAACCAATTTTTTTTATCTTTAATTCCTGCCCCTGATGCTGGCTGCTGGACTGCTTCAACTCAAGATGTGAAGCTACTCCACAATCAACCACAATCACCTTTGCACCGATATGGCGTGCAAGAACATTAATTGCCGCACCTCCATCCATAAAATTCTGTACCATTTGCCCGGTAACCTGTTGTGGAAAGGCACTTACACCCTCATCTACAACACCATGATCACCTGCCATAGTAAACATTTTTTTGTACTTTATTTCACAGGGCAGACGACCTTTTATTGATGCATAAATTGTTGCCAGGCCCTCAAGCCTTCCGAGACTGCCACCTGGTATGGCAAACGACTTAAATCTTGCCCCAATTTTGCCATCCGGGTCTACCAAAACCTCTGATATATGCCTTATGGTATGTTCTAATAATCTCATATTGCAATTTGCAAAAAGTTATTCTATTATAGAATGCCTCCACTTTAAAAATAGGCTAAGATTTTATCTATCTTAACAAGGTAATTCAAGCAAATTCAATCTGAAAAATCTATGTATCACATAGAAGATGTCTTATTAAACAAGAATATAATTACCCAGGAACAGTTGAATAAGGCCAAAGAAATACAAAAGAAAGAGAACATCTTGATGGAGGAGGCACTTGTCAAATTAGGATATTCAACATATTCTGAAATCGTTCAGTGCCTTGCCTCGCAATATGACCTGCCCGTAATCGAATTGGATAAAACCCATATTTCACCAGAGATCATTAATTTATTACCTGCACAAATTGTAAAAAAACACCACATTATACCTATATCAAAAAGCAATGGGGTCATTACCATTGCCGTAAGTAATCAACCGGACATCGGATTCATAGATAATTTGCGTTTTATGCTCAATACAGACTTCAAATACGTCCTTGCTACCCTTGAAAACATAAAAAACGCTATCCATAAATATTATGAACGGGAATCTGCAGAAACCATTGATACCTTGTTGAAAGAATTTACAGTCCATGGAACCTCACCAAACGCCGGAGAGATGAAAATAATAGAAAATTCTCATATAGAGGCAAGTACTATAGAAGATGAAGGGCCTATTATTCAACTCGTTTCTTTACTGATCAACAAGGCTATAACATCCCGCGCCAGTGATATCCACGTAGAACCTTTCTCGAACAGAGTGCGTATACGTTACCGTGTTGATGGAGTGTGTCAAGAGGCAGATACACTCCCAAAGCGACTTCAGGATTCTATTATTTCCAGGATTAAGATATTATCGAATATAGATATATCAGAAAAAAGGAGACCACAGGATGGACGTATCAATATTAAATATGCAGATAAAGATTTGGATATTCGGGTGTCCTGCCTGCCCTCCATCTACGGGGAAAGTGTGGTTATGCGTCTCCTAGAGAAATCAGCAGCCTTGATGGATTTGAAAAACCTGGAATTTTATGAAAACGATTTTAAACGCTTTCACTCCATTATCAAAAGACCAAATGGCATATTCCTTATTACCGGCCCTACAGGGAGTGGTAAAACTACCACATTATATGCTACGATAAATGAACTCAACAAGACCGACACAAAGATCATTACGGCGGAAGACCCCGTGGAGTATACCCTCCGGGGCATTAACCAATGTGAGGTAATAGAAAAGATAGGCTTTAGTTTTCCTACGATCCTGCGAACGATGCTCCGTCAAGATCCAAATATTATTCTCGTTGGAGAGATACGCGATGCTGAAACGGCAGATACTGCAATCGCTGCAGCCTTAACGGGGCATCTCGTCTTGAGCACCCTTCATACAAACGATGCACCCTCTGCTATCACAAGACTCATCGATATGAGGATAAAACCTTTTCTCGTCGCTACTTCCTTACAGGGCATCATGGCGCAACGGTTGATTAGGACAATTTGTACACATTGTAAAGAACCCATCCAATATACACCAGAACAGTTATTAAACATGGGATTTGAGGTTGAAAACCTAAAAGATCTCATCTTTTACAAAGGAAAAGGCTGTAAGAACTGCAATAATACAGGATACTATGGCAGAGTCGGCATTTATGAACTGCTTGATATGAACGAAACTTTACGCGATTTGACATATCGCATGGCCTCTACTGATGAAATGAGAAAAACTGCAATAACATTGGGAATGACAACGCTTAAAGAAGACGGCTTAAGAAAGGCAATAGATGGCAAAACTACCTTAGAAGAAGTACTCAGGGTAGCAGGGATGGGAGATTAGTGGGACATTCCAACTTTAAAACCTTTATAATAGGTTTATCTTTACCAATGAGTCAAGCTTTCGATACACGATACTATGTATCGTATATCTCACTTTTCATAGGTCTGAGGCTCTGCCTTGCTAGGATTTCATTATGCAAATAAACGAAATAAAGAAAAGAGATGTTAAAACTGAAGCAAAGAGAAGGCTCTTTGGACAAATCCTGAAAGATAAAGGTCTTGTCACTGAAGACCAAATCCAGGAGGCACTTGAAGTTCAAAAACAGAAAGGAGGTCTACTCGGGGATATCCTGGTAAGCCTCCAGTATGTAACAAACGAGCAAATCCTGGTTGCGCTGAGCGAATATCTGGGATTAGAAATTGTAAATATCGAAGACATGGATATACCGGCAGAGATTATTCAAATAGTACCCCCCGCTGTTGCGCAATTATATCGTATAATTCCCATCCAGAAAAAAAGTGATACCCTTGCTATTGTTCAGGCGGATGCATTAGACTTTGAAACCCTGGATGATCTAAGACTCATCCTGAAACACCCCATAAAACCACTCCTCTGCCATAAGGATGCTGTGATTCGTGCCTTAGAAAAATACTATCCCAAAAAGCACGAGTCTGTGGAACAACTCTTATTAGAGTTTAAGGAAGATGCATCATACGGGGAATCCCTGAAAGGAGAACATATTGACATAGAAGAACTAAAAAAAATGGCCGTTACCGCCCCAGTTAAAAATTGGGTTGGCCTTATGTTCCTGGATGCTATATTGGATAAAGCCAGTGATATCCATTTCGAAGCTTTTGGAGATGGGTTTAAAGTTCGATACCGTATCGATGGTATACTTTATGAAAAAATTTCTCCACCACGCCAGCTTGGATTACCCATTGCTTCCAGAATAAAAGTTCTGTCGGGTATGGATATTTCAGAACGGAGATTACCTCAGGATGGGCGCATTCAATTAAACATTGGAGGAACATTCGTCGATATGCGTGTTTCTACACTACCAACGAAATACGGGGAAAGTATCGTTATGCGCCTGCTAAACAAATCTGCCGTATCGCTAAATTTGGATACTTTGGGGTTTTACCCTGATGAGCTAAAACTGATATATCAATTAATAAATAAGCCCAATGGAATAGTCCTTGTTACTGGACCAACCGGTTCTGGAAAAACAACTACTTTATATGCGGCACTTAATTATTTAAATGAGATCGGCACAAAAATTATCACAACGGAAGACCCGGTAGAATACGATATTGACGGGCTTACTCAGGTACAGATAAATACATCCATAGGGGTAACTTTCGCACAGTGCTTAAGGGCAATTTTAAGACAAGATCCCGACATTATCCTTGTAGGTGAAATACGTGATGAGGAAACAGCTAGGATCGCTATACAAGCATCCTTGACAGGACACTTGGTTTTTAGTACACTGCATACCAACGATTCCCCAACTGCGGTAACACGTTTAATCAATATGGATATCAGGCCATACCTGATCGCTGCTACAGTAGAGGCTGTCATTAGCCAGAGATTAGTCCGCAGGATATGTAATTTCTGTAAAGAAGAGTATACACCTTCTGAAGAATCATTAATGGAATTAAACCTTACAAGGGCAGATGCCAAAGGGAAAAGGTTCTTTCGGGGCAAAGGGTGTAATAACTGCCACAATATCGGATATAAGGGGCGCATGGGCATCTATGAGATCATGATCATCACCGATGATATACGGCGGTTGATAATAGAACAGGCAAGTACTGGTGCAATGAGAATGGCCGCAAAAAGAAACGGAATGAATACCTTAAGAGATAGTGGATTAACAGCAATACACAATGGCTTAACAACTATTCCGGAAGTCGTAAGAGAAACGATGCTCATATAAGTTGAAAAGGAGAGTCTTCCTAATGTCCACTTTTCAATACACTGCTGTTGATAAGAAGGGGCAAACGGTTAAAGACAGGATTGAGGCATCCAGCCAGGATGACGCTGTTGCAAAGGTACGTGCAATAGGTTATTTTCCCACCAATGTTAAAGAAATACACATCTCTCAAAAAAAGACATCCTTTACTTCAGATAAAATCCAAAAAAAACATAAAGAAATATCTATTTCTATTAATAGGGTTAAATCAAAAAATATAACTGCCTTTACACGACAACTGTCGACACTCCAGGATGCAGGACTCCCTATTATCCGTGGTTTAAAGATACTCGAATCCCAAATGAAAAAGGGACTATTCAAAAAGACAATACTAAAGGTTATCGAGGATATCGAAGGGGGGAATACACTTTCCGGGGCACTTGCAAGACATCCGAGGGTTTTTGATAAACTCTATGTTAGTATTGTAAAGGCAGGTGAAGTAAGTGGCTCTCTGGATATTATCCTGCAGCGACTAGCGGACTTTCGGGAAAAGATGGAGCGGCTTTTAAGAAAAATTATCAGTGCCATGATATATCCGTCCGTTGTCATGTTTGTTGCAGGCGCCATCTTAATAGGTCTCATGATTTTTATCATCCCAAACTTTGCAAAAATTTATGAAGAATTAAGTTTGGAATTACCCGTTCCTACTAGAATGCTTATTACCTTTAGTCTCATTCTCAAGACACACTGGATGTTTATTCCTTCAGTTCCTTTCGGTAGTTTTATCCTTTACAAGCTTTTGGGAAAGATAAAAAAAATACGGCTACTCATCGACAATACAAAATTTAAAATACCCGTTATGGGAAAGATCATAAATAAATCGGCCGTTTCACGGTTTACCCGCACCCTTGCAACGCTAACGTCGAGCGGCGTGCCTATCCTAGATGCGCTCAATAACGTTAAAGACGCCACAGGGAATGCCGCTATGGCACAGGCAATCCAGCGCATCCATGATAGTATAAGGGGAGGAGAGAGCATTGCAAAGCCCCTTAGGGATTCAAAGATCTGTAACGAGATTGTAGTCAATATGGTAGAAGTAGGCGAAGAAACGGGAGAACTGGATAAAATGCTTACCAAGGTGGCGGATAATTATGACGATGAGGTAGACCGGACTGTAGAGGCAATGGTCAGCCTGATAGAACCTATGATGATTGTATTTTTGGGTGGTTCCGTTGGCTTTATCGTAATAGCCATGTTTGTACCCCTAATAAAATTAATGCAGAGCATTGGGGCTAATTAAGTACGCACAAGGTATCCAAATGAAAAATTATGGGTTTACCCTGATTGAATTGATTATCGCAATGGCCATTATCGGTGTACTCACTGGCATAATCCTTCCTATTTTTCTGCATGGAGGACTTGATGAAGGTACCAACACATTGCAGAGCAGCGTGTTTTCTGTAAAAACCTTTGCGGTAACAAAACGAGACACCTACAAATTGGAATTAAACGCTAACTACAATACCGGACAAAATCCCACACCCTGTACGCTATCTGTAATAGAAGGATCTAACGGTACCGAAACCGTAAAATTGTATCGACTTCCAAAATATGTGAGATTTTGGGAATATAACGGTAATGTCTTTAACGCGGGAACACGAACAATTTATTTTAAACCCAGTGGTATTTCAAATACTGATAATAGCAGTGCCCCGCAAGATACAAAAATCACCTTAATTGATGAAAGAACAAGAACGAAAAGTTCACCAGTAACAGCCAGTTGCACAATAATCGGCAACACGTGCCAGATAAAAAAATAAATAACAACTTACTTATAACTCATAACAGTATTTACAAACTAACTATGGAACACCGTAAAACAGGATTTACCCTTGTTGAAATTCTTATAGCTATCCTTGTGCTTGCAATTGGTATCTTTGGTGTTATGGCATTGTTTCCAGTAGGAATATATCAAACATACAGAATCGAGAAGAGTACCATAGGTGCAACTTCTGCTGAAATACCCCTTGCTTATACATCATATAAATATCCATCAGACGATGCAAATAGCCCAGACTTCAATATCCAGGATATTATTGGTATATTAACGGGATCGACCACTTGCTACTTCTTTCCTGATATAAATACCGGTACTGTCACGATAACGGACAATTATGGATGGAGTACATCGGTTGTCCCTGTCGATATGGTAGGTAATGATGGAACAGCCACAACTATTGAAGAAACCTACCTCTTCAGACAACAAACCGCTATCTATAAAAACTACACGGCAACCAGCGGTACAGCGGATTTTTCCTTTAATAGTCAAACAATATCTAACGTATCAAATATCGGCAATATCTCAGTAAACAATTTTATTTGCAATACCGAGAATCACATTTGGTATCGGGTAGCAAATGTTGATAGTACAGCAAACAGCGTAACATTACAACAACCGTATGAATATGCAACATCTACATCTGCATCGTATCTTATTACCGATACTATCGTGGGACAATATAACACCATGCTAACTTCTCACAAGAAATGAAGTCTCAAAATGGATAGAAAAATCTTAACTTCTATATTTTTGGTTAGGCTAGGTATATGAAACATGCAAAAGGTTTCGGTTCAATCGTTCACGATTAAACCAACCAGGGGATGTCTTCTACTGATAAAGAAAAATGTACAAAACTTGTGTTCAGGTACTTAAGACCACTTTAACTTAACTGATAAGGATTTTTTGGGTTGAAAACCTTCAGCATTTTACTTCAGAATCTTCGATATCGCACTGCCCGAAGTGATGATATTCACCATTCTGAACAGAGGAGAAAACCTCCATGGACAGGAGAATACCAGGGAGGTTTTACTTTAATAGAATTGTTAATCGTTATGGCACTAATGATTATTCTATGGGGAGTTGCCTACGTCATGTTTTACCAATCAAAAGGGGTATTTTCCCTCTACAATAATAAACTGCAGATGTATCAACACGCAAGAATAGCCATGGACAGTATCTCCAGAGACCTGAAGGGTGCTGTCTTAAAAGACAATAGAGATTTTTTTGTTTCTTTTGGAACTCAAAGTGCCAGTGATCTTTCACCTGCAACAAATACGAGTATCCTCCTTTTTCTAACCCTGGCGCCAAATGGTTCATCCACACCAGCAACCCTTGTTACGTATTATTTAAATAATACAGATGAATTAATGAGGGCCGAGTATTTTGATACTTCTTATGTGTACGGTACTGTATCTGGTATCATGCCAGGTTCTGCTACCTATTATAAGCTTACAGCAAATACCAATTTCTTTAATCTTGAATACAGTACAAAAAGCACATGGGTAACTTCGTGGAACAGTACCGGTGACTTAAGTATAAATGGTACAACTACAGGGACAGGTAACCTGCCTGATACGGTAAGAATAACATTACAAATGTATGGTACAAATACCAGATATATATCTGGCAAAGATACCGAAAAAATCTTGGAAATAGGTACCTTTACCAGTGAAATCATGCTGCCTTGTCAGAATTGATCATAAAATTAGATCCACGATGACAATGTTTTATGAGAAGGGGGGCTGATGCAATGAGAGTACGCAATAACGTAACTCAAGCTGCTGATTCAATCATCTTCGATTGAACCAACCTTAAACGTTTAGAAAATTCAAAACAAGAGACACGTGCAATGTACCCTACCCAAAAATTATTTAATGTTTAAATAACCATGGATAAAAAAAAGAACGCTGGTTTTGTCATTATAGCAGTAACTGTCATCCTGGTTGCCCTTTCTCTCATGGGTATGACGTTTATAAACCTGACCAGTATAGACTACAACGCTACCAATAATTACGTCAATGGCCTACAGGTAGAAATGGCAGCGCATGCGGGACTCGAATACGCCATCTATGTATTAAAGATGGATAAATACGGTACCGATTCCACAGTTTATAACAATAACAATTATCGCTACATTGGTACAGAAACCATGGGTTATGATGAAAATCATGATGCATATACAGAGGAATGGCTGGGTCCGGGAAGAGATACGATATTCGGCAGTGCTACTGCTAATAAAAATACCGTTGATAATAATGGTGATGGTTCCAACGATTCTAACTGGCTCGATATCCCTTTTTCTCTGGATAGAAAGTTGAGGGCACAATATGCCATCCTTATTGAAGATATCGGAGAATCACGGATTAATGTAAACGCAACAGGAAATATTGTCGGGACAAACTCGTCCTTTGCATACGGCACCGGTGCAACTACCTATGATATAAGATTACAAGATGTCTTTAATAGTATAACCATTGCGAAAGATGTTATCGTTGGGACAAACACTGCGCGGTGCGGCCCTAACGGTATTCCTGGCAATAGTGGAACGATGGCATCCCAATTCCTCCCGCGAACATGCGATAGTGATGATCGGCCTTTTAATGCCCTCGATGCGGCAGATATTTGCTTTGGGACATATACGACAAACCCTTCAACCTATCAATCGAGATTGCGTAAAATCATTAACAATGAAACTTTATTTCAAAATAAGAGAAATTTTCTTACCCCATACTCATTCGATACCATCATTACCAATGATGGCATCATCAGCCTTCTTTTACCGGATGAAAACAATTACTACCGTTTGAAATTGAACAGTTTAACTCTGGCTGGCAGCATAACAGCACAATTACAAAAAGTTGGATTCAGTGAGGGGACAGCTACACAACTTGCCGTTCATATAAAAGACTATATAGATACGGATAATGATATTACAATGTACGGTACACCGACTAAATATGGTCTGGAAGCGCACCCATTTATTAATGAATTATACCATAACGGCACTTATTCCGCTTATCCTTGTCAACATCGCATTGAATTATATAACCCCTTTAATGTAACTATTGGAAGCAGTACCATGAGCATAAACGGTTCTCCGATGGATTTAGTATTGAAGGTTACAAAGACACAATACTATACTACAGGAAGTCCCGGATGTAACTGGTTAACGGGTACTGTTACCATAGGGACATACACAATTAATACTGCAAGTCTTAACATGCAGCCCCAAGACCATGTTATTTTAGGTTATGATGAACCAGGTAACCAAGGAAACCTTCCATCGCTCAGTGGTACACAAACTGTTACAGGATTCAATATATATGATTACGATAGTGATAATATACCACAGGCAGTTACGATTACCCTTATGGGTAGTTCATCAGCGTTAGGTAGTGGAAGTTACTTAATCCTTGATGAGGCAGAACCAGAAGCCAGTTACAATAAAATACGAGGGGAAGATGTGTTATATCTTTTGTATCAATTGATAGCTTACCTTTACGATAAAACACATGCTCCAGGTAATACTCAACAAGAAACGGAAGCATTTCAATCATTACTTAATAGATCGGGTGAAGGTGAATGGGATGGTGTTTTAGGAACAGTTGCATATGAGCATACATCAACACAATCTGGTAATAACGCCCTTAATCAACTTACCACTCATGTATCTGCAATAGGACCAAATGTCTATGTTGTTTCTTGGGACCCTGGAGCTAGCGGGATTGACAATGCAATATCTGAATTAAATTCACTTATAAATGCAACTAATAATAATCAACAAATTGATGATACCGTTGAAAACAAGATTATAGCAGATACACAAGAAATTATAGACATTTTAAATAAAATCAAATGTAATGGTTCTTTAAATGTAAGAGCATCAACTGGAGAAAGGAAAAACCCGCTCATAGAAAAGTCTAATAACTGGGGTACGGCTACCACATCTAACCATACATTAGGATTAGTAAATTATCAGTATAATAATGTACTTCCATACAATGAAAAGAAACAACTCAAAGTAGCAAATATAGAGATGATTTCTTTAGGTGAATTAGGAAACCTGCTAACAATAGGATATGGAACCCAATCTCCTTATACAAAAGATCCTATTTATAATGTAACAGGAAGTAGTACCGTTGATAATGCAAAATTGAATCTTACCAGTGGTACGGCAACTCTTGTCTCTGAATATTTTACTATCATTGATCCAAAAGACGATACCATCGATGATGATGCAGATGGTGCCATAGGCACCGATACCGGCAACCAATTAGGAGATATTGACGGGCCTGAAATTCAAATACCAGGACGCATCAATATTAATACAGCAACTTCCACTGTGCTGGCAGCCTTACCAGGCACATGTACCAATACTTCTTTAGGCACATGGAGCACATTGACAGGAAATTCTCTGATAAATAATATCATAAATGCACGTCCCTTCACAACAATTGGAGCATTAGCAAATGTACCAGGAATAGATTACTTTGGAACAGATAACGTTGATAATGATGATGATGGATTTATTGATGAGAAAGATGAAAAAGATCTTATTTTCACATCTATTTCAAACCTTATAACGACCCATACGAATGTGTTTGCTGTATATGTTACCGCCCGTATCGTCAACAGTAATGCATCACGGACCTTTGCAGAAAAGAAATTAGTAGCCATTGTTGACCGATCTGCCACACCTATTAAGATACGATATTTCCGGTGGGTAACGGAATGGTAATGAAATACAGTTGATAGTGATTAGTTTGTTAGGAGCAGTTATTCATAGTTGTTAGTGTGACAAGCAAGTACTGAATACTGACAGCTATAACTTAAAAGGAGTTTTTATGATTATTTATACTGGGAAAAAAATACTTGTCAGAAAGGATGAAATCCTCCTTGATGATGGGAAAAAAGTGATGAGGGAAACGGTTGAACACCCTGGCTCAGCGGCCATTATTCCTTTTATTTCAGAAGACGAGATCATTCTCATCCAACAATATAGGCATGCTATTAAAGAAACTATTTACGAAATTCCCGCTGGTACACTTGATAAGGATGAGACATTCTACACCTGTGGAGGACGTGAACTGGAAGAAGAGATTGGTTATAAGGCCGGCACCCTTGAACCTTTAATGATTCTTTATCCCTCACCAGGCATCCTGAGCGAGATTATGCACCTATTTAAAGCAACGAATCTCGTAAAGACTCAACCAAATTACCAGGAGGATGAATCAATTAAAGGTATTGTGCAAATGAAACTGCACGATGCATTTGAGATGATAAGGAAAGGGGTGATCAAAGACGCAAAAACCGTTTGTAGTATTTTGATGTGTATTGACGAACAATATTGAAAATTACAAATTATCGCCTTCAGAATACAAAGAACAGAAGTCAGAATACAGTTTTAGTAAGCAAACATTTCTGTATCTCAGCACAAACAACCCAAGCCATAACTAATAATAACATAATAATAAATAACTACCAACAACTATCTCAAAGTTTTCGTAATTCGGCACCAAGAGTTTTCTGAAGGTTATCCATGATATCCCGCTGGAAAATGTCGACATCTTCACTTCTTAACGTCCGATCATCGGCTTGAAAAAACAAGTTAAAAGCAACACTTTTTTTCCCTGTCGGGATCTGTTTGCCTCGATATATATCAAAGAAATTGATTTCCTTTAATGAAAGAACCTTTGTATCAATAATACATCTTTCGATGGATGCCCATGTTACCTCTTCATCAACAATGATAGCAAGGTCACGCAAAACAGGCGGATACTGCGGCAGATTTTGATATTTTTTGCTAAAATTCGACTTTTCAATTAAGAGGTCCATATCTAATTCCAACAAACAAGATAATGTCTTAAATCTTAATTCTTTGCTTGCCTCTCCGAGATATCCCAATACTTTATTATCAAGGAAAATTACCGCTGTCCTTTCTTCATGAAACAATTTAGGCTCATGAAATAGTTTCCACTCACACTTTGAAAAGATACCCAAACTTAGTAACAGCGATTCAACTATTCCCTTTGTACTATAAAAATCTCCATCCGCAATGAACGACAGGCATGTCTTTTCTTGTGGCAGTTTATCGCCGGCAAGATAGACTTTAGAAATCTCAAAGATCTTTACTCGTTCAACACCGTGGTGCATGTTGTATATTTTACTACGGATAAGATTGGGGAGTAAACATGTCCGTAATCGGCTCTCTTCCTGTCTTAATGGGTTAGCAATATCGATACTTTCTTTATCAGACCACAGGTTTATTGCCTGCAAGGCTGAAGTGTCAACGATACTAAAGGTTTTTACCTCATAAAACCCAAGACCGTTTAAAAACTGAAGGATAGAGTCTTCCACGATCTCACACTTGCTCTTTGTGCTACCACGGATACAGATAGAGGTTCTCGTTGGAATATTATGATATCCATAAATCCTAGCCACCTCTTCAATCAAGTCGATTTCTCGATAAATATCACCACGAAAACTCGGCACCTCAACATGAACAAAGGTACCTCCATCGCTGAGGATATGGAATTGAAGTCTTTTCAATATATCAACAGCTTCGGCTTTTTCTATTTCTACCCCCATAACTTTATGAAGTTGTTCAATACGGAGGGTAACTCTTCTTGGCATAAACCTTCCAGATCGTACATCGATAATACCATCAATAATTTCTCCATCTGCACATTCTTTCATGAGTTTTATGGCCCTTTGTGATACATAGTTTATAGCTTCAGGGTCGATACCCCTTTCGAACCGATATGAGGAATCTGATGCGATGCCCAATACTTTTGAAGTACGCCGCACCCGCCCTGGATCAAACTGTGCACACTCAAGAAGGATATTTCTTGTAGACTCTGAAACTTCTGTTTCTTTCCCCCCCATAATCCCAGCGATAGCAATGGGCCTCTTGCCGTCTGCAATAACGAGCATGTCAGGAAAAAGTACCCGCCTTGCCCCGTTGATGACTACTATTTCTTCCCCGTTACTGGCCTTTCTTACAATTATCCTCTGGTCTGAAATCTTATCGAGATCAAAAGCATGGATAGGTTGCCCGGTCTCTATCATCACATAATTCGTAACATCCACAATGTTGTTTACTGGTCGAAGCCCCATACATTTTAACCTCTTTTGCATCCATTCAGGAGATGGTTCTACCATCACGTGTCTAACAATCCTAGCCGTATAATGAGGGCATAACATCGGTTCCTCAACAGCGATATCGATAAAGTTTTTTATTTCTGAATTTGTGTCTTGAAAATGTATTTCTGGAAGGTGCAGGGTACCGCCCGCCGCTGCCGCAACTTCACGTGCAATACCTATAATCCCAAGACAATCAGGACGATTGGAAGTAACTTCTACCTCAAGGCAAAAGTCATCCTCTACAGATTGGATGCCTGCAACCACAAGACCCACGCTCGTTAACCTATCAGCAAGCTCCTGCGGAGACAGGTAAAAATGTACATATTCTTTCAACCAGTTGTAACTAATCTTCATTTAAAATTGAGATAAAAAACGTATATCATTTTCGTAAAAGAGTCTAATATCTGAGATACCATACTTGAGCATGGTAATTCGCTCGACACCCATTCCAAATGCAAAACCAGCATACCTTTCTGCATCGTAATGCACATATCTAAACACATTAGGATCAACCATTCCGGCCCCTAATATCTCAACCCACCCACTATAAGAACATACACTGCATCCCTTTCCTCCACAAAGAGAACATGAAATGTCTACCTCAGCACTTGGCTCAGTAAAAGGAAAAAAGGACGGACGAAAACGCATTTGAACGTCCTGGCCAAAATAGGTCTTAATAAATTGATTCAGTACACCTTTCAGGTCGGCAAAACTTATCCCTTCATCCACAAGCAGACCTTCTACTTGATGAAACATAAATGAGTGTCGGGCATCAACGGTATCAGGTCTGTATACCCTACCCGGGGCAATAATGCGAATAGGAGGCTTTTGTTTTTCCATGATACGGATTTGAACAGTAGACGTCTGACTTCTTAAAAGCACGTCGTTTTTTATATAAAAAGTATCAAAATCGGTCCGTGAGGGATGATCGGTAGGAATATTTAACGCTTCAAAATTGTAGTACTCTAACTCTACTTCAGGACCATAAGCAACATCAAATCCCAGTCGTGCAAAAACCTCCCTGATATCACTAATCGTTTGAGTAAGAGGATGTCTTTTCCCTATAGAGGTATGTTTACCCGGCAGCGTTACATCAAACATTTCGCTTTTAAATTTTTGAATCTCTCCTGCAGACAACTTTTTTATAATATCTTCTATCTCGTGAGTAATACTTGCCTTTAAAGAATTGATTTGCTGCCCAAATGGGGCACGTTGCTCTTCCGGTAATGCAGGAATAATCTTCATAACATCGCCGATAATACCCTTCCTTCCCAGATATTTGACCTTAAGCTGTTCTGCATCCTTCAGGGTAATTACCGCCTTAATGTCACTCTGTAAGTTTTTTTTAATTTCTTCTAATTTGTTTAACATTGATATTAAAAAAGTAGGCACGTTCCTCTGGCTTTAATACCAGAAAAAGACGTGCCTATATTTGAGAATATATGCCATATCTAAGGAATCAAACCGATGAACAGCCGTTTGTACGAAATGGGTAAAGGATTTCAGATTCTCTAAAAAATCTCAGATGAGTGGCTTTACCTGTTCAACCAGCCTGTCAAAAGCAGGCTTATCATTTACTGCCATCTCAGCCAGCATTTTCCTGTTTAAGTTAATATCGGCCTTAATTAATCCATGAATAAAACGGCTATAGGATATACCGCGTTCTCTGACTGCGGCACTGATTCTGGATATCCATAATTCTCTAAATTTCCTTTTACGTGCCTTTCTATCCCTGAAGGAAAAAGCCATGGCACGGATATAAGTCTCCATGGCCTTGCGGTACAAATTTCCTCTTCCACCCCAGTAACCTTCCGTCTTATTCAATAACCTTTTTCTTGATCTTTTCCTTGCGGAACCTTTTGTAGCTCTTGGCATTTTATAACTCTTTTCCTGAAAAATTTCATACAAATTGATACATAATTCTACTACGATTGTAAAGCCCTTTTCATGATTTTACTGAAAGCGGGAGATACATCCGCTTTTTTCCTCAGATGTTCTTTTTTCCTTCCCCGTTTCCCAGACATCAAATGACTTTTACCGGCCTTTGGTCTCTTTACCTTGCCTTTTGCAGTAATCTTTACCCTTTTTTTAAGCCCTTTGTGTGTTTTTAATTTTGGCATCTATTAAAGCTCCATTTTAATAAGTACAACAGATAGAAATATTTTCATAAAATTATTATAGTACACTTATTTTGGGGCCAAAATCATCCCCAGTCTTCGCTCATCGGCTATCCTATCCTTCTCCACTTTTGCAATATCTTCTAATGCAGTAGCTATTTGCTTTAAAATATCATCACCCAGTTCAGAGTGCGCTCGCTCACGTCCCTTAAATAACATATTAATGAGAACGCGGTCTTTCTTTTCCAGGAACTTCCTTGCTTGACGAATCTTCGTTTGAATATCATGTTCACTCGTTTTTGGCCTGATTCTCAATTCTTTTAACTGAACAACATGCTGTTTCTGATGCAATTTCTTCTTCTGTTTGTACTTAAATTTGCCATAATTCATAATCCGGCAGACAGGTGGACTTGCATCAGGGGCCACTTCTACAAGATCGAGCTCTAAACTCTTTGCCCTTGCAAGAGCCTCATCTTTACTAATCACCCCAACTTGCGCACCATTCTCATCAATCAATCGTATCGTAGAGGAACGGATCCGTTCATTAATTCTTAATTCTTGTGAAATATACCTTCTCCTTCTAAAAAGTTAGAATTATCTTTTTTCTCGAATTTCAGCTTCGATATTTTTTATAAAGTCCTCAATAGGAGAAACTCCTTCATTTCCCTTTTTTCTACTTCTCACGGACACAGTGCCATCATTTACCTCTTTGTCACCAACAATGAGGAGATATGGAATCTTTTCCAGAGTACCTTCCCGTATCTTATAATTAATCTTAGCGCTACTATGATCACATTCTACCCTAAAATTCTTTGAAAGCAACTGTGCTTGTAACTTTTCTGCATAGTTGATATGGGCATCTGTAATGGGTAATATCCGCATTTGAATTGGCGCAATCCATAATGGAAAATCCCCCGCAAAATGCTCTATCAGGCATCCAACAAACCGTTCCATAGCTCCAAGAACCGTCCGGTGCACCATTACTACACGGTGGTGAAGGCCATCGGAACCAACGTAATTCACATCAAATCTCTCTGGAAGATTAAAGTCTACCTGAATGGTAGGTCCCTGCCATCCCCGCCCTAAGGCATCCTTAACCTTAATATCAATTGCAGGGCCGTAGAATTTAGCCTCTCCTTCCATACGTGTATATGCAAGATTCTTCTTGTCAAGGGCAGTTTTCAAGGCGTTTTCGGCATGATCCCAAATGTCATCACGACCTATGTATTTTTCCTTTTCTCCTTTACCTCTTACGCTTAATTCTATCTCATACTCATGAAATCCGAAACTTGATAACATAAATTGGGCTAATTCAATAACTCCTAAAATTTCATCTTCCAATTGATCCGGGGTACAGAATATATGGGCATCATCCTGGGTAAACCCACGCACCCGAAGCAATCCATGCAAGACACCTGACCTCTCATACCTGTACACAGTCCCTAACTCTCCCCATCGTAAAGGCAATTCACGATAGCTGTGAAGTCTTGTCTTATACACAAGTATGGCGAAGGGACAATTCATAGGTTTCAGGATATATTCCTGCCCGTCAACCTCGATCGGCGAGTACATGCTCTCTCGGTAAAAATTCCAATGGCCGCTGGTCTTCCACAAATTGATCTTTGCAATATGGGGACTATAAAGAATGTCGTATCCTCTTTTAAAATGCTCCTCTCGCCAAAAGTTTTCTATAATGTTACGAATCCTTGCACCTTTGGGATGCCAAAAGGTTAATCCAGAACCACCTTCTTCATGAAAACTAAAAAGATCAAGATCTCTACCTAATCTCCGATGATCACGTTTTTCTGCCTCTTCAAGAAATTTTAGGTATTTATCAAGTTCGGACTGGGTAAAAAATGCCGTACCGTAAATGCGCTGGAGCATGGGGTTCGTCTCTTTTCCACGCCAATAAGCACCCGCCACATTTAAAAGCTTAAAGGTCTTAACCATGCCTGTCCGCCGGATATGAGGACCGCGGCACAAGTCTATAAACTCTCCCTGCCGGTAAAAGGAGACTGTGTCGCTCTCGATATCCTCGATAAGTTCTACCTTGAACGGCTGCCCCAGTTCTTTCATTTTTTTTACGGCAGGCTCACGAGGCAACTCAGCTCTCTCAAAGGGGATGTCCTCACGAATAATTTTTCTCATTTCCTCTTCAATTTTCTTTAAGTCCTCTTCAGTTAAAGCATGTTGAAGGCCGAAATCGTAATAAAATCCATTTTCAATAGTAGGACCTATACCCAATTTTACATCAGGAAAGAGCCGGCAAACCGCCTGAGCCATAATGTGAGACGCACTATGACGGAGGATTTCTAAGCCTTCCTTTGTATCTTCTGTGATTACCGATAAAGAAACGTTCTCTTTAATAGGATAATTGAGATCCACCGGTACACCACTTACTTTTCCTGCTAATGCCCTTTCACCCAAACGGCTGCTAATATTCCGTGCAACCTCACCAATAGTCGTATTGTCTTTGAATTCCTTTTCCGTCCCGTCAGGTAATGTTACTTTAACCATAATATTTAAAAAACTTGTCTGTTATTCTCCCGGTGCAACTTATTTACACTCTATAAATTAGCGAATAATGTAACTTCTACACTACAGCATAAATAAACAATGGTGGGCGATACTGGACTCGAACCAGTGACCTCTTGCTTGTCGAGCAAGCGCTCTAGCCAGCTGAGCTAATCGCCCTAAGTATCTCTTTCACAATCAGTAGGCAAATTCATCCCGAAATCATTAGTAATGTCATACTTAGGTTGAGTTATAGTATCAAAAAGGTTTTTTTTTGTCAAGCGATAATAGTTTGGCCCGCCGCAAAGGCTGCTAAGATCGCAAAAATTACGAGAGAAGAGGTAATTTACGTAGAATTTTGCCTGTTTCGTTTTTTCTGTGCGTTCCCTCTACACTCTCTGCGATAAACTGTTACATCACATGAGAAAAACGATACTAAGGTATTTTACTGTCAACACCCTTCAAAAACAGTAGCATTTTTTGTATAATTTAAAAAATGTATTTAAAAACAATGTATGCTTTGCTATTATTAAGATTTAACATGTCTTATATAAATCCAATATACAAGATTAACGAGCAGCTCACAGCATGGTAAACTACAAACTAATTATCTGCCTTTATCCCTCTTTAATATTAGAGATGATAAACACTAGGTAATATTTACTACGGGTGTATTTTATAATTATTTTATAATAATATTATAATCCATGTCTACAATGTCTACAATAGCGGATAAAATAAAAGAACTAAAAAGAAAAAAGAATGCCATAATCCTTGCACACAATTATCAGCGGGGTGAGGTACAGGATATCGCAGACTTTGCCGGTGATTCTTTAGGACTTTCTCAACAGGCAGCAAAGACGAAAGCTGACATAATCGTATTTTGCGGTGTACATTTTATGGCAGAAACGGCCTCAATTCTATGCCCCGGCAAGATTATATTATTGCCTGATGAACATGCGGGATGCCCCATGGCGAACATGGTAACCTTGAAGGAACTTATGTTAAAGAAAAAAATGCATCCCCATGCAAAAGTGGTCTGTTATGTCAACAGTACGGCCGCCGTGAAGGCCGAAAGCGACATATGCTGTACTTCTTCCAATGCGGTAAAAATTGTTGGCTCAATTCCAAAAGATCAGGAAATTCTCTTTATACCTGATAAAAGTTTGGGCAGTTATGTTTCATCTAAGCTAAATCGGCCAATGATACTCTGGCAGGGTTACTGTCCTACCCATCATAGAATTCTCGCAGAGCATATTATTAAGATGAAGACAGAGCACCCAAGTGCCAAGGTTGTTGTACATCCGGAGTGCACACCTGATGTAATTGCATTATCGGATCATGTAGCCAGTACAACGGGCATTGCCAGGTACTGCAAGGAAAGTAACACCAGAGAATTTATTATCGGAACGGAGATAGGCATTTTACATCGTTTAAAAAAAGAGAATCCACAAAAGCTTTTTTACGCAGCCACACAACTTGCCGACTGCAGCAATATGAAGCTTATTAGCCTGGAAAAGGTGCTGTGGTCTTTAGAAGATATGGTTTACCAGGTAAAAGTCGAAGATGATGTTGCAGCAAAAGCACGTTTGGCTATTCAAAAAATGCTTGATTTATCATAAATCTTATAATCAAGCTAGTTCCACGAATTTCCCTTAATAAAGGAGGATTCAGGAGGCTGTATTTTTCCAGGCAATTTTACAATACCCTTTATCCTCCTTTATTAAGGAGGAGATTTTTATAACTCATACTCTAAAAACTTACATAAACTGAAATTCCTATTAATTAAACCATGGATATAAAAGAAAAAATTAAAAAATTAAGGGATACAATAAAAACTCTGGACAGCGTTGTGGTTGCCTTTTCTGGAGGTGTGGATAGTTCACTTGTGGCAAAAGTATGTTACGATGTACTCGGAGATAAAGCCCTTGCCGTTACTGCCCGTTCTGAGACATACCCAGTTCATGAATATGAAGAAGCGAAAAAGATAGCTCAGGAAATTGGTATCCCTCACATAACTGTTGATACGAGTGAACTTGGTATCAAGGGATTTGCAGATAACCCTCCCAATCGATGTTACTTCTGTAAATCAGAATTGTTTGGCAAACTAAAAGAGATTGCAAAAGAAAAGGGATACAAAAGTGTTGTAGACGGTGCGAATCTTGATGATACAAGTGAGTACAGGCCGGGACTCGAAGCTGCAAAAGAGCTTGATGTGCATAGCCCTTTAAAAGAGAGTGGACTGCGAAAGGCAGATATACGCGAGGTATCAAAGTATCTCAAGCTTTCTAATTGGGATAAACCGTCCTATGCTTGTATGTCTTCAAGATTTCCTTATGGAGAATCTATCACCGAAAAAAAACTAGTCATCGTGGCTGCAGCAGAGACTTACTTAAGGAGTATCGGCCTAAAGCAGTTTCGTGTCAGACATCATGACACCATTGCTCGAATTGAAGTATTACCTGAGGACATACCTATGCTTTTACAAAACGGTAAACGGAGAGAAATTATTAAAAAATTTAAAGAGATTGGCTACAAATACGTTACCCTTGATATGGAAGGCTACCGTAGTGGAAGTATGAACGAAGTACTTGACAAAAAGGGGGCTGGTTAAAAATAAGTTTTACAAATTTACTTTTATCTTATCAAACTTGTGAGTATTTTCTCCAATTAAGCATCAAAATTTATCATCAAAATCTTTCCGCATACCCATTTTATATAGCCGGATATGTGAAACGTAAGCTACTGCAATATTGCGGTTTCAGTTCCACCACCGGAACTAGTAGGTCTAGCAGATGCAGTTATGGTTGTTCCAAACCATATATTATCGTAACCAGCAGTACTATCATAATAACCGTATGCGAGGTACCTTTCCAACTCAACATGGCCATCGATGCATAAAACGTTTTATCCCTTCTGTAAGTGATTGTATGAGAGATCAGTAGCTGATTCACCATTTTAACAAAGATTTTGGGTAACATTTTAAGATAATTAGTCACTAAGAGCCTATCCGAAAATATCAAACCAAACATCATTCCGAGCGGCAAGGGAACGAGGAATCCCCACGCACCGGATCCGTTCGCTCCGTTCGGAATGACAATTCTTGTTTTCGGATAAGCTTTAAGTCTTAAAGGCACTAAGAAATATTTTTTCTTTGCATCTTGTTGTCTTTATAGCAAAGTTTTCGTTGCGGCTTCGTCATGCCGTGATAAACTAGGTACCCCTTGTGGAGTTTTGCGTGATACGGAGTCAGTACAAAACCCTTGCGAGAATAGACAAAAAACAGTAACATATTTTAAAATTACTAAGCTTGGCGAATTCATAAAATTTATTGTAAGATAGTATTTAAAAACGATTATGAAAGAAGCGATGTTTTTTGAAAAGATGGAGAACAAAAAGGTAAGGTGCTACCTTTGCCGTCATTACTGTATCATTGAAGATAGCAAAAAGGGAATTTGTCGGGTAAGAGAAAACCATGGTGGCGTATTGTATTCTCTTGTTTATGGAAAACCCATTTCTGAAAACATCGACCCCATTGAAAAGAAACCCCTTTATCATTTTTATCCTGGCACTACCTCGTTTTCTGTCGCAACGGTTGGATGTAATTTCAGATGTCTGAATTGCCAAAACTATGAGATCTCACAACTCCCAAGAGATCATGATCAGATTGTGGGGAAAGACATTGATCCGGAAAAGATCGTTGAAAATGCCTTAAATCACCATTGTAAGAGTATTGCTTATACATACACAGAACCTACTATTTTTTTTGAATACGCTTACGAAACAGCCAAAGTTGCCTTTGATAAGTCTATCAAAAATGTATTCGTTACGAATGGCTATATCACCCGTGAGGCCCTCGCTACCATAAAACCGTATCTCCACGCTGCTAATGTTGATTTAAAAAGCTTTTCTCAAGAAACGTACAAAAAATTATGCAATGCGCGGCTGGATCATGTACTTGATTGCATCCGATCATACAGAGAGATGGGTATCTGGCTGGAAATTACCACATTGATCATTCCAGAAATTAACGACTCCGAGTCTGAACTCATGCAAATTGCCAAGTTTATTGTAAGTATTGGGCCGGAAATTCCCTGGCATGTAAGTCGCTTTTATCCAGGATACCGGCTCATTGAAAAGCCACCGACACCGGTAGAAATATTAAGAATGGCCCGTAACATTGGTTTGGAGGCTGGTCTACGTTACGTTTATGAAGGTAATGTACCTGGTGATGGAGGAGAAAATACCTATTGCTACATTTGTAAGAAGGTGCTTGTAAAGAGATACGGATATCAAATTCTAGAAAACAATATTACCAATTCAAGATGTCCAGAATGTAATGCAGTTATTGATGGTGTTGGAATGTAGTTACATAAATAAAATTATAGGAGACGTATGATTAAATTAAAGAAAATATTATGCCCTGTAGATCACTCTGAATGTTCGTATCTTGCACTGAAGTATGCCATCTCTCTGGCATTGAAAGATGAGGCAAAATTATATCTCATGCATGTAATAGATTCCCGTTTATACGATACGGAAATATATAAATTCAGTCCATATAAACCCAGCGAGATCGACACATCTCAAATCCGTACAGATCTTATGAAGAGCCTGCCAGAAGGGACAACAGATGTATTAGAGGTGGAAACAATTGTTATAAAAGGAGTACCCTTTCATGAAATCACGAAAGCTGCCAAGGAAATGAATGCTGATCTTATTGTAATCGGTACCCATGGCAGAACAGGACTTTCCCACGTCATGCTGGGCAGTGTAGCGGAAAAGGTTGTGCGGAAGGCTCCATGTCCTGTACTGACAGTCAGAACCCCTCCCCCATAAGCAGAAGTTAAAGTATGTCTAATTAATAATAAAACATAGTGACAGTTCACCCTAATTTGGGCGAGTCTGATTTTTCTCTGAGTTTTTTGCTAAAAATATCAAAGTCAGCACCACCCGCATAGCGGGTGGCTTGATTAGCCCTACAAGGGCATTGTTACCGGTATCCCTTAAGGGATTACATGCAATTCTCAACTTATGAGGAATGCTTTAATTCGCTTAGTTAATAATGTAAATTACGCTTTACCATGATTACCACCCTCTACACGTGCTCACCTAAAAGGGATTACTTAAGGCCGAGTCATATTTGTCTTCTATCGACTCACTCTCCTCTTGATCCTGTATGTATTTTCGTACCTTTGCCTCATCCAGCCCTACCGTATTCGCATAATAACCCTTTGCCCAAAATTGGTGACCTCGAAAATTCTGCCTCAGACAACTGTACTTCTCAAACACTATCATCGCACTTTTACCCTTTAAATACCCCACTATCGTTGATACTGAATATTTCGGCGGTATCGCCAAACATATAGAGATTTTTTTCAAATACTACAGCTTAGCTTTTGCCATTCACACCCGTTTAGAGGGTGGTTTAGCTCAGGAATTATTCTGAGAAAAAACTAGAAGGCGTAGAGAAAAATCCTAAATAACAAAATCAAAGATTCAAATCCAAATCCCAAAAATATTAGGGTCTGGATTCGTTGTTGAAATTTATCTGTCATTTTGCATTTCCCGTTTCTTGGAACATTTCTTTCTCAAACAAAAAAGCCATTGTAAGATGAAAGAACACCTTACAATGGCTCATTTCTTTACAAAGGGGTCCTTGGGAGAATTTACCTTTGTTGACTATACTGAATATTTTCCTATATGTCTATCATTTAACTCGCCAATTTTTGATTTATTCCAATTCGAGATCCGGCTGTAATATCCTACAATTCTTGTAACGCCATGAAGCCGTGTAGTGATCCCCGTTTCAAGGGCGCTTATAACATAACCTAAATCCTGTCGAATTACCGCGTCAAGGCTAATAGTATACGCACATTCCAATTTATGATTGATAATCTTGATGACATGTTCCTCTGGGGTATCGGCATCAATATCACCATCTATTTCCAAAAATTCATGGCATTCGATTGCCATATCGAATGCTTTCAACTTTTCTTCAATAAGTAACTGCATATTCGCTCCTCTATCATCAGCTTCATTACTTATCACAGATCTTTCCAATGTTGCTGTAGTCATTATTCACACCTCCTTTTCAATGTAATTTCCAATTACCTGACTAACGATACCAGCTTTTTACAATTTACCACTTTATTACTATCTTGCCATTTTAAAGTCTCTCTTTTTATCAAATCACCTCCTTTTCTTGTAAAAAATTTTTCTCCAGAAATACACATCATCATATGTTGTATATCATTACTGAGGCGATAATATCAATAATAAAAATCTTTGTCAAGAAAATAACACAATATTTTGTATATATTTTTAAACTTAATACAACATATAGAAGAAATAACCATTTCTTATACAAACACTTACGACTTAATACGCTCTTGATACAAATCAATCTCTTGTATAGATAAAATATTCTTTATTTCCTATGTTTTTTGTAATTGCTCAGGTTCATGGTTCATATTTAGAGAGATGAAGATTGAAAGGTTTGAAGAAAGGAAAATAACCAACTGTGAATTTGAGAACCTGAGTAGTTACAATTTTTTATTGAAAGGCATCTGTGTACCAGGTAAAATCCAATACGTGAAAAAGGCAGCTATTTTCGACATAGACGGAACGATAATTAAGAATCTCTCTTCGGAGAGGGTTCTTTTCCGGTACCTTATCGATAAAAAAATTATCACAACGAGAGATGTTTTGCGACTTGCAGGGATGTTTATAAATAAGCTTTTTTATCTAAAGGGGCTATATGTCAGGAAAAATAAATATTACTTAAAAAATAAGGCATATGAGGATATTGTCTTAAATATCAAAGAGTGTTTTCAAGAGCGCATTTCTCCTTATATTTCAAAGGCAGCTTTAAAAGAAATACAGGCACTAAAAAACGACGGTTATGTAATTATATTATTATCGGGGACATTAAGTCCTCTGGTAGAATGTTTTAAAAAATATTGTAATGCAGATATTGGTATAGGAACTAAACTCGCTGTTAATGAAACAGGTATAATCACTGGTGAAATAGATGGTGTACACTCCTACAGTAGCGGAAAAGCAGAAGTAGTAGAGAACCTCGTTGTAGAGCATGGTATCGATCTCACATCCTCTTATGCCTACGCCAATCAATATTTAGATGTAAAATTCATGCGTATGGTAGGATATCCCATAGCTGTAAATGCGAGCCGTATGCTTCGGTTATATGCAAAGATTAATCGTTGGAAAACTATAGAATTTTAAGAGGAATTTATGAATATCTATGAGACCATAAAAAAGAGGCAAAGTATACGTTCTTATAAGTTGGAACCAATTGAAGAAGAAAAGCTACATCGGATACTGGAGGCTGTGCGCTCTGCACCAAGTGCAGCCAATAGGCAACCCATTTATTTCGTAGTTATTAAGGATGAAAAAACAAAGCAGCAATTGAAAATGGCTTATAATGAAAAATGGTTTTATACAGCACCAATAATTATTTGTGCATGCAGTACTCCGGAAAAGGCATGGAAGCGAAGTGATGGGAAAAATTATGCAGATATTGATACCGCAATCGCAATGGATCACCTTATTCTTGCTGCAACAGATGAGGGGTTGGCTACTTGTTGGATTGCCGCCTTTAAGGCGCATCTCGTAAAGTCAATCCTCAACTTACCTCCGGAAATAGAACCAATCGCAATGACACCTATTGGATATCCGTTAGATACCCCAAAACCAACTTACCGTAAACCCTTAGAGGAAATATTAAAAATCATCTAAGGAACGACAGACGTCGTTAAACGTTCACGTAGTTCTTCAGCGTTTTTTATCACGCTCTCCTGAAGCTCTTCTTTAGGTAATTGCTTTAATGGGTCTAACTGGTAAGTGAAATAATGTTCGTCTTTCAATTTTAACGGCAATATGAGTTCGGAAAAAAAATCTAAGGGAACTATTTGATAAAAAGGCGGTTTAATTTTTTCATAAACAATTTTTCTTTCATAGAGAAGTATACCTTCCGCATCCGTTTTTTCCAGCATGATTTTTCGCGTCCCATAATAAGTAAATAGTATGGTAACGGGGGTTTCACCTACAAGCTTATCATCAAGGTAAACCGTGGCACCAGAAGGCTCAGAATCAATCGTAAGAGATCGTAATACACACCCACTGAGTATAGTAAAACTGAGCGTAAATAATGCGGCAAACACAAAAATATTTTTGAAAAACTGCTTGTACATTATTAACATTTATCCGAAGATATCATGGAAAGGTTAACAATCTCTGCATCGAACGTTTCAAGATTCAATACCGCAACAGTACTCCTGTTATTTAGCCATCCGCAACATTCCCCAGGGTTAATATAGAAAGGACTTCCAAGCTTAATTTCCGGAACATGCGTGTGAGCACTGATAACAACATCTGTGTTCATCATCGATCTCTTTGAAAGACTCTCAAGCATATGAGTCACAATAATATGCTTACCATGTAAAAGGATATCGTAAGGTGGTTCATAGATAGATTTACAAATAGAGTGCAATCCCCTCCGTTCACCATCGTTATTCCCAAACACCCCCATAAATTTTGCCTTAAGGTTCATCAATTCTTTTAAGGCAAAGGGTGCAACATAATCACCTGCATGGATTACATATTTCAAACCGAGTGTATTAAAAAAATAAACCGCTTTTTTAATAGCCAGAATATTATCGTGTGTATCTGCAATAATTCCTATCTTCATCAAAAATGTCTTTTCTCTTGTGCCGGTTATTTTTATGCGATCACTCAAAGGACCGTAAAAACACTGGCAGGGGTGTATTGCTATGGCGCCTCCACAAATAACACAATTACGATCAAAGCATTCTGAGTACCCAGTATCTGAATAAGAACTCATACCTTTGTCATTTTGACCCCCTTCGCTCTCAGTCGTTTTCGGGGAGCGAAGAGAAATCTTTCGCTCAGACGTTAACTACTTTTTCACATGTTTCTTCAAATCTGAAATGTAACGGGATAAATGCCTGTACAGATATTTCTTTTTACATGGCTTTTTTTCTGAAATGACATATCCAGCAAGAATTGGCATAGCTATCGTAGCATCACTGTAAACGACCACATGGTTTTTCATCTCTTCTCTGCGTATTTTACCCCAAGATATAGCCTCCGACGGTGTTGCGCCGGAAAGTCCACCCCATTGTGGTGCATCGGTAGTAATCTGGATAAAGTAGTCATGTCCACCCTTATTAATATCGAGTATCTGCGCTAAGGTCGGTTGTGTTTGCATATAGAAATTTTTTGGAGAGCCTCCGCCGATACTGACTACACCATTTTTTTTACTGTTAAAAATGATCGCTGTGGACTGAAGAACATCTAAGTCGGTATCAATAGTAATACCGTTACCCTGGAGTTTAAGATATGAGAGGTTCATACCAATTGAAGAATCGCCAGGGGAGGAAACAAATATAGGTACATCGTGTTTTGCTGCCTGCGCGACAAAACTTAAATGAGGTAAATGGGTATCTGCAAGAACGGCCTTACCTAAGATATAGTGAAAATCAGCAGTCGAAATAGGTTCATTCTGCGGGAATTTTCTCGCTACATCTTGTATAAACTTATCTGTTGTAAGCAGGAGTTCATCGGTGATAAAGATGTCGTAAATACGTTCTATTCCTGCCTCATATAGCTCGGTATCGTTAGCCCTAAAATCCCCCTGATGTATGGGCAGATTCAGTGCGTAATGAAGATCATGATAGAGGTTAGCCCCCGTAGAAATAATAAAATCCACAAAACCATTTTCAATAAGAGTGATAAGTATACCACCCATACCAGTGGGTGTCATAGCACCGGAAAGGGTTAAACCAATCGTAGCATTTTTATCAAGCATGTGGCAATATAGTTTGCATGCCTCTGCCAGCCGCCCTGCATTAAATGCCCCGGAACGACTATATTCACCAACAAGATCCTTGATTTTCATACCTTTTTTTAATACCTGTGGGGTTATCCTTGGTTTACAAAGGTATTTATGTTTTAATTGCTGTTTATGTTTTTCAGACATAGATAATGTTCTTTCCTCAAATTATTGTTGATAATTACCAACGAACCCTTTTCTGTTTATATCAATAAAAAAGAGAAAGTAAAAGTATATACAACTGCCGTAAACCAGTCAATTGAAAAAGGATGTTATTTGTGACATACTTCACTTATCCTGAGAAAAACGCAGAAATGTATCTACTTCATGTATGACATCTTTCGTACTTACCTTTTCCAGACATATCTGCGATAAACAATTTCTTCTCGTGTCAGGGAGGCATGGACTACATGGTATTCCTTTGCAAAGGATTTTTACCTGTTCACCCCTTGGTCCCCATATATTTGGATCGGTAGGCCCGAATATGGCTATGGTACGGGTCCCTAAAGCGGCAGCCAAATGTGTAATTCCTGAGTCGTTCCCGATAAAAAGGTTACAGCGTTTTATTACGGCAGCAAGGTGAGGCAATGGAAGGTGATCAACAAGAATAAACGATTCTTTTACTCTCACTTTTAACTCTTCAATAATCTCAATATCCGATGGACCCGAGACAATAAGTGGCTGAACATTCATTTCCTTATTTAACCACAAGAGTAATTCGGCATAGGACTCTACAGGCCAGCATTTTTGTCGACTGCTACTTCCAGGATGGATGGCAATTAGCATCTTTTGAGGGTCGGCAATTCTGTCCTTTATAAAATTGTCTCCAAAGTACATATCATCTTTCTGTAAAAATATTCTGGGCGTATCGTAATAAAAGGGTATATCGATCGAATGTAAAAAGTTGAGAAAATGGTCAATGATGTGAATACGCTCCCCATGAGGGGGAAATGGTTCATAATGAACAACATGTCGGGTCCCTGCGGCCTTCAGGTTTTCAATGAATATCCCGTCTTTGTCTAAAAGAAACGAAATGATCATATCCATACCCCGGAGCCTTTTTTCTAAACACTCTGGCAGTTGAGCGTTTTTTATAAAAAGAGCGGCACTATCTGCTTGATCAAACCGGCTAACAGTATCGGCATAAAAACGTCCTTTTATAATTTCCAGGAAGGATGCATAGCCCATAATCTCGATATGTGCATTATAAAAATAGTTACGGATGGCAAAAAAAGTAGGTAAGGTAATAACTACATCACCAAGCGCACCAGGGCGAATAATTAAAATATGATTTATGAAAGGTTGGAAATTTGAAATAGAAGGTGAAAATGGGGAATCGGCAGGACTACAACAAAGATTTTTCGCTTTCACAAAATATTTGGCTTACTCCCCGTATGAGGAAATTCTTTACGGAAACTACGTCCCTGATTTTTTCTTTTTTATCATCTCACTAACATTTTCAAAGAATTTTGGGTTTCCGTCAGCAGCAGCCCGTTTTCTCGCCTCCTCCTGGATCTTTTTAACATCGAGGATATCGCCCATACATTCTTCTGCAGACTTGCACCACTCAACACAAGTCGGAACCTTGTCTTTAAAAATAGTCGTACCGCATTTATGGCAGTCAGCTTTTTCTTCATCACTCCACATCTCAACCAATACTCCACAATTATGGCACTTCCGCTCAATTGGTGTGGGAGTCGCATTTCGAATACTGCCAGGGCATTTTACTTTACTCATAACATCATCTCCTGAAATCATCTTTCGTTATAATGAAATGTGTTTATTAAACAAATATTAAGCAAAATCATTTCTCAGGTCAAGAGTTTTCTGAATGAACATTTGCGAGTTGACAAGGGATTATTGACTATTATATTATCAATCTGTTTTGGACGTTACGAACATTCTCTTTTGTCTGTTTTTGCAGTTTTAAGATGCTAGCGAGGCAAGGCCCTCAGACCGATAAAAGGGATCGGATCATGAGCAGTCAGCTATCAGCAATTGGGTAGAAGCTGTAGGCTGACCGTTGATAGCTGATTGCTTATACTATGAGGAATGCTTTAATTCGCTTAGTTAATAATGTAAATTACGCTTTACCATGATTACCACCCTCTACACGTGCTCACCTAAAAGGGATTACTTAAGGCCGAGTCATATTTGTCTTCTATCGACTCACTATCCTCTTGA
>JBDIVL010000031.1:0-51198 GCA_039794405.1 Candidatus Jinrextremum sp. | reverse complement strand
GGTAAGGAGCGACAAATGCCCATTCTGCATCAGTGACATCACTTGGGTACGGCTTTCTTTTGTTTTTATTGGTTTCCATACCCAAATTATAACAATTTTACCTACGAAAGTGCATAACACTCTCTAAGGCCGGGGAAGTAGTGCTGATTGGCTTCGGATCATATAAAGGCAGTGTCATTGCTGCCCGGCAGTGGGGTGCACCGATGCAGAAAATGGAAGTCCCACCTGCACAAGGAGGCAGTTGAGAATCGTTACTACATCATGCATTGGGTAAGGATACCCTGCTGCTGTTAGAAAATAAAGAAGCGCTCAGTAAAGAATTTTTAAATACAGGGATCATCGGGCTATAGGTGTGGTATATAATGCTGCACGGGAATTTGGTAACTATGTACCAACGATATTAACACACCGGTACGATGCCTTTTTCTTTCTCGACACTACCCGTGCATTATCACCACTCCACTTGAAGGCTAAAAAAATTGAAGAGGTTCCAGAAACATTTCCTGCCGGTGTATAGGTGTAACAAACAATTTCATTTTCACAATCTTAGTGTCTTCCGGCTGTGCAGTATGTTCGGTCATTCATTCTGATAATGAATATGAGAGAAAACTTGTTCTGTATAAGTTCACAGATGAATAATTGAAAAAGAAGTATGGAATGAGTTTTATAGAGTTTGAAAAAAAGAATATAGTAAAAGAGAAAAACTTTTCATGGGAGGTTGAGAAGGACACAATAGAATGGGAACATACTATGGAAGGTATAAAGTCTCTTCAAGAAAAAATTAATAAAACAAGAGAAATTAGTGAAAACAATTAGCGAAATAATTTACCGCCTGAGTGAAATTACCAGTAAATTCAGATTAAAGACTCTACATCTAGATTTTGCTAAAAATACACTAATTTCGTGTTTTACTTTTTATGCAAAAGTGAAAACTTCCATGGAAATAGATTTTACAGGTTTTGCTTCACCATGCACCATTCGGCGGATTCGTTCTGTTGTTTCTCGACTAAAAGTTTCTTCACCACAGCGTACACAGACCATTGCTGGAATATGTTCTACTAGAACAGGCTTATCATCAATCTGAAATATCTCATTAATGTATTCTTTTTTTACTTCTGTTGAACCACATACATGACAACGAAACATATTACCTCCGTTTAGTTTTGTATTTTGTAGGTTTGGTTGCACTCTGCTTAACTCACCTCCACAGCTATACTTTTTTATATTATTTATGGTTTAATATTTAAGCTAAGGGGCGTGATGATTTTTTACATCATTCCTCTTAGATGCTTTGTTCGGTGAATAATTTCTTTGATTCAATAATTCTATAATATATTCAGAACCAGGAGGGAGAATTTCAATTTCGCATGTGTTGTCATGCAGTTCGACAAACCGAGTATTGTGCAATTGACGAACAAGTCTGTTGAAGTATCCTCGTTGCTTATATCCGATCCAAGAGAAGAGTTGATCTACTTGCACTCTTCCGGAGACAGACACAAGTAAAAGAAGAATCTGTTCTTTCATAGGTAGCTTATAGTCAAGGACACGACGAATTTCTCCAGACTTCCAAACGAGAGATATTCTTCGTTCAGCAAGATTGTCAACAAACTGTTGGGCTTCCTCAGTTGAAATACAATGAAAGACGCGCACTAATTCCGCAAGTATCCAACTTGCAATCGAGACAACTACAGAGCTATCCATCAAATCAGGATTAACATCTCCTCCCACATGCCCCACATTCCGGTTATTACGTATCTCGTAAAGAGCCGGTAGTAATCGTGGAATAAGAATCTGGAAACTTCGGGGGACACCTGTATTGTTCTCAAGACTTCTGCAGGCATCAACGAAATTACTTGGTTTATTCGAAGTTGATGGAAATTTGCCTTTAGCGTAGCCATCGAGTATAGTGTAAACAATTTCACAAAAACGCCCGCCTGAGAGTTCTGAAGAAGCCCATCGGTGTTCCATAAAGTTGTTGATGATTCCATTGAACTCTTCAAACAGCAATGTTCTCAGCCCTTGTGGAATAATAGATAGAGCTTTATCAGGTGTCACCATAGTTTATAGGGATTTTTTCCCATCTTCAGTTACGAAAAATTGTTTACCATTTTTTTCGCAATAACCTTTGGCAATATTTTTATTTAGGCAGTCTGCAGCATTACCTAATCGACTTTGGTTACTCTCTTTGAGGGCATTTGTTATATCATTAGTTTCAAGCCTGTTCTTTCCTTTAGCCTCTAACCAAACCGCTGTCGCAAGGAATTTTTTTACTTGATTTTTTGTTGCTCCCTTTTCGTTTAGAAAAGATGGGAGTGTCGTCTTTGCTATTGTTGAATCTTTTCCCATAGGTTTATGCCCTGAAACATCTGACTGTTCTACCTGAGGTAGAGGTGCAAACAATAATAATTTCTCCGCTTGAGCTAGTATTTTATCAAGTTGTTTAGATATCCAATCTTGATCCCCTTGACCTGAAAATTGTGTCTCTCCAATTTTGATGTCCACTTTTGCTTCGCCCATTTCTTTCCTCCTTTTCTATATTTTTGCTGAACATTTATCTCCATTCTATGATCGTCAACATGTTATTTTATGATATAGCGGATGTCAAGCAAAAACAGCACGTTATGCTGAAAACAAGTTCAGCATGACTTTAAAGAAAGATGGAGACAAACTTTTACCATACCAGTATAATGTAGCTTACATAATATACGACTCCATAGAGAAGGCAATATTCCGGTGTCTCAATGAATAAATCTAATGTAAGGTCAAGGAATTTTAAACCCTTTAATGCCAGGATGCTTCACTCCGTCCAGCACGAAAGTAGGATGGATTAAGCGTAAGCGAATCCACCTTTTATAAAAATATTGGTAGAGTAGAAAGGAGAGGCTTGGCATAATGGCATCCTTTGACTATAAGGGGTTACAATTACGAATTGGCTATAAGGTCTCCATAATTCTACGTGACCAATTTATTGTGGTGAATTCGGTGCAAAAAGCGGCGCCTTAATCCACCACTACTTTTGCAAAATGTATCAATGCTGATAGACTGAATCTGCTATAATAAAAGGTCGAATCATGAGCGAGTACCTCAGGCTTTATCGTCAACAAGGCTGGTATTTCTTTACAGTCGTAACATACAATCGGGAAAAGATTCTCATTCAACCTGATAATCTTATACGGCTAAGACAATTGTTCAGCTATGTGATGAAGAAACTTCCATTTAAAATAGATGTTGTGGTTATCCTCCCCGATCATATTCACTGTATTTGGCGCTTACCTCTTGACGATGACGATTTTTCAACGCGATGGAGATTAATCAAGCGGTATTTTTCAATTGGCATCAATACCTCGTTAACTAAAAGAGCAGAAAAGAAAGTATGGCAAAGAAGATTCTGGGAACATCTGCTGAGAAATGAAAAAGATTGGCGTACGCATATAGATTATATTCATTACAACCCGGTTAAAATTGATATCTGCAAATCCTTTCAACCGGCACTCTATAAAAAAGAACATTTCTACTTTGATGACTTTCTCATCGATTGGTATTTGTTTCACCAGGAAAAGGAAAAACTGAATGAGCCGTTAACCCGTTTTAAAGAGAATCCTGTAAAAAGTATTGACAGCATGCTTCTGATACTGAAAATACTATTGTTCTACGGACATACAGACCTTGCGGTAAGGCTGGCTGAGAAGCCTTTGAACCAGTAGAGAATTCACCTGAATTAATCGGAGATGCAGGGTATCCACTTGCCATAACAATGTACTATAGTTACCTAGAACAACATTATAAACAGTATTAGACACACAAAAATTTAATCTTGAACAGCTTGACAGGGAGATTAACTCCTTTAAACTAAAACTTGACCACAATTCTCTGACGAGTATAGAAAGAGGGCTTACCGGAAACAAGGATATAGCAGAAACATTTCAAAAAGAATTCTCAAAATACAAACGCAATTGCATGTTAATTATTGAATGTTATTTCCTGAAATATATGCAACATAAAAAACGGATGAGTTTTACCTGCACTGGTGCCTTATAGGATAGGATTTTGAATTATTGGGGAGAACATGAAAAGGATAAGATACCGGACACTGATACTTTCTTTTCACTCGATACTGATACTTTTGACAAATATCCTGTTGATGTAACGGGCGGCATTTTAGGATTCAATAAAGCAGAGGCAGTTGCCCTGCTCTGGAGAACTACTTATATATGATTTTTTACTATCCACAGGTATCATAAAAAAATCTACCTATCAGGAAGATATCACAAATATTTATTATAGGCACATATACTAAAGGTATTTCAAAACGATTTGTGGAGATTTAACTTTGTTCACCGTTGGGAGCCATCTGATAAGGTAACGAAAGGAGAATTCCCTGCAGAAGAGCAGATTTTCGGAAAATCATTACATGATAAATCAAAAAATATCAGAGAATTTATTGTAAGCGTAAGAAACGAATTAGATAAAATGTTGGACATAGCAAAGCATTTATTGAAACAAATGGCTTCTGCACAGAAACAATCCAAAATTGGCCGTAACATGCCGTGTCCCTGTGGAAGCGGAAAAAAAATTTAAGCACTGCTGCAGTTAAAGAACAAAACCCGAATTTTCCTCTACGCATGCAAAATGTTTTAGTTCTAGCATGGAAGATTAAGCCATCCATGAGGACACGGACAAACAAGTTTGTCCGTGCCACCCTAACCCGAATTAATTGAAAGAGACAACTAATCGGAATTTACGATTTTAGATCTACGATTTGAAATTTAAGAAATTGCAATTCGTAAATTTCTGCCGATTTTTTAGATGACGGACGAAAGACGACAGATGACAGACATCCCTCGTCCTTTCGTCCCTCGTCAATTTTTGCCGAAAATGCTAAAAAATAAATTTTAAGATACTACGCCTTTTCGCAGGCAGCGCTGCGAAAAGGAAATCCGAAATACTAAGCAAGAAATACGAAACTGACAAGCTTGACGGCTATGGCAAACGGACACGTCTCAAGGTCTTAGTTTCGAACATTTGAATTTTGAGTTTCGGTATTGTTTCGTATTTCGATATTCGAATTTAGACGCTTCGATATATCAACAAAATTTTGTCGATGTTGAGGCGTTAGCGCCTAATGGACTTTTTAATTGCTTGCAAATTTAAATGCGGTGGCAAATCCACTCCGCCCGTCATAATTCCACTCCTGTTTACCCTCCAGGAACCGGTGGGTATTACATTTTCCCATGTCCAACACCATGTCAAATTCCTTTGCCCATATCTGAAAATTTTTATTAACAATCTGCGTAGGCTTATCTGAATCACCCTTACCCCTGATTATATCAAAATCTAATACTAAATTACCGGCAACCTCTGCCCTCTTACGCCACTGAGAAGATTCAACCTTAATGGGTACATACCTGACCGTAATTCTTTCCTGGGGCACTTTAGCAAAACTGAATACATGATTTTGAAAAATATCTAATAATGCATTCTTCTGGACAGCAGAAGCCGTATCATCAATGTAAAAGACAACCCAATTCTTATCCGGACTTGCAGTAAAATCCGTTACTCCTATCACGGTATAACCATCTAATGTATGCTGTCCGTAACTTCCCTTTTGAACACGAAAAACACCGGAAATTTTACATGTATTGTTATGGGTCGGCTCACTCCCGAACAGACATGGACAACCAGGATTGCACGTACATCCCTCAAAATACTCCCCCTCAATAGACCAAGCCGGATTAGCAAGAACATTACGAGAAACTCCCAGGAACATCATGGCACAAATCAGTCCAACAAATAAATATTGCATCCTTCTTATCATCGCTTACCTCCTAAAAGTACCATAATAAATACACCCTAAAGTAACGCAGCTACAATTAATATAAAAGCTGTAAGTTATAAAAATTTAGTCAGTATTAGACGTCAGCTATCAGCTTATAACTCATTATTCCCGGAACTTGTTGTAACACTACTAAATTTTTTGTAACAATTTAGCTTTTTGAAAATCCAATATATAAAAAACAATGTAACCCCGTTAGGGGTAATCTGTTTGTAGCTCAATAAAATTCAATAGGGTAAATAGCTCCATAGGAGCGGCCTGTGTATGATTCATAGATGAACAGGCCGTTCCTGACGGAGCTAGTACCTCTTCATCCTTATCTTGCTACAAACAGTTCGCTCCTATGGAGCTTATAGATAATACGTTTTTCGAAAAACTAAATTGTTACAAATTTTTGATATGAAACTGGAGTATTATCGTAAAGAAAATTCAGTGGTTTGTATGTTCTGTATCCACTACGACCTGTTTTCCCAGTCCTATCTTCTTAATTACACGGAATACATCATCAGGCGGTCCCCCACGCCAAATGAAACTAACTTCACACACAGTAAATGATAGCGGCTGCCAATTTTCCTGTAACATGCCTTGCAGTTTTAGCATTTCCATTTTTCCTGGTGCTTGTGCCACACTCAGATGTGGTATAAATCTTCCATATCGCCTTATGAGGTCATCGCAGTCGGGTACTAAACTTAACAATACTGATTGCAGCAAGATCAACTTTTCCTGGAGCTCCGGGACTAGCCAGAGAGTATAACTTCTCCGGCTGTGCTCGGTAAAGCAGAATTTTGCTAATTCAACCTCAAAGGGATCGATGTCCCTGCACACCCGGGAAAAATGCAGTGTTAAGGCTTCAAATTCTTCCCTTGGCCTAAATGGGTATATAAGGGTAATATGGGGCATCCACCTTACAACATGCCGGTCATACTTCTGCCGGATCAATTGTATAGGTGGCCACAATCTAGCCGGGGGAATAATTACAACTGCACTTGTATAAGTTTTCATAAAATAATCAAGATTGTATAAGATAAACAATCAGCTATTTTTTTGGTGGGCAATGCCCCATATGCATCAAGCTAAACTGATTTACCGGAAAAGATTTTCTTTCGCCCTTTCAGGGCTTGATATTTTTCTCTTTCTTTTCAGAGGACTTCACCCTCCGCTATATCCTTACGGCCTTTCAGGCCTTAAGGGAAAAAATATTGTTGATGAATCAGGTTGCCCCTACCCAAAACCGCTTACATAAAATGAAAATTCCTACACAATGAAATATGCCCAAAGGGCAGAAAGATTATAGCCAGGGGTGTAAGCCCCTGGAAATAAAAAACACCAAAATACAAGCCCCAAAGGAGCGAAAGAAAAGACTTAGCTTGATGCATATGGGGCATTGCCCATCCTACATTTCTGCCAAATTGCTGATAGCTGACGCTGACAGCTTATCATCTCTTTCATCGGTCTGAGGCTTCGCCTCGCTGGCACTTAAATAGGATTCTCAAACGTTTATTTCCGGGTAAGAGGGACAAACCGGACAGGGACAAGAGATTTTTTTGTGATTTTTGAAGAGGTGTCTTTCGTTATCAATATGAGATCTTGTATTGCATAGACACCGCCAATGGGGATAACCATACAGCCACCCGGCTTCAGTTGATCAATAAGCGGCTGGGGAACATGTTCTGCTGCAGCAGTGACGATAATGGCATCAAATGGTGCATATTCCTGCCATCCTTGATAACCATCACCAATTTTAACTTTTACATTAGAGTAACCAATTGATTCTAACTGTTTAGCGGCTTCTTTACCCAGAGCATCTACGATCTCTATTGTATATACCTGTTTTGCAAGCCTTGAGAGGACGGCAGCCTGATACCCTGAACCAGTTCCAACCTCCAAAACAACATCTTCTTTGTCCAACGCTAATAATTCAGTCATGAAGGCTACAACATATGGCTGGGAAATGGTTTGTCCGAAGCCTATTTGCAGTGGCTGGTCATTATAGCTATAAGGCCGGTACTCTTTCGGAACGAACAGGTGGCGTGGAACCATCTCCATAGCTTCCAAAACCCTCTTGTCCTTTACCCCTCGATAAGCGATTTGTTCTTTTACCATTTTTTTTCTTTGACGGACAAAGGCATCTTCATCTAATACCATATTTGTGCAGCCTACAGCAACAACCTTTACCTGCGTACAAAGTATCGAAATGGCAAAAAAGACCATCATTATGATAAGGAATAGAGAAATACCTATCTTCATAGGATTTTCCTGTAAGAGATCATCTCACTACAAAGGACACAGAGAAAATAAATACATAACACAGTAAAACTGCAGCTATAGTAATCCAAAGATGAAACCGAACAAAACAAATCAGAATTCGATTACATCAGACGACACAAGCACGGACAAACCAGTTCGTCCATGCCACAATTTTAACGTGAAAATCCTCAACATATACTGAACCTTAGTAATGTTCGGTTCCATCTTTTGGATACTATAATTAATCACCTCTATTTCTCCCCCTTCGCAAAGAGAGAAAGCAAAGTGGTATACGGGAACCTATCCTTAACTTCCAGCTTCCAGTATTTTCTTAATATTTGTATCTTTGCGGTAAACCACTATCATTTATGGTACAACAATGATAGAAACGGCTTCTCTCTCATGAACTTCACCAACAATGTCAGCCGTCATGACACCCTTTTCCTTAAGTTTTGTACATAACGTATCTGCCTTTTGTTTTGGGAGAGAGATAAGCAGACCACCAGAAGTCTGGGCATCAAATAAAACATCAATAAGGCTTTCCCGTACCCTCGAATCTATTCTAACAGCATCTTTTAAATATTTTTTACTGAGTTTTGATACCCCCGGTATCAATCCCATCTTGACATAGCGTTCACAACCATCGAATATTGGTATACGCCCGGCAAAAAAAGTCAGGGCAGCCATACTGGCCTCTGCCATTTCGTATGCATGTCCTATAAGCCCAAAACCAGTAATATCTGTGCAGGCATTAACCCCAACTTCCAGCATAACTTCAGAAGCTGTCCTATTCAACAAGGTCATACTCCTGGTAATAAGGTTTACGTGCTCTTCTGTGGCCTTCTTTGCCTTAATTGCCGAAATGATCAGTCCTGTACCCAGTGGCTTTGTCAGCACCAATACGTCACCAGCCCTGGCACCTGCATTCGTTACAATCTTATCCGGATGTATAGTTCCCGTAACTGATAATCCATATTTAATCTCCGTATCTTGTAACGTATGGCCGCCTATGATAACAGCCCCTGCCTCATTAACCTTATCCGCTCCTCCCTTCAGTATCTCGACCAAAATATCCCTGTTGAGAAGTTTCAACGGATAACAGAGGATATTCATTGCCGTAATGGGTTTGCCACCCATGGCATAGACATCACTCAAGGCATTAGCTGCAGCGACTTGTCCATAATCGTATGGATTGTTTACAACCGGTGTGAAAAAATCCAGGGTAGATACTGTGGCTAATTCTTCACTAATTTTATAAATACCAGCGTCTGCGAAGGTTTTAGGACCAACCAGTACACGTTCATTCGGGTATTCGGGTAAATGGTTGAGTACATATGCCATGTCTTCAACAGGAACTTTACCAGCTCACCCACCGCAAGTTGCATAATCAATCAGCCGCTTCTTTATCCATGTCATAGCACTCACCCCCTTTCTTGTAAATACTTATTATTCCATATCAATGTACGTATTCAAACAATCACGGACAAACAAAATTTGTCCGTGCCACCCACAAAACCGCATAAATAAAACGAAAATTCCTCAAGGTTGGTTCAATCTTGTAGATTGAACCACGCGTTTGGAATTAATATGTGGCTTTTGATTGATGACGGGCATAGGCAAACGTGCCAAACGTTCCGGTTCAATCGTGGACGATTGAACCAACTCTTAGGAGCATTGAAGTTTTTTTCACAACAATAATCCATTACTCCACCACTCCATTACTCCATACCAATTTTAGTCACATCTACCTTACTGGAACCAGGAGGTAGAAGATTCTTTAGGATTAAACTTGGCATGACATTCGTCGCAGCTATTTACTACATTGAAAAAGGCGGCTGTGGCTTTATCTTTATCCTTTTTCTGAGAAGCGCCAATTAGCTCCAATGCACTTAAATGAAACTTAACATCTAAATTGATAAACTCTACCGGCAAGGATTTTTTATTGGCACCCGTAAAGGCAACAGGACTTGCTTTTTTTAGTTTTTTCGTATCGTGCTTTATTGCTTCCCAGTCTTGCGTATTAATTGACATTGATAAATGTTTTAGCAGTACCTTAATGTCCTTCATGTGTACAATAAAACCTTGCTCATCCTTGATAAAACTATGGTCATCCCCTGTGGCTCCTACAGCTTGCTCCCTTTCAACGGAAACAACTTTACTTCCTATTTCTTCCACTTTTTTCTTGCCACAACCAAATACACACGCAATTGAGATTATTCCGATAATAAGCTTTTTCATATAAAAACACCTAAAATCCAAGACCAAGAATTAAAATTTATTAAATTCTATAAGAAATTGAATATTAAACATTCTCTTCCAAAAAATCAACTCTTATTCCATAATCAGAAGGAGAGAAGAATTAAACAAGTTCAAATACTCTATATACAATTCATCTTTATAAATAAATCGTAACAATTTAGTTTTTGAAAAATTCCAATAGTAGTGATGTTTGCCACGCAGTGTAGGGGCGAAGCATTTGCTATACATTGGCATACCTGTGTTCATACCCAAACCGGCAGATGCTTCGCCCCTACTTTTTCAAAAAACTAAATTGTTACAATACGTTAAATTACAATATACTCAAGGACTTTCCGATTTTTTTAAATTGTTCTGTCGCCCACATAAGATCACCCTGGCTATGGGCAGCAGATAGCATTACACGGATGCGTGCCTTACCCATTGGCACCGTAGGGTAACCAATGGCCTGGGCAAAGATACCTTCATCAAACAATCTTTGGCTAAAGTCCTTAGCTACCCTGGCATCCCCTATCATCACAGGAGTAATCGGTGTTTTTGTATTGCCAAGATTATATCCAATATGTTTCATCTTCTCCTGGAAAAAGGATGTATTTGTCCAGAGTTGTTTAACGGACACGTCAGAAGCGGTGAGTGTATCCACGGCAGTAATACATGCCGCTATATCAGCAGCCGTTACAGCACTGGAAAAGAGGAAGGGCCGGCCTTTTTGCTCCAAATAATCTATGAGTCTTTTAGTTCCAGCAACATAGCCCCCTACAACACCGAATGCCTTTGACATGGTCCCAACTTCGATATCGACCCTACCGTGTAAATTAAAGTGGTCGACAATACCCCTCCCACTCTGACCCAACACGCCCTCTCCATGCGCATCATCCACCATCGTAATTGCCCCAAATTTTTCAGAAATATCCACAATTTCTGGTAATGGTGCAATATCTCCTTCCATACTAAAAACACCGTCAGTAATAATAAGCTTACGTCTGGCATTCTTTTCACGGGAAATTTTTTCGAAAAGATCCACGGGGTCACCATGTCCATATCGCACAACTCTGGCCCTAGAAAGGCGACATCCATCAATAACACTCGCATGGTTAAGTTCATCCGAAAAAACAACATCGCCTTCACCAACAATTGCAGGAATAACGGCAAGGTTTGCACAGAATCCTGATTGAAAAGAGAGGGCACTTTCTACACCCTTAAAGATCGCAAGCTTCCGTTCAAGTTCCCTATGTAAACTTGTAGTCCCGGCAATAGTTCTTACAGCCGCGGGACCTACACCATAAGTCTCAATAGCATTTTGCGAAGCAAATTTTAACTGAGGGTTATTAGCAAATCCCAGATAATTATTTGAACAGAGATTGAATACCCTTTTCGCATCCACTGTAATCCATGCCCCTTGCGGGCTTTGAATAGTGCGAATGTGAACTGATAACCCTGTTTCCCTAAGCTTATCCAATTCTTCAGTAATAAAATAAAATTTATCCATAGAATATCCCCTCTAAATCTGTAAAATAACCTTTCCACATTTCCCGTCCTTCATAAGTTTCATACCCTTCTCATAATCTTTTAATGAAAACTGGTGGGTAATAACAGGACTCGGATCTACAAGCTTCGAGGATAAGAGGCGCGATGTCTCATACCAGGTGGAAAATATCTTACGGCCAGTAATCCCATAAATGCGTATCTTTTTGAAAATAACCTCTTTGTTGAGATCAATACTGACACGCCTTTCATAAATACCTAATACAGAAATCCTGCCCCCTGGAGTGATTACTTTTAAACCCTGGTTTAACGCCTGGTTATTACCAGAAAACTCCAGAACCACATCTACACCATTATTTTTTGTGGCCTCCAAAATAACCGGAATAATATCTTGCTTTCTCGGATTAAGGGCAATATGAGCCCCCATTTTTTTACTCATAGCAAGCCGATAATCGTTAGGATCAGAAATAATGATTAATGAGGCACCGCAGGCCTTTGCAATACCCGCAGCAAAAAGCCCAATAGGACCTGCTCCAAGGATTAAAACATTCTTCGCCGAGATATCTTCAGTAAGGACGGTATCAACGGCATTTCCAAAGGGTTCCTGGATAGTCGCCCATGCATCGGGAATATTTGGATCATTCTTCCAAATGACATGCTCCGGTAAAACAAGGAATTCGGCAAAGGTGCCATCCCGGTCTACCCCTAATAATTTTAAATCCTTGCAGACCTCTGCGTACCCGTTATCACACTGATAACAATGTCCACAAGTAATATGACTTTCTGCAGAAACCCGGTCTCCAACCTTCACCCGGGTTACCTCTTCCCCAATCTTCAAGACATTCCCGGCGAACTCATGACCGACAATGCAGGGAGGAATAAAACGATGTTGTGCCCAGCGTGTCCAATCATAAATGTGCACATCGGTACCGCAAATAGAAGCAATCGTAATCTTAATAAGCACATCTCTCTGCCCTACTTTTGGTGTAGGTACTTCCACAAATTGCATACCCCTCGTACGTTTTGCCTTAATAACTGCTTTCACAGAAAGGCTCTCTTTCTTTTATGAATAATGATAAATAAATGGATAAAGATTGGAATTCATTGTCAGCCCTTATAAGACCTTTTGCTTCCAATTGCAACATAATAAACGAGATAGTATATAGTGGCAATCTTTTTTTCTGTCTTATTACTGTGCCATGTTACGTTCCTGTGCCATGTCCACTTTTGCGCCATGTCACATTTTTTCAAGAGTTTTTATTTTACGTTACGTCTTCGGAGACTTTTCAACGTAGAACGAAGGGCTCTTTGCTCCATAACCACAACTTTGGTATTCCTATACTCCTATACGCTAAATTAAGCATTCAGCAGCTTTTAATAGTGTAGTGGCAAGGCATGCCTTGCCACTACATAGGCGGTTTGAAATTCCTATATGAAATCGACCAAACTAAATCTTACGGATGCCTGTTTAAATCCTCTTAGTATTTAAGCGAAATATTTAAAATTTTCTGGCATAAGTATTGCGTAACATACATAAATAATAAGCCAAGTTACTCCTCAAGATTACTCTGGGAATTTTGATTTCAGTTTTCCTCTCGTATGAAAATGAAGGGGGATGTATTTTAAACTATTCTGTACACTATTAACTTTCAGTCTATCAGGAATACTCTTAAGGTACCTGCGTAACTTTTCTCATGAAAGGAGGAATATGGGAAGGAAATTTAGTTATAGCCTCATTATTATAAGTACACTACTACTGAGCATTGGAACCGCTAATATCTTTGCAAGAAGCGAGAAAAGTCCGGAGGATTGCAAATGTCCAGAAAACGTAAAGTGTACAAAGGAGTGTGAAGAGGGTAAGATTGATCACTGCAACTGTAAGCATTAAGGGGAACGTGGTAGTTTAATAAGATTTGAAAGACAATTTGCCTTAATATCGATTTCTTATTATAAGGAGGGTAGAAAATGGTAAAAAAACTGAGTTATAGTCTTCTCGTAGCTGGTACTTTAATATTTGGTACTGTAATTACGACATTTATAAACTCTGCAACAGCGCAGCATTACCAGGTCCTTCAACCGGACGGGAAAGACGTAGTAAAAGAGGGAGAAAAGAAGGAAACAAAAGAGACAAAAGCAGAGGAGCAGAAAGAAGAGATGTGCCAAAAATGTAAGCATTTACCATCAAAGCCAGAAGGGGATTGCAGGTGTGACTGTCATCACAGACATCAATAGAACCTTCAACATCTGCATATCTGGAACAGAGATTGGCTGTTAGGACAACAATTACAAAATAATAGATATGTAGCGAACTCTCCAAGACAGAAGGGCAAAGAGGCAACCTATATAAGTTGCCTCTTTGTGTATCTCGGCATAATTTTAATGGAAAAAACATGCATCTTAAATAATTCACTATAGGAAATTAATCTCGATAATTACAGCAAGAGATATAAGGGGTATTATATTGGGCTGTTTTTTCTTAAATTCATAAAAAATCTTTAAAAAGTCCATCTACCAGCCCTCTTGCAGTTTTTTCTTCACCCTCGATAAGCCTCAATATCTGCTTTTACTTATTTCTTATCGTTGCCACGTAAACAAAGCAATGCCAGCGAATGGCCTATAAGATTGTATGGTTCACTTTCACTCTTTGGCCTGGATTGTCTTACCCCTATTTCTCCATTGGTATCCAGCACAAAATCCCACCACATTTGCGGTGGTTTAGATGGCAGGATAAAGGATATCTGATCATGATGAGCATTTAGCAAGATAAGCAAAGTTGTATCCTTAATTTGATTTCCGCGGTCGTCAACTTCTTCAATAGCATCGCCACTTAACCGAAGGCCTAAACAACGGACGATTGGATTATTCCAGTCCTCTTCAGTCATCTCCTCCCCGTCAGGCCGGAACCAGGTTAAATCTTTTATCTCAGAACCGTGAATCTTTCTTCCATGAAAGAAATTTCGACGCCTCAAGACCGGGTGTGTGTAAACGAACTCAATCACAAATCGGGTAAACTCCAATAAATTCTGCCGTGATTTATCCAAATTCCAATTTATCCAGGAAGTCTCGTTATCCTGGCAATACGCATTATTATTTCCACGTTGGGTATGGCCAATCTCATCGCCAGCCAATAACATCGGAACTCCCTGTGATAGGAGTAAAGTTGCCAAGAAATTACGTTGCTGGCGTGCCCTCAGTGCTGAGATTGACGGATTATCGGTAGGTCCCTCAGTTCCACAATTCCAGCTAAAATTTTCATCAGTTCCATCATGGTTTCCCTCTTTATTTGCCTCATTATATTTCTGATTATAACTGACCAAATCATTTAAGGTAAAACCATCATGAGCCGTCACGAAATTAATACTGGCATATGGTTTCCGTCCGCTCTTTCCATAAAGATCACTGCTGCCTGTCAATCGATAGGCCAAATTACCAATCTGTCCAGGATCTCCTCTCCAGTAACGCCGCACCGTATCACGGTATCTGCCATTCCACTCCGCCCAGAGGACAGGAAAGTTTCCTACCTGGTATCCCCCCTCACCTAAATCCCACGGCTCGGCTATCAACTTTACCTGCGAAAGCACAGGATCTTGATGGATAATATCGAAGAATGATCCAAGACGGTCTACTTCATGAAGTTCCCGCGCCAACGCTGAAGCCAAATCAAATCGAAGTCCGTCTACGTGCATATCTAATACCCAATATCGTAAACTATCCATAATAAGTTGTAGTACACGTGGATGCAACATGTTGAGAGTATTACCAGTTCCCGTATAATCCATATAATAGCGCCGGTTTTCCGGTACCAGGCGATAATAACTGGCATTGTCAATTCCCCGAAAAGAGAGGGTAGGTCCCAAATGGTTTCCCTCTGCTGTATGATTATAAACCACATCCAGAATAACCTCGATTCCCTCACGATGAAGAGTCTTGACCATAGTCTTAAACTCCATTACTTGCTGTCCCAGAAATCCACTGCTAGAATATCGGGATTCCGGTGCAAAAAAACCGATTGAATTGTAACCCCAATAATTAGTAAGTCCTCGGTCTATAAGATACCTGTCGGTCACAAAATGATGTACTGGCATTAATTCAACGGCAGTAATCCTTATTGAATGAAGGTAGTCAAGCACTGCTGGAGTGGTTAGACCAGCATAAGTTCCTTGATGCTCTTCCGGAACGTCAGGATGGCGGGCAGTAAATCCTTTCACATGGAGTTCGTAAATAAGCGTCTTATGCCATGGAGTTCGGGGATGGACATCATCTCCCCAGTTAAATGCCTGGTCCAAAATAACAGATTTCGGAATATTAGAAGCGCTATCATGGTCATTTTTTGAGAGATCGGCATGAGGATCGCCTATTGTATACCCAAAAAGTGCATCGCTCCATTCTATATGCCCAGAAATGGCCTTGCTGTATGGATCAAAAAGGAGTTTCGCCGGATTAAAACGATGACCTTTACATGGTTCATATGGGCCATAGACACGATAACCGTAGAGATCCCCGGGACGCGCCTCAGGCAGATAAACATGCCAAACTTGGTCAGTATATTCGGTTAATGGGATCCGTGCAATCTCATAATCTCCTTTGGATTGTTCAAACAAGCATAGTTCGATCTTCACTGCATTTTCAGAAAAGAGTGCAAAGTTGACCCCGGCCCCATCCCACGTCGCCCCTAACGGATAGGGTCTTCCCGGCCATACATTCCTAATCTCCTTCAACCTTCGCTCCTTTCGTAATTGGAATATTCAATATCTGAACGAAAATCCCGTACTTTTGACATTTTCTGCCAGAGGGAGAGATCTGGAAACCCTGTAATTTATTGATCAAAGATTCTTTGCTCTACTCGAAATGATATTTTTTACAAGTTTTCGTTAAATACTAATTAGCTACCTTTATAAATAAAAAACCTTACTGCAAAGATATCGTAATAAACATCTTCGGCAGTAAGGCTGTCTTTTTTTTAGTCCCTCAAATTCTCCCTTTATGAAAGAAGGATTTAAGGGGTGAAAAGACCCTTTACTTTGCGCCACCTGATTACTCAGGTTTTGCCTTTATCGTAACCATATGAGCATTCTATTATTGAAGGGTATTTTATGTCAATAGCATTTTGAGTAATTTAGAATATCACCTTTGTTACATGATTTTGTAAATAAGTAGAGGATAATGAGTCCTGATATTGGTTTCCTACTAATGCTCACAGCTTCAAATTGTACCTCTTTTGTCCGCAAAACTTAAGAAAACAAATCACTTGAATCCAAATCAAAAAACGGATACACTATGTTTTATATTCTTGTAAAGAATTAATGATTGGTTTCATGAAATTGATTATATGGTACAGTTTGAAATTTAAGTGAAATAAAATATTGAAACTTTTCATTACAAGAATTTGTTTTACTATAAAAGTCAGTGTACTTCATTACTCTTAAAGTACAAAATTAAAGGAGCACAAAAATGTCAGAGCATTTTTCAAATAAAGAAGTCGGGGAAAAATATAAAGCTGTAATTTCATCAACCAAATGCCCGAACTGTAGTGGCGAAGCTATTTCCGTAATTGTAAAAACAATGAAAGGCTCTGCAATGGTCGGATGTTTTAGCTGCGGCTATAGCGATATAATTATGTGGATTGAAAAACAAGTAATGGATGCATTAAAGAATGCAAAAGTATTTAATCAAGTCTGGAAAGAAGGCCAATCAATCGAGATAACTCTCTATTAAAATCTACTACTCCATGTTCCTTCAGAGTGGCACAGTAAATCGTCACTCTGAAGGAATAAGGCAATTTGAATTGAAAAAGCATTTTTTATGAGGATATAAGAAAAAGTAAAAAAGGGGCTTATGTTCAGTATTTTAGGAGTGAAAATATATCGTATTTATCCAAAGCCCTTTTGCCGTTAAGAAAAGTTAGCTCAATTAAAAAGGCACACCCCACAACGTTTCCGCCCAAAGATTCAACTAACTTACAGCAAGCCGCCATAGTTCCACCTGTTGCCAGCAAATCGTCCACAATAAGCACCTGTTGACCTTTTTTAATAGCATCCTTGTGTATTTCAAGTGTATCGGTACCATATTCCAGGGCATAGCTCATACGAACCTTTTCGTAAGGAAGTTTACCTGGTTTTCTAATGGGAACAAACCCGGCGCCCAGGTTTAAGGCTATAGCAGGAGCAAGGATGAAGCCACGCGCCTCAGCACCAACGACAACATCAATATCCTTATTCCTATAATGATCAGCAATTGATTCTACAGTTTCCCTTAATCCCTTTGGGTTTTGAAACAAGGGTGTAATATCTTTAAAAACGATACCCTTTTTAGGAAAATCTGGTACATCTCTGATTAGCCCTCTTAAATCCTCCATAGACATCTATTCCTTTTCTTTCCCCTCTTTCTCTTCTTTTGTCAAAAGAAAGTATAATTTTCGAATGGTTTCTTTCTCTATCTGCCGGACACGTTCACGGCTTATATGCAAAATTTTACCAATTTCTTCTAAGGTCTTTGGTTCACCGTCTGCCAGCCCATATCGCATTTTTATTACCATGGCCTCTCTGTTATCAATAATTTCCAGGAGCCTCTTCACCGCTTCTCTTTCATAAGTCTCCTCTAGCTCTTCTTCAGGGGCGGGAGTTTTTTCATCTGGTATTATGTTACTGAGTGCCCAGATAAGGTCTGAACCTGTAATAGCGGTTGTATCAAGAGACCCAGTCGAACGTATAGCATGCGTAATGGATTGTACTTTTTTTGCAGTAATATCCATCTTTTCAGCAATTTCGTTTACGCTTGGCGGCCTCTCAAGCTTGTCTAACAAATCAGTAGACGTGCTTTTTAACTCGGATATTTTTTCGATCATATAAGAAGGTATGCGAATTGTTTTTGCCTTGTCGGTTAAGGCACGACGGACGGCTTGTTTGATCCACCATGTAGCATACGTACTGAATTTATATCCAGTAGATGGATCAAACTTCTCTACGGCACGAATCAATCCTAGATTTCCTTCCTCAATTAGATCTAAAAAGGAAAGTCCTCGGTTCACATATTCTTTCGCGATACTGACAACTAGCCGCAGATTAGATCGTATAAGCTTTTCACGCGCTTTTTGATCCCCATCAGCCACCTTTTTTGTTACTTCCTTTTCTTCTTCAGGAGATAACAACGGAATTTTGTTTATTTCTTTTAGGTATGTTTGTAAAGCAGTTTCCGTACGAATACCTCCTCTATTTTCTGTAACGGGTTATGAAGCATCCGAGGCAGTTGGTTCCTTTTCAACAACTTCACCTTGCATCTGCTTTTGGGAATCTCCGTTTGAAGATGATGAGACAGTTAACTTTTGTTCTGAGTCAGATAATCTCTTAAGACTAAGTCCTATCTTCCTTGCTTCCGGTTCGATACGGATAACACGAACTTCCAGTTCATCGCCAATATTAACAGCATCAGCAGGATTCGTTATCTTCTCATTAGAAAATTCAGATATATGCAGAAGTCCCTCTATTCCCTTACCAAGTTCTAAAAATGCACCGAAGTTTGTCAACTTTGTAACTTTACCTCTAACAACATCACCCACTTTAAACTTTTCAGGAATCTCTCTTGTCCATGGATCATCAGAAAGTTGCTTCAGCCCTAAGGCGACTCTCTTCTTTTCACGATCAACAGAAAGCACCACTGCTTCTATTTTATCACCCTTCTTCACAATTTCAGAAGGATGGCCTACCTTCTTTGCCCAAGACATATCGGAGATATGCAGTAATCCATCCACACCTTCTTCAATCTCAATAAATGCTCCGTAATTCGTTAAATTACGGACACGTCCTTTAATCTTTGTTCCAGGCGGATACTTTTCTTCAATAACGGTCCAGGGATTAACCTCTGTCTGCTTCATACTGAGAGAGATCTCCTCTTTTTCTTTATCAATTTTTAGAACAACGACCTCTACAGTGTCCCCGATAGCTACCATTTCTGACGGGTGGTTAATGCGGCGTGTCCAGGACATCTCAGAAATATGAACAAGGCCTTCAATACCTGTTTCCAATTTTACAAAGGCACCGTAAGACATTATATTAACAACCTGCCCTTTTACCCGGGAACCCACAGGGTATTTTTCTTCTATGTGCAACCAAGGATTTTCGGACTTTTGCTTTAACCCAAGGGCTACTTTTTCTTTTTCTTTGTCAATATCAAGTATCTTTACCTCAACTTCATCATCAATGGCAAGTATTTCTGAAGGATGACTTATCCTGCCCCAACTCATATCAGTAATATGGAGAAGCCCATCTAATCCACCGAGATCTATAAATGCACCAAAGTCTGCAATATTTTTCACTACTCCCTTTCGTACCTGACCGACTTCAATCTCTCCCAACAATTCCTTTTTCTTTTTGTCACGTTCTTCTTCAATGAGTTTTCGCCTCGAGACAACAATATTCTGCCGCTCTTCATCTATTTTAAGAATTTTACAGATCACTTCCTGTCCAATATATTGAGAAATATCTCCGGGTGGCTTTACATCAATTTGAGAAGCTGGTAAAAATATTGGTACGCCCATATCAACAAGCAGGCCACCTTTAATCTTCCTCGTGACACGCCCTGTTATAATATCACCTTCTTTATACCTAGCAATAACTCTCTCCCAACCACGGATGCGGTCTGCCTTGCGCTTCGATAACTTGATAAGCCCCGAATCGTCTTCTACGGCCTCTAATAAAACCTCTACCTCTTCACCAATATTTATTTCGGATGGATCGTCAAATTCAAATTTAGGAATCATGCCCTCGGATTTATACCCGCAATCTACGATAACATTGTCCCCTAAGACACTAAGAATACGTCCTTTCAGGACGGTACCGACTTCGAAGTTTTGGACAGAATCATAATAGGTGGATTCCATTCTCTTCTTGGCATCCTCGTCCTCCATAATTGCTTGGACTTCTTTTTCGACATCCTCTAAATTTACGTTATATTCTTTTAAATAATCACGATCCATAATTTAATAAATTCTCCGAAATAAAATTACAATAAAATAAAAAGAATCTTATGAAATAAAATACGTTTTTTGTAAAAATTCTATCCCTTTAAAATAGGCTCAATTTCTCTGTATATCATATGAAATACTTCCTCGATGGTCAACTTCGTAGTATTGATATAGATTGCATCACTCCCCCTTTTTAAGGGTGAATTATCTCTTGTTATATCACGCCTGTCCCGCATTTCTATATCTTTTACAACGTCAGTAAAAGAAATTCCCTTATCCGATGGTTTAAATTCAGAATAGCGCCTTTGGGCGCGCTCTTCAATATCCGCATCCAGAAAGAATTTTCTTTCTGCATGCGGGAATACTACCGTTCCCATATCCCTTCCTTCAGCAACCACATTTTCCCCAACAGCAAGCTTTTGCTGAAGTTTTACCATGAGCCTTCGAACACCTGGCTTATCTGAAATGTAATGAACATTGTTTGTGACAGCGGGTAAACGAATATCCTTTGTAACAGGAACACCATCTACAAACACATCCAGACTCTCGTTTCTATATTGAAACTCAATAGTGGTTTGATCCATAAGCTGGCATAAGGCGTCTTCATTTTCAAGGTTTATACCCCTTTGCATCGCTTTCCATGTCAGCGCCCTGTACATTGCACCGGTATCAAGATATTTGAATCCCAGCCGTTTCGCCAGAATCCTAGCAATAGTACTTTTCCCAGAACCCGCTGGACCATCTATCGCTATTATCAAGTAATATTTCTCCTTTATACCTGAATAAAATAGCGTCCGACCAAACTGTTTCGCAAAGTGTAAAATATACTAAATGAAATGTTTCATTGCAAGTGTTTTTTGCTCTAGCTCAGTCCGCTACGTTTTCTAATCCACCATTCTAGAGAAACGACTGCCAGTATCGTCACAAAGATATACCACTTATCCCACATGGATACTTGCCTTTTCCCGACGAGTTTTGTAATGGAGGGATTTTCAAGCGAAAGCTTTTCTTCGATACTTTTCACGGGAAGGTCAAAGTACTTTCCTCCTGATGCTTCCGCTAATACAACAAGGATATCCCTTCTGATAGATGGATCTTTAAACTCCTTGTTTACCCATGCGACACGAAAGATAGTATAATCCTGTCCTATCTCTTCGCCTTCTTTCTTGGCTGTAACCTTAACAATATAGTAACCTTCTTTATCATGTTTTATGGTAAATCTGTATTGACCATCATGATCAGTAATCCCATTTGTGACAAGTATGCTCTTACCAGAAAATTCATTCACAATGTCGATATCTAATTGCACGTCTTCTAAAGGCTGATAATTTCTCCCCAGCGCTTCAATTTTTATTTGAACTTCTTCATGGGGTAAAAATGTCTCTTTATTTACTCCTATACGGATAGGATTTAGCGTGGGGTCTTTAATGAGCCATTTTATAGCATTTTGCCAGAATTTTATATAATACCTATTACTGCCTCCTTTCCCAACGGACAGAAAATTCCATCGCCACAGTGAGTCAGTTGCAATAACCATACACCTGCCAAGTCCAATATCACGCACAGCAATAAGGGATGGATTCTCATGTACGGGATAGATCGCTAAAGATGTGGCATCCGGCTTTAGCTGCGTGGTCACATTACATCCATCAAGCTCCGGAAGTTCCTTCCACAGGGCGGTGTTTCTTTCCGCATTGTCATCAAGCGCAGTCACAGGGTGTTTTAGGCCGTCATTTGTTAGTATGGCCTTGTGTCGTGATACATCAATAGTATCTCTTTCCGCGGTAAGATCAAAAGGAAGGATTTCCTCTATAGCCGTACCATCATATCCACCCTGAGAAAATGAAATATCACCGCCAACCATCATAAAACCACCACCCTGCTCTGTTACAAATCTCTGGATATTATTGAGATAGTGTGAAAACCGAAAGAATGATGTATCATAGGGTCGATAGTCAAAATTTTGAAAAATGACTAAATCAAAACTGTTTAGTGCCTGCGTAAACAGTTCGTCTACAGGAAAAGGGATGAGACTGAGTTCTTCATTTCTGGCATCAGAGACATCGGTTGGTGTCCGAAGGATAAAGAAAGATATAAGGTCAATGTTGGGATCACTTTTTAATACCCGTCTCAGAAAACGTTCATCCCAGGAAGGACGTCCGCAAACATGCATAACCCTAATTTTATCACGCACCACTTTTACTAAAAAACTGATTTGATTGTTCTCGGTAATTGCCTCCTGGGACTGGACGGGAATAGATACCGTGTAGAGGAATGTTCCTGTTGTGTAAGGCGTAAACGATAAATCTATGTGAAATTCACCTTGGTCTCCGATATCCAAGACCTTGGAGGAAATGATATCGTTTCCTTGTTTCAGAGTAATAGGAAGTTTGAGATCTCTGTATCCAAAGACTTTTACCTCAACATCCGCCTTCCATGAACTCCTCACAAAGGTAAAGCTGTCATAAGAAATATTACTGATGGCAATATCCCTTACATCCATATTACCTGCCGGTGAAAAGGTAAAGAACGGAGCCGAAAGATCCTTGGCAAGATTTGAAATAATATTGAGTTTATTTACACTCGAAGGAAGTTCAACGGTATCTGCACCATCTGAAAAAATAAAATATCCCTTTACCGGTTTGTTTTCGTAACGTTTTTTCAGAAGCTTAAGCGTTTGGGCAATATCAGTATTCTCACCATCAAGGGAAAGGCCTCTTTCTATATCACCATAAGAGATCTCTCTGATGATGTCCGAAAAAGATATATAATCAACGTCAAAATTGTTGTGGAGTTCTTCTATAAAAGATGCATTATCCTTAAAGAAATTATTGACAAGCTGGAACCGGGATATACCGGTATCACCGCCTTTCAGGGCCATACTTTTTGAATTATCCAACAGGCACACGACTTTATTCTTTAACCTCAAAACCTCCTTTTGCTCTAGTTGCGGCTGAAAGAGAAGGATAACGATAAGTACCGCTGCGGCAAACCGGAGCCCAAGGAGTAATAATCGCTTAGGTATGGGATAAATAGCTTTAATGCTCAGCCAGGAAAGATATAACGCAGCAATAGCACAAAATATCACGAGCAAACGTAAACCGGTATTTTCAATACCAGGAAAAGTAAGATTCCATTGGGTAAAATTTTCCATAATTTACATCTGTCTTCTCAAAATAAAAGGAAGGTGTACTTGATCCTGCTTATAGTTACCCGTCAGGGCATACATGATAATATTTATCCCGAGGCGGAAGGCCATAGCCCTCTGCGTCTCCCCACCCGGAATTACCTCATACTCCCAATTTCCCAGTGGATTCTTTGCCCAAGCACCACCGAGGTCATTTTGTGAATAGATAATCACCGTTCGTTCCCCTATTGTTATACCCTCCAAAAAAGACTTTTCTATAACCCTCCCGTACGCCTGGTTTAACAAATAAAAAGATTTGAAGACCGCATGGTCAATTGGCAGCCGTTCGAGTGGTTTATTTGGAAATAATCTCTTAACCTCGCGACGGATGGATTTGTCAAAACCAAAATCACTTTTTCCAATGCCGTCATCGATAAGAAGGGTACCTCCAAACTCCAGATATAATTTTAAATTGCTGATTTCTTTTTCACTAAGAGGTGGGAATTCCTGATCGCCGGACATATAAAGAAATGGATATTCAAAGAGGTTTGCATTATCGGAACGAATAGAGACCATATCAATGCGGGCCTCAACACTCGTTCGCTTGATAAGTTCCCATAGTAAACGTTTGGATGCGTTAGGTCTGGGATTCCAGTTTCCTCCGGAATATTCCATTTGAGCAAAGGTAAACTTTGAGGTTTCTCCTATGGCGAAAACATCCTGGGGTAAAAGCTTGAAGCCACAGATTATGAAAAGGACGCAAATTAAAAACCTAAGTCTTCTACACGCAGCGCTACAATATCGCAACCAAATCCCTCCAAATAAGGAGGAACGAAGGGAAATGTAAAAAATTTGTATAAAAAGGAGGTTTTTATATAGCCCCATAATAGGCCACAAAGATATGGAAATAAAAATATGAAATAAGTTCATTTTTTCTATAATAGCGTCTTCCTTCGTCTTCCTCTGACTGGCACATCCACCATTTGATTGCCTCCACAGGAAGAACTTCTTTTTCAGAAATACGTCTCCATTTCATTTACCTTTTTGCATGTCTTTCAAATCTAATCATTACGGATGACATGTTGAAATTTTCTTGATTTTATTAAGAAACGACTCTGCCACACTACGTGATTTTATCAGTACCGACGCCTCATGATTCCTCTTTAATGCGCTGTATGTCCAGTTCGTACTGCCTAAAATGGTAATATAGTTATCGATAACAAGTATCTTACTGTGTGTAACGCGACTAACACTATCGTAGTACACAGGGACTCCCTTTCCTTTGAGTAGTTCGTATGCCTCACAACTCTTTCTTTTCGTTTCTTTACCTTTTTCACCTTTTTCCCAAAATGTAATGTTTTGTTCAAAAATAACGGTTACTGCCACACCACGCCGATGTGCCTGAACAAGATCATTAATCAGACTATATTCCCATCCATTTTTATACTCGGGGTCAATATCCGCCGAATACATGACACACCAGATAGATTCCTTTGCGGCACTCAACGATTTATGTGCCTGTGGATAATACTCTTCATCTACTAAAGGTATGACATCGTCTGCCGGCAGACCAAAAGAAGCATGTGTATAAAAAATACAAAGGATGAAAGGAATAAAGCATGGGTTAAGGTATTTCTTCATGATAAAGTACCAAATACAAAAGAAGGAGTAACCTTTTCTACTCTTACAGAAACAACCTTATTTTTCAGTGCATCCGGGCCTTCAAACAAGGCCTTAATATACCGTTCTGAATAACCACATAATGTGTTCGTTCTGGACTCCCTTTCAGTTTCCACAAGTACCTCTACAGACCTTTTGAAAAAATGTTTCTTGTAATCAAAGGCCAGGGTGCTTGCCAAAGACTCCAGCACTGCCTTTCTTTCCCTGATAATTTGTGGATTGCAGTGACCTGACATCCCTGCTGCCGGTGTGCCCTTTCGCGCGCTGAAAGGAAATACATGCATCCGGCTGAAACCGGCCTTCTTACATACATCGATGGTATTTTCAAAATGTGTATCTTTTTCCCCTGGAAAACCTACCATAACATCCGTGGTAAAGGATGGCAAGTCAATCGCGGAACGGATGCTGTCCAATGTTTCCAGATACTGTAATGAAGTATATTTCCTGTTCATCTTTTTCAAAATAAAATCGTCTCCACTCTGAAGTGGTATATGGAAATGGGGGCATATTTTTTTTGTACGGGCGGCAAGGTTTATGAAGTCTTCTGTTATCTCATTAATTTCAAGAGAACTAAAACGGACCCTTTCCAGACCCGATATATTACTGAGTTCGTAAATAACATCTAATAAACGATAGTTTTCTTGAGTATCCCTGCCATAGGCACCCAAATGGATGCCCGTCAGGATAATTTCTTTATAGCCGTTATAAACCAGGCGTTTTGCTTCCTCATAAATATCCTGTGGTTTTCGGCTCTTGATACCTCCCCGTACATAAGGAATAATACAGTAAGAACAATACATATCGCATCCATCCTCAATCTTCAGGAATCCCCTTGTATGTCCTGCAAAGCGGCTTATCTTCATATTGAAGATAGAATCACCATCTTCGAACGATAAAGGAGGATCTCTATCATCGCCGGAATCTTTTAAAGGTACGGCTGTTTCCCGTGGAAAATGTTGGGGAACTGCCTGACTTACAATCTCTGCCAGCCGTGCCTCTTCCGCCTTGGTAACTACATAATCTACCCCTTCCATGTTCTTAATAGTTTCGGTATCTGCCTCTGCATAGCAGCCGGTAACAACGACGGTCGCCCCTGGATTTTTTCGTTTGACCCTTTTAATATATTGGCGCGATTTCTCATCACTCGCCGATGTAACCGTACACGTGTTAATCACGTAAAGATCAGCAGCCTGTTCAGGACTTGCTTCTATAAATCCTTTAGCAGCGAGTGATTCCCGAATGGCCTGCGTCTCATATTGATTAACCTTACATCCGAGCGTAATAAAGGCGCATGTTTTCATATACATTTGGTTAAACTAACTGCGGATTAACACGGATAAACACTGATTAAATATTACCTTGACAAAAAAGACCATCAATGTACACTACGAATTGCTATTTCCATAAACTTTATCAGATTTCGTAAGATTGAGATGATTCTAACAGACTATACATTTTTTTTGAAGAGAAAACTCAGATGATCATTGGTATACCCAAAGAAATTAAGTCCGACGAGTACCGGGTGGCCATCGTTCCTGCCGGTGTGGAGGAAATGATGAAATATGGACATACGATACTTGTAGAAAAAGATGCGGGGTTAGGAAGCAGCATTTCCAATGAAGAATACAAAAGCGCTGGCGCCAAAATTATTGAAAATGCAAAAGGTGTTTATCAACAAGCCCAGCTCATAATGAAAGTCAAGGAACCCCAGCCTGAAGAGTATCCGTTCCTGAGAGAAGGCCAAATCATCTTCACATTTTTCCACTTTGCCGCCTCGCGGGAGCTAACGCACGCCGTACTGAAAGCAAACGTAATAGCAATTGCCTACGAGACAATCCGGAATGAACAAGGACAACATCCTATCCTGACCCCCATGAGTGAGGTAGCCGGGCGGATGTCCATACAAGAAGGCGCAAAGTATCTGGAAAGGCCCATGCACGGGCGTGGGATACTTTTGGGAGGAGTGCCAGGGGTAGCGCCTGCGCACGTTACCATAATTGGTGGAGGTATCGTAGGCACAAATGCCGCCAAAGTGGCTGCAGGCCTTGGGGCAAGAGTTACTATTCTCGACATTAATATGGACAGACTCAGATACCTGGACGATATCATGCCAAAAAACGTAGTTACCCTTATGTCTCATTCCCAAAATATAAGGGAAAATGTCAGGGAAACAGACCTTTTGATTGGTGCGGTACTCATAGAAGGGGCACGCGCACCATACGTCGTAACAAAAGACCTTGTCAAAACGATGAAACCTGGTACCGTGATTATTGATGTAGCTATTGACCAGGGAGGATGTACAGAAACCAGCAGACCCACCACACATAGCAACCCCATTTATAAAGAATGCGATGTTATTCATTACTGTGTGACCAATATACCGGGTGCCGTTGGATGCACATCAACCTATGCATTAACCAACGTGACATTACCCTATGCCCTACAGATTGCCAACAAAGGATATCAGTGTGCAGCCAGAGAAAATACTGCCATTATGAGAGGCATCAATATGATAAAAGGAAAACTTACAAATGGGGCAGTAGCAAATACGTTTGGAATGGAGTATTGTTCGTTTGAGTCGATTTAGTTAGGGGCTTACACATTTGCTAACAAATAATGAGTAACAGCGTACCTGGTAATAGAAGCTTTCGGAACATGATTTTGACATAATTCCAACAATTGCGACAAGTCGAGGGGCAACGTTTGTTCTTGACTTTGGCACTCTTTCAAGAGGTCTTTTATGGATATTGCTTACATAGTCGGGCCAATGATTTTGATCGCTGTGGTGTTGGCGGCGGTATGGCTTGATCGCTGGAGCGTTCCTGTTATCCTGGTTGCATTGGGTGTCGGCATCCTCTTCGGAAGCGATGTGCTGAATTTCTGGCACTTTGACGACATTAACCTAACCAATCAGGTCGCCAATATGGCCCTGGTCTTTATTTTGTTCCAGGGTGGCTTTAGTACCAAACACGATGACTTTAAGGCAGTAGCTTTGCCCGCAGGTGGCCTAGCCACATGGGGTGTTATTTTAACTGCAACGGGAACCTTTGGTGTTCTTTGGGGGCTACTGGGCTGGTCATTTGAAAAAGCACTCCTGCTGGCTGTTATCATTTCCTCTACCGATGCGGCAGCTACCTTTTCGATTCTGCGTCGCCAGCCTCTGAGGCCCAAGTTGTCTTCCATTGTCGAGATTGAAAGTGCCGCCAATGATCCCATGGCGATTTTGTTGACCCTCGCAGCGGTCGAAGGTTTCACTTCGGGACAAGCCCAGTGGCCCATGGTAATTCTATCGTTTTTCTGGAAATTTACTGCGGCCCCCTTACTTGGCTGGTTCTTGGCCCGTTGCGCCATTTGGCTGTTCAACCGGTTTACTCCACAGGATCGGGGACATTACTACGTATTGTCTATAGGAATTATGCTTCTAACTTATGGATTGACTGAACTGGTCCAGGCCAGCGGAATGCTGGCGGTATTTATCGCCGGGTATGTGATGGGCAATCATCCATTTGTTCACAAACAAGGGGTATCCAATTTTTTGTCGGCCCTGTCTACCATTGCCAATATCTGCATGTTCGCGTTGATGGGGCTCCTAGTATTCCCGCACCAGTGGTCGAAGCTTTGGTTTGAAGGGATCATATTATTTGTGGCGTTGACCTTTGTGGCGCGGCCAATGGCAGTATGGCTGGGAACCCTGGGTATGCGTTTGAGATGGAAAAATAAGCTCTTTATCATGTGGGCGGGGCTTCGGGGGGCTGTTCCCATTGTTCTGTCTACATATCCTGCGGCTTCTGGCCTGGCTGTTGGCCAGGAGATTTTCAATCTTGTGTTTTTCGCAGTAATGTTGTCGGTATTGATACAAGGTTCTACTTTGGGACTCGTAGCCAAGTGGCTGGGCTTGTCCTCGCCCTTAAAACCTAAACCGCTGTATAACCTGGAACTCATCACCATGGCTAAAAGTGATATCGATTTGGTGGTAGTCGACTTGCCCGGTCCTAAAGGCGCACCAGGGCCCAGGATTTGTGACTTGCATCTGCCTCAGGGAGCGATGATCACTTTGATAACCCGGGGAAAAGAGGTGGTTGTTCCCAAAGGCACAACCCGTTTGCGAGGATGGGATCAGGTGACGGTACTGGCCCATGCTATGGATGAAGAAGCCGTCCGCACTGCCTTGCTTAAGCCTTTTTATCAGCCTTAATAGCATACTTACATTATCTTACCTTTTTCATAACAATCCCAATTTCTTTCTCTTCACCTTCTTCTAGTTTAACTTTCTTTCTGAATTATTTATAACCTTTTTTCATTGCAGTGATTTTATAGGTATCTTTTTTCAATCCTCCAAATAAAAAAGATCCAAAAGAATTGGAGGATATTTTCTTTTTTATCTTTGTCTTCTCTCCTTTCAATCTTACCCGTACGCCTTGAAGGGGATTGCCCTGTTTATCAATCACGGAGCCAGATATCCTTCCAGGTAAGACAGCGGTGGCGTATTTAAGGTCGCCCTTGTTAATATCATAATAACTAATGTGTACCCTATTTTTTGAATCTACCACTATAGAGGTACTAGAGTTATCACGTCCTGCAATTCCATTCTTATCTATAGTTTCTATCGTCCATGTTCCTGCTATATTAGTGGCATATTTGAGGGTACCATCTGTATAATCATAATAGCTGATGTGGACTTTATCTCTAGCATCCAGTGCTATGGAGGAATATGCACTTACTGCACCATTTCCATCTACAGTTTCTATCGTCCATGTACCATTTGCATTGGTGGCATACTTAAGTAAACCGTTATAGAAATCAGAATAACTAATATGTACTTTATCCATCGAATCCACTGCTACGGAGGTGTATCCACCGTACCCACTTCCCTCTATTTTCTCTGCTACCCATGTACCAGAGACATTAGTTGCATACTTGATAGTGAGGGTCCTATAATCAAGATAACTGATATGTAATTTATCAATTGAGTCTATTGTCATGGAAAGATAATTTGCTGCACCCTCATCCACTGTTTCTATTGTCCACGTACCGGTGGTATTAGTGGCATGCCTTACATCAGTAGAGTCAATACCAGAAGCGAGATAGACTAAATGCACTTTTCCCCCTGGGTCTATTGCCAGAGTGGTATGCGCACCTATCACTCCATACTCTTCCACCGTCTCTGTTGTCCATGTACCGGTAGCGTTAGTTGCATATTTAGGGTCATCATGTGAATAATCATAATATCCAATATGTGCAGTACCGGTTGCATCTATCGCCAAGGAGGTATATTCACCCACATCCCCAATACTTTCCACCGTTTCCGTTGTCCATGTGCCAGTGGCATTAGTGGCATACTTAAGATCATCATTTGTTTCATCATTACAGCTGATATGTACGTTATCCTTTGAATCTACTGCTATAGAGGTATACATACCCACATTCCCGGGACTGTCGATAGTTTCTATTCTCCACGTGGCGGCTCTTATATCTAAAGTGGTTAGAAATAGATTCACAAAGATAAGGCACATGTATATTAAAAATTTTTTATTCGGCATATCTTTCCCCTTGTTAAGGTAATTCCTTCTTGCAAAACAGAATAAATTCCTCAGTGTGAGGGATAAAGTAGTCTATAAATAGCAAAATATTTTAAATATGATCGTCTGTGGGCGTAGGATAACTATAATCCATATTCCAAAAATTATTATAATTCCTTTGGTAATTACCATCACCAGAATATGTCCATCCAGAACTCCTATCTGGAAAACAAGCAAATAAGCCAATAATCAACAAACATGAATACACATATAGTGTGCGTTTCATAAACTTTCCCCCTCAATTATTTTCTTACTCTTACAATTATTGACTTCTTCACATTACCTGATTTAAAAATAATCCTTGCTTTACCAGCTTTATCTCTTGCAGTAATGGTAAATTGAGCCTGACCATATTCATTGGTAACTTCATCTGCGGGTAAAATCAAAATATGCCTGCCGCTGGCCTTTCCGATTATTGCCGTTACTGTTTCCCCCTTCAGAACACCATTATCCCTTTCTATCATTACCGTTACTACACTGCTTTGTTTCTTCTTGAGCTTTAGTATCCTCGGAGGTGTTCTCATTTTTATATCTTTATTTATATCTCCATATATGGATGTAGAAAATACTGTTGGTGGTATCGGAGTGAAAACTATTGTTGGAATCGGGCTGGGCGTTCCAGCAGATTGTAATTCGAAATTAAGTGTGCTTCCAACACAAGGTTGTACATCAATGTATTGTGTTAGAGATTCATAACTATCTGCTGATGCTGTAAGGCCATAGGTTCCTCCAGAATTACAGGGAACTACCCCATTATCCCACATATAATAAATAACCCAGTTTATTTGTATAGCTTATTGACCCTTCGGAATCAATTATCGTAGCATCCACAATTCCCTCTTTCGACACAGCAGCCGTTATTTTGCCTGATACACCGCAAAGACAATCAATGATAGGTGTAACTAAACCCAAAGATTCTTCTTCTCCATACGAAATACCCATTTCGTTTTTTGCAACCATTCTGTAATAATAATAATATATTACTCCTGACTCATTGGGTGATAGGCTCGTTATATTAACGTTTATTTCTACAGATGTATCACTTGTTCCATCCACATCTTGTATTGATGATTTGTTACTGTACGAACCACTAACTGTGTCATACTCAACCCATACCGTTGTTGGTAATCCTTGAGCATTAACTGTACCCTTCACGGTCAGGATATACGTTGAGTAATCAAAAGTCGCTTCACCAGTCACCGCTATCGGAGTCTGTGCTGTTGACATTACCCCAATATTTGATGGTACTTGTCTTCTCTATTCCCTTTCCTGGCAGTACATTCCTTCTAAAACCCTTTATTCCTCCCTACTTTCATAAAAGTTTTGATATTATCCCGTTAAAAGATCTAATTTGTTTAGAGGTTATCCCAGAACCTCAATTAGTATTTATAATCATTTGAAGATAGAGTGTTTATACGTATAGAAATTTTCATAATACGTAAGCCAATTCCAGGGATGGCACTGACAAACTCTGTTTGTCAGTGTGTTATATTTCATGCCCATGTGCGTACTTAAACAAGCACGGACAAACCAGTTTGTCCATGCCACGCGGTCTGAGTTATCCAAAAACTTCAATTTAGTAGCGATAATCTTTTGAAGATATGGAGAGATGTCCGATATAGAAAATAGGTTTTGGGATAACTTCTAAGCTGTTTTTGTTTCTGCAGCAAAAAGGCACATTACGAATACCGTGTCAACTACTTTTTGGAAAATAATATCAATATTTTACGATCTATTTATTTTTATCAACGAACCAATTCATCAGCAAGAATAAAGACCGGATCCTGTTTGGTTTCAAAAAAACTTGCAATCTACTGTCTTTTTGCTACAGTATTTCTCTCATGGGAAAATATTTAATACTATTGAGTTTTCGTTCTAAAGCAAAATCCTGTAAATTGTAATTCATTTTTTAACTTTATAGGGAAATCGTTATGCGGAAAATATATCTATTAGCATCGTTTCTTACGGCATCAATTACCATTCTAGCAAGCTGCGCTCAACTTAAGCCTCTTAAGAAATCTATCGAACCCCTTGAGACTTTCGTTCCTCACAGTTTAGATTCAGAATCCCAAGATGTGAAGTACGTATCAAAAATTGAAAGTTTTGTAATTATTTTAGATGCATCTGCCTCGATGGAAGAAGCATATACCGGTACCGTTAATAAAGGACATTCCAAATTTACCGTGGCCAAAGACATTTTAACGAGAATGAATAATACCCTGCCTGAGATTGATATAAACAGCGCTTTTGTAACCTTTGGCCATGGATTCCTTAAGCATTTAGACAAGACATTTATTGTTTATGAACTCAGAAGGCACTCACGAGATCTTTTAGAAAATGCGTTAAACGGGGCAACAATTCCCCATGGCTGCAGTCCGGCTGGTAATGCTATTAAAGATGCAAAGAACCTATTACTGACATCGGGAGGTCAAAATGCAATAATCCTTGTCAGTGACGGTGAACAGTTAATTGGAAGTCCTCTAGCGAAGATACAGGATTTAAAAGAATTGTATGGAGAGAGGGTATGCCTTTACACCATCTTTGTGGGAAATACTGCCGAAGGAGAACAAGAACTCAGAGATCTTGCACGGGAAGTAAAATGCGGCTTTTCGGTAACTGCTGATGAAATTGCATCCAGTGACAACATGGCGGACTTTGTAAAAAATGTATTTTTGACAACTATACCAAAAGAAGTTAGTGATATTGATAGTGACGGTGACGGTGTTTACGATAAAGACGATGAATGCCCGGATACACCGCAAGGAGCCATGGTTGATTCCAGAGGATGCTGGGTGGTAAAGGGAATCACTTTTGAATATAAGAAATGGGATATTAAGGAAGAGTTTGACTCGAATCTCAGCAACATTGTGGATGTTTTGCAAAAAAACCCACATATGAACATAAGAATAGAGGGACATACGGACAATATCGGTTCAATGGAATATAATATAGACCTCTCCCAAAAAAGAGCCCAGGCAGTAAAGGATTATTTGGTCGAGAAAGGTATTGATGAATCACGTGTCTCTATCATAGGTTTCGGATACAAAAAACCTATTGCCCCCAATGATACCGAAGAAGGCCGCTCCCTGAACAGAAGAGCTGAAATTGTTCCCATAAAATAAACCAAAAAGGCTCTGTAAGAAAGCGGGCACAGGGAGCATAGGGAGGGGTCAGGTCCTTTACAGGTTGTCCGAGAATATGGTCAATAAATACTAAGAGACAAAGGAAATGGTGTGTAAATTAAGATACGTTCAATAAACAAGTCAGGAAAAGGTTACAATGTTTCCATCCAAATCATAACTATCTCAAATCATGTCAACCTGTTTTAACATGGCGAGAATGATAACCATAGTTGGTGTGCCAATGTTGATTGCAAAGTTCAATAGTATGTAAACCCTTACAGGTTAGGTGCCGTAATGCACTAAAAAGGTGTATTACGGAAGTTTTTATATCTAAAACAAAATAGAGTATCGAAAAAAAATTTATTCTATGCTTTTTAAGGTAAATATATACCATCACGGTAATTTCCATTTGACCCAGTCTGTTCGCTTCACCCAACCTACAGGGAAAGAATTTAGAAAACCACTTACCTAAAATAAAAATTCTTATACCATAAACTTAACCACCCGTAATTCTCATCCATTTCGGCCATTTTGGGCGGAAGGTCTCGTGGTAGGAAAAGCATGCCTTAAAGGTCGTGCCGTAAGTAACGGACTAAAATACCTTATGGCCCCCATTTATGAAAGGAGTTATGTATGATACTCGGCATTTATCGTAATATACTCATGTGACAAATCGCATGTCCAAACGGTATCCTTACAATCCCCCAACCCAAGCTCCAGACGAATTTGGATATCATATCCCTTCATAGACTCACCGAGGGTATCAAGGTCACACTTCGCCGGCATTCCTTTCGTAAAAATCAAGATATCATTTATATAGAGGTTAGTCTTTGTTTCATCCAGTTCAACACCCGCATAACCAGCGGACGAGACGATACGTCCCCAATTTGGATCTTCCCCGTGAATCGCCGTCTTTACCAACGGTGAGTCTGCAATCGATCTGGCGATCTTTGTCGCATCACTCCGTGATTTAGCACCTACTACATCTATCTGGATAAATTTTGTAGCTCCCTCTCCATCCTTTACTATAGCCCTGGACAGGGTACCGGTCACGTAGTCTAAACCCTGCTGGAAGGCATGGAGAAGCGATTTATCGGAATCACAAGAAGAAATATTCATACCGGAAGCCCCATTTGCCATAATGGCGATGGTATCATTTGTACTCGTATGCCCATCAATTGTGATGCGGTTGAAAGAAGATTCTACAGAATTTCTGAGGCATTCATGAAGAAGAGCGGCGGGCATGGAAATATCCGTAGTAATAAAACAGAGCATGGTTGCAAGATTTGGGGCGATCATCCCTGCCCCTTTCGCAATCCCCCCCAAGATTACCTCTTTATTTTCTATCTTTATCTTAACGGCAATATCCTTCTGTCTCGTATCCGTTGTCATAATAGCCCGCGCAACGGCATTACCATGGGAAGTGGCATTTCCCATAGATGCAGCGGCAGCCTTAATACCAGCAGAAACCTTGTCCATGGGAAGGGGTCTTCCGATAATACCTGTTGAAGCTACCAGTGTTTCATTTTCAGAGATCTTCAAATATTCTGCAGCAATACGTGCCATTTCTTCTGCATCTCTATAGCCCTGCTCTCCTGTACAGGCATTTGCATTACCGCTGTTAATAACAAATGCCCGCACATATCCCTTTTGAGCGACTTTCCTGCTCAACTTTACCGGTGCTGCACAGATCTGGTTTGTTGTGAATAAAGCCGCACCGGTTGCAGGATATTCTGAAAAGATAATCCCCACATCAAAACTATCTTTGACAGTTTTGATGCCGGAATAAACGGCTCCAGCCAGGAACCCTTTTGGAGCGACAACGCATCCCGCAGCAATAGCTTCCATATTACAAAACATTCTCTCCCCTATATGACATATCTAAAAAGGCGTCTGATGTAAACTGAGCGAGGTTTTGTGGAAATAGTTGAGATGTGAAAATAAACGGTTTGAAAACCAAATGAAACCGGGAGAATATTTGCCATCATGCAAGGTCTCATTTAGATGTTCGCCACTTCAGGATAAATAAAACCATTACCTGTGCTGGCGCAAGAAAATAAACGAGCGTTGCAGGTAAAATAAATATAGGTCTTATTCATGAGAAAATTAAACCGTTTAAAAAGCCTCTATCGGTAAAAACAAGATTATAGAATAAACACCGCAGCAGCAACCACCGTAGTCCACAGGCCGTTTTTATCTCCCCGGGCCGCTTGCGTGATATTCCTTGTTTTTACAATCTTACCACTCATCCGGTAAGTTTCTTTACGCTCATCGTAATTCTTCGCAGGATCAAACTCGATACCCAGCGTACTTGCCAGCATCGTGGCAGCGAGATCTTCTGCATAATCACCCGATTTCTCCTCTGTCTCACCAAAGGCATGGTGTTCGCTCAGATATCCATAATGCTCCTGTTCGGATGGAACCGCCATACCGACAGAAGCAGAGATCATCCGATTGGGCTCACTGGTAGAATTTTCACTCATTACACAGAAAATTACCTGCCCGGCCTTCAGCATTGCAACGCCCTGCTCCCTCGTAACGATTTTGCAATTTGGGGGGAAGATACTTGACACCCTTACCAGGTTACATTTTTCAATTCCTGCTTTTCGCAAAGCAAGTTCAAAAGATTGTAACTTATCCTTATGTTTTCCAACACCCTTGGTAAAGAATACCAACCTAGGTATCATCATAATTGATTGGCTCCTCAAACGATTTAATTAGCATACATGAAATAAAAAAACATTGACCGCTTAGTGAAACAAATTTACAAATGAAATGCAATAGAATTTTCAAAAATTGATTTTTTTTCAATATGCCACATCCACCTTGATTTACGCCTATCGCCAGCTTATCTCGGTTAACTTCTTCAGCGTCTCTTTTGCATTCCCAATATCGATAGATCGTGCTGCTATTTTTATCCCTTCCATGAAATCCTTCGCCAATCCTCCTGCGATTATCGCAGCGGCAGCATTGAGGAGAACGACATCTCTTCTCGGACCACGAGTACCGTCCAATATGCTCCTGATCGCCTCAGCACTTTCTTCAGGAGTATTGACGGTTAGGCAGGAAAGGTTTGACCTTTTCATTCCGAAGTCCTCTGGATTTATGTAATAGCTGTTCACCGTATTCCCAGCAAGCTCACAAACTTTGGTTTTATCAGTAATAGTTATTTCATCCAAACCATCCAAACCGTGAACAACAAAGGCATGCTTATCTCCAAGCTGTTTCAATACCTCCGCCATTAAAAGAGTTAAGTTCTCACTGTACACACCAAGAATACGGTGAACAGCCCCGGCAGGATTTGCTAAAGGACCGAGGAGATTAAATATCGTACGAATCCCAATTTCTTTTCTCGGACCAATAGCAAACTTCATAGCCTGATGAAGTATAGGAGCAAAGAGGAATCCAATATTAGCCTTTGCAATACATTTTTCTACTGCCTCTACACCGGCTTCAATATTGACTCCCAAACACTTCAATACATCTGCACTACCACACTGACTGGAAGAAGCCTTATTGCCGTGCTTAGCTACCTTTAGACCAGCACCAGCGACCACAAAAGCAGCCGCAGTAGAAATATTGAACGTATTTCTTGCATCACCTCCAGTTCCACACGTATCTATCACTACACCATCCCCTGCATATATTTTGATGGCTTTTTTTCTCATCACCATAGCACATCCTGTAATTTCTTCAGCGGTTTCACCTTTCATGCGCAGCGCTGTAAGAAGAGAAGCAATCTGAGCGTCAGTAGCATCTCCCTCCATAATTTGTGTCATTACAGCAGCACTTTCTTCCAAACTTAGATTCTGATTACGTACTAATTTTGATATAGCTTCTTTTATAATCATGGCTTTCTTAATAAGATGATAGGATTTTTCACTTGACATAAATATATATACAGACTACAATGTGAGTTTGAAATAAATTAAACAAAATAATTTAAAGAAAGGGTCGTTGAATCGCTTATGGCAAAAATACAAATAACACAAGATGAAAACCTAAGAGATGCATTAAGAAGATTTAAGAAAATGTGTGATAAAGAAGGTATCATTAATCAATCGAAACGTATGGCCTACTTCGAAAAACCTTCAGAAAAAAAGCGCCGAGAGGAAAGCCGAAGGATTAAAAATATAAAAAGGGCGCAAAAATTAGGCATTACAGGGTCTGCAGGAACTATTCGCCCACAAAAGAACAGTTATTAAAAAACACCTCAAACCTCAATGAATTAAGGTTTCCATGACAATTTAGGTGCATCTCCCCATAATAAATCTAAATCGTAAAAGCGCCTCGCATCCCTATCAAAAAGGTGGATAACGACATCTCCATAATCCATAACTATCCAGAGGGCATTTGTATAACCCTCTATCCTCATACAACGAATATCGTGACTTTGCAGCTTTAGCTCTATCTCATTTGCGATACTTTGCAGTTGTCGTTTATTAAAACCGCTGCAAATAACAAAAAAATTGGTAAGAAAAGTTAAACCCCGCACATCAAGAACCAAAATGTCCTCGGCCTTCTTACTATCAGCAACCCGGGCAGAAAGTATCGCAATCTCTTTTGAATCTAGCGTTTCCGTTCCTCCTGAAAAACTTATTTCCGCTGTGTACCAATATTCCCCTCAAAATCAGCTTCATATTGGACTTGCGGTTTAATTTCCGATAAACTACTTCCACAATAGTAACAAAACCTTGCATACCTCGCGTTCACTTCTACACAGTTTTCACATCTATGATACAGAAGGGTACCACACAGGACACAAAAATTTGCACCCTTTACATGATTGTCATATTGACAGTTTATGTTAGGACATATTCTGTCATCCTTTTCTGTTATTATATTACCTGCCATAAATAAGCCCTCATTTCTTTTATGGTATTACGAGAATTATCCACAGAGTTCACATTCCCCTTTTTTTGTTAAGGGGAATGTGTCTTCTCCGCAACTTATTTACCTTTTTCATTGAAGGTGTAAAAGGGCACCTATCTTTGGTGAGAATTTAATAATAACTCCGGCAAAGACAACCGCCACAACAGACATGAGCTTCAGCAAAATATTCAAAGATGGACCTGACGTATCCTTGAAGGGATCTCCCACCGTATCGCCAACAACTGCAGCCTTATGCGCAGAAGAACCCTTTCCTCCCAAAGCCCCGCCTTCAATATACTTTTTGGCATTATCCCAGGCCCCACCTGAATTGGCCATAAAAACTGCTAATAAAAAGCCTACTGTTAAACTGCCGGTTAAAAGCCCAACGACACCTGGTATGCCTAATATCAAACCCGTGGCAATAGGAACGAGAATCACCAGGAGTGCAGGGATAAACATTTCCTTTTGCGCTCCCTTGGTACTAATTGCTACGCATGCCGCATAATCAGGCTTTCCTGTACCATCCATAATCCCTGCAATTTCTCTAAATTGCCTTCTGACTTCTTCCACCATACTTCCGGCAGCACGACCTACAGCCTTCATAGTCATGGCGCTAAAAACAAAGGCTGATAGCCCACCGATAAACAGGCCAACCAGTACCTTTGGATTTAACATGGTAATATCCAGATAATACATAAGATCAGATAACTTTGCGGTAGTCAGGTCTATAGAGGAACCCGCGACTTGGATCACATGCACACCGGCCCTTTCTAATCCTATTTTTATCTGCTCAACAAATGATGCTATAAGAGCCATAGCCGTTAATGCGGCAGAACCAATAGCAAAACCTTTTCCCGTTGCGGCTGTTGTATTTCCCAATGCATCTAACGCATCGGTTCTTTCCCTCACATAGGGTTCAAGACCACTCATTTCCGCATTACCACCAGCATTATCAGCAATAGGTCCGTAAGCATCGGTCGCTAATGTTAATCCCAGCGTTGATAGCATACCGACTGCTGCAATAGCAATTCCGTAAAGACCAAGGGAAATACTTGAAAAACCACCGGCAAAGGCATAGCTCAATAAGATAGCTGCGGAAATAGTTACCACAGGTATAACCGTTGACATCATACCCGTTGCGATACCATCAATAATTACTGTTGCAGGTCCTGTCTTTGCATGCCCTGCAATGCCCTTTGTCGGTGAATAATTGGAAGAGGTGTAGTATTCCGTACCTTTCCCTATAATAACACCGGCTATTAAGCCTGTAACGATAGATCCCCATATACCAAAATTTTGGGGTAACATAATCTTAATAACTACTGCCGAAATAATCAAGATCAAGATCGAACTGAGGTTAATTCCCTTTCCCAGTGCCTTCAGAAGCTCTTTCTGTGAAGCCTCTTCTTTTGTTTTAACGGCATAGATACCAATAATGGAAAGCAGGATACCGATCCCTGACAAAACCATCGGTACAACCATTCCGGCAATACCCAAACCAGCAGTTACACCTAACGCAGCACAGGCTAGCATTGAATTATAATAAGACTCATACAAATCTGCCCCCATACCTGCTACATCACCGACATTATCTCCAACATTATCTGCAATGGTCGCAGGGTTTCTTGGATCATCCTCCGGGATACCCGCCTCTACTTTGCCAACTAAATCGGCTCCAACATCTGCCGCCTTTGTGAATATTCCACCACCTACCCTTGCAAATAAGGCCTGAGAACTCGCACCAATACCAAAACACGGGAGCATCATTGCCATATCAAGGAGTGAAACATCGGTAAATTTACGAAACACAAAAAACCAGAGGGAAATATCCAGAAGCCCCATACCTACCACAATCAGGCCCATCACGGCCCCGCTTCTAAACGCAACTTGCAGCCCCTGGTTTAAGGACTTCCTTGCGCCTTCTGCTGTCCTTGAGCTTGCGCTGGTAGCAGTCTTCATACCCAGAAAACCTGCAAGGCCGGACAAAAAGCCGCTGCTGAGAAATGCAAAAGGCACTACCCTGGATTGGGCATGTAATCCAAAAGAAACGAGAAGAAGTACGAAAAAGGCACCGATAAAAAATATGCTTACAACTTTGTATTGCTGCTTCAGATAAGCATAAGCACCTTCTTTGACGTGATTGGCTATTGAAACCATCTTTTCATTACCTTCCGGCGACTTCATTACTTCTTTGAAGAACTTTCGGGCAAAAAAAAGGGCACAAATCGCACCGATTGGCGCAATCCACCACAGACCGGGTATCGTGTGCGCTGCATCCCCCGCTACCTTATGAGCCGGGGCCTCCAGATCAAACAAAGGCCTTTCCTTTTGGGCAGACTCATCAAGTTCAAACAAAGGCTTCTCCTCACTCGTCTTTTGTGCAGCATGAACCTCAACATTGTGGGAAAATAATCCTGACCTTGATATTCCCAGGATCAGGATGGTTAGCATCAATAATATCATTACAATGCTAACACGGCTATTCTTAAAAACAGATCTACATTTACACAAAAAACTATCCATCAATTTAAATCTTTCTCCTTTCTCTTTTGATAAACTAAACTCTCCAAAAAACCCTTCTTCTTTTCGAGTGTACTTAAAAATCCACTCACGTTAGTAAAACTATCATCTGAATGATTTATCCGGTACGTTTCCCATCCATCTATAGCCGATTTTGCATATTCAAGCGCCTTATGAACGTTTCCTTCCCTCTCAGCACATAACGATGCCTGCAATAAAACATGGCAAATAGTCCTTTCGACGGCTAAGATATTATGTAATTTATGGGTATGGAGAAGGGACCTCTGTAACCAGGAAAGCGCCGCCACATAATTATCCTCTCCGGTTTCTTTCTTTAATTGTTCTCTATAATAAGCCGCATATTTGAAATAACGCTGATCAAATAGGTGAAAATACATATATCCAAGTTCAAAGAAAAGGTCTCCATTTTTAGGATTTTTTAAGGTACCCTCTTTCGCAAAATTTAACCCAGCACAAATCCATTTCCATTTATTTTGCGGTGCATCCCACTCATGAGCAATGTTATACGCCATATTCCATGCCTGAAAAATCCAAACGGCAGGAAAGTTGGGTTGCAGCCTGGAAATAAGGTTATTAATTGTTAATAACTCATAATACTTTTTCTCTTCATGACGGGCAATAGCCCTTGCCCAGAGGAAATCGACAGCAATTCCTCGAAGGCCACCCAAAAGAAGCGGTGGAATATTCTCCGCCGGGTTATAACGAAATTCATACGCCACTGATTTATCACGTAAAGAAACAATGCTTACATGAACAAAAAAAATGATGCAAACCAATACTCCTAAGAAAAGGATTTTTTTTCTATTCATCTCATGATAATTAGAAAAATTCTCTTCTTTTAAATACTACAGAAGATATGAGGATACAAGCCCCTGCATAGAGGGCTGTATATCCGAAAATTGCACCAATATCCTCTAAAGGAATGTTTATGCCCTTCAAAAGGAATTTCAAACTATCAAATCTTTTAAAATCCGGTAAAAAAAACGAAAGCCACTCCAGGGGTTTCTTAATAAGATAATTTGTATAGACTAAAAAAACACTGGGGTTCTTCATTACGGATGGTAAATGCTCATGACCATCGCCGTGTTGAATCAGCAGTGAAAAATCTTTGATAAAATCCAGTATGTGCCCGCAGGAGAAGATAACCAAAGCCGATACGATACTTACTGGTGCAGAAAGATAGGTAGAACCCATCACTGCAATGACTATTATTAATAAAAATTTCAAAAAACTTATGATAAGAGCCTTTCCATAATTAAAAACAAACCCCTCCTGTATTGAGAATACCTTAACGCCTTCCTGCGTAACACCGATACAGTCCATTTCAAGTATGGGAAAAACCGTAACATGTATTGCACCGTCTTTAGTAATCTCAGGGTCTATCCTTATAATTAATGGCTCATCTGCCCTTCCCGATAAAATTTCAGTTTTCTTTTTATCCCCAGAGAGATCTTCTATCCCAATAACTAATGGTATATGATTCACGTTTCCCCTGATACTCTCTACCTTTACATTGAGTTCTACCTCTAAGGGGGTTTTGTTATTATACTCTTTCTTTAAATTGGAAAAATTCCATGAGGCAATTCCACTCCTTCCGCCCTCAATCCATGCTATCCCGCCATGTACATGATGCAATTTACCCTCAATAGAAAACTGTGATGCTTTAAACTCATTCCTTGCCTTTAATATACTCTTTTGCCCCTCTGGTAAACTCGACGCAGCCCACCAGACGGCAATCATATTTAAAAGGCCAAAGATTGTTAACAAAACGCCTGATAATAGGGCAAAACCTCCTATTTTGCCTATAACGATCTTCAATCTCGAAATAGGTTTCGATAAAATACCGTAAATTGTTCTGTCTTCTATTTCATAAGGTAAAGATGTAGCAGAGAGAAGAATTACCCCCACAATGCACAGAAGCATCACTACTTGAAAAAATATCACGAATATTATTTTAACTCGGGCATTAGGCTCGTCCGTTGTAGGAATAACAGGCGAAATAGCCATGATAAATATGCCCAGTCCAATCAATACATGGAGTATCTTCTTTCGGATTGCTTCTCGAAAGGTATGACTGGCAATAGGTAATATCATTGGTAAACAAGCGAAAAGAACCGCGTATTAGCGACGCTGTATAATACTTACAAACAATTCCTCCAAAGTAGAAGAGGGGTGATTGACAGATAGGACTTCGCCATTTCTCTCCTTAATAAAATCCTCCATCGCATGAATGTCAGCATCTGAAAAATTCTTTACCAGGATTTCAACGACATCTTTTTTAGAAAGGAGGTTTTTGACACTCCCCGCTACCTGTAAGACGCCTTTATTTAAGATAGCAACCCGATCACAAATATTCTGTACATCTGCCAGCAAATGGGAGCAAAGAACAACAGTCTTTCCCCGCCTCTTAAAATCTAAGATAAGTTCTTTCATTTCATGACTGCCAATAGGATCTAGTCCGCTTGTGGGTTCATCCAATATTACTAATTCTGGATCGTTTATGATGGCTTGTGCCAGTCCAATTCTCCGCAGCATACCTTTCGAATACTGGCTCAGATGACGTTTACGGTAAGGATTTAATCCAACATATTGAATTAATCTATCGATCCGTTCTTTTCTTTCTTTTCTTGGAATATGGAAGAACTTCCCGTAAAAATCTAAAATTTCTTCTGCATTGAGAAACCTATATAAATAGGACTCTTCTGGTAAGAAACCAATTTTACTCTTAATCTTTAAATCGCTTGAAGGATATCCCAGCAACCATGATTTACCACTGGTGGGAAATAAAAGGCCGAGCAATAATTTTACCGTTGTTGTCTTGCCAGAACCATTAGGACCAAGTAACCCAAATATCTCTCCTCGCTCAATATTAAGGTTAAGATTTGTCAGGGCTGGGGTATTCTTACGTCTCCAGAAATACTGGTAAACCTTCGTAAGTCCTTCTATTCTAACTGCAAGATTACTCAAATATTTTTCGCCTTCCTACGATAAAAATAGAGTAATTGCAACAGGGAATCCGAAAAACAATACTTTAATCAAAATTATTTAACAAGTCAAACAATATTTGAGGGTTAAAATAATCGTTAAAATTATCACGGATAGTGTCTTCAGTCTGTCTATCTGCAATAATCAGGATTCTTTTTGTCTCTATTCGAAACCGGAAGTTATGTATTGGATGATGGTATAGAAGGGGATACTTGGTTATCGTGTTTTTCGCGATCTTTTGCACATTCGCTAACATGACCTTTGATGAGACCGATGGTGTGAGGGATGACAGGGAGAACGACAGCCAGGTTTTCGGCAACACCTTTGGGACTACCGGGAAGGTTAACAATAAGTGTTTGTTTATAAATTCCAGCGACAGCCCTTGAACCCATAGCCCTGGGCGTATGTTTGAGCCCCTCCATTCGCATGGCTTCGCTGAAACCCGGTAACTCTTTTTCTATAACGTCACGGGTTGCTTCAGGGGTAACGTCCCTTGATCCTACACCTGTACCGCCTGTTGTGATAATGAGATCGGCCTTTTCGGCAAATTCAAAAAGTTTTTTTGTAATAAGGGGCCTCTCGTCAGGAATGATTTCGTAGGCCGTAATTGTGGCATCAATTTTCGCAAGCATATTACGAATGACTTCGCCGCTCTTATCCTCACGTTCACCCCTCGATCCTTTATCACTTAATGTCAGGATTGCTGCCAAAATCATATCTTTATCACTGCATCCTTTTCAAGTACCGTAATCTCGTCCCCTACCTTAACGGTGCCACCCTTGATAATCTCGGCAAAAATACCCTCTCTTGGCATAATACAATCCCCTGCTTTATAGTAAATAGCGCAGCGTTCATGACATAATTTGCCAATCTGGGTTATCCGGATGATTATATCTTCACCAATTCTTAAAACAGCCCCAACGGGAAGAGACTTTAGCTCGATACCTTCAGTTACAATATTTTCTCCGAAATCACCGTCTTTAATATGCAAGCCCTTTTCACGCATAATATCTGCGCTTTCTTTTGCCAGCAAACTAACCTGACGGTGCCATTTTCCGGCATGGGCGTCCCCTTCTAAACCAAAATGTTCAATCAGCCTGCACGCGTGAACATCTCGTTTCTGGGTGCCTTTTTTTTCACTGATACAAACAGCAACAATTTTTCCCATTTTGTTATTAGTTATAACTAAGAATTCTGTGGTACCGTACCTTTTATCGGTCTGAAACTTTGCCTCGCGAGTTATTATTTGAAGTTTAGCATTATAATTTTGTAGTGTCAAGCACGAACCATATACCAATCGGTTATAAATTACTTGTTTTTTTACATCAATATGATTAGAATTAACGAACTCTTTTGATAACTGAAATCGATTATAATATGGGCATAAAAGTAATCCTATGTTAATCCAGGCAAAAGAAGTTTATACTTTAACGTTGACCACAATGATCGATACTTCATTTCCATGTTTTGCGAGTAAAACAGCGCGTAGAGGTTAATCGAGTGAGAGGTAGGGCCCACGCCAGTAAGTTATTTCCAGATCAATAATATTACATTAATCACATTTGTGGAAGATTAGAGAAAGGTAAAATTTACATGACAAATGAGCATATCGATTTAGCAATTATTAACCGTGCAAAAGAAGACAAGGTAAAGCTTGTTCAATTGCAATTTACCGATATTAGTGGAAATATTAAAGCCGTTACGATACCAATAGAAAAATTTCCCGAATCCATAGAAAAGGGAATTTGGTTTGATGGCTCATCAATTGAAGGTTTTACAAGAATTTGCGAAAGCGATATGTTTTTAAAACCTGATACAAACACATATGCCTTGCTCCCATGGGAAACAGAAGAAGTCACTGTTAGGCTCTTTTGTGATGTTTATATGCCAGACGGATCACCTTTCGAGGGTGATCCTCGTTATATCCTAAAAAGGGCAATTAAAAATGCACAAGCAATGAACTTTGAATATAATGTAGGACCTGAACTGGAATTTTTCTTATTCAAGCCCAAGAGCAACGGACAAGTAGAACCAACGCCACACGATGTAGGAAGCTATTTTGATTTTTCTCCAAGAGATCTCGCGGGAAATGTACGAAGAGATATTATTTTTACCTTAGAGAAAATGGGTTTGAACGTTGAGATGAGTCACCATGAAGTAGCACCAGGTCAACATGAGATAGACTTCAAGTATGCTGAGGCATTAAGGACGGCAGAAAATGCCCTAACCTTTAAACAGGTAGTAAAATCCATTGCACATAAACATGATCTCTATGCCACTTTTATGCCCAAACCTATTTTCGGAGAGTGCGGCAGCGGAATGCACTGCCACCAGAGTCTCTTTGATATCAAAACACGAAAAAATATCTTTTTCGATGAGAAGGATGAATACAAGCTCAGCAGGGTAGCAAGGCAATTTGTTGCAGGCCAGCTACATCATGTGCGAGCCATGAGTGCCATCCTGTCTCCAACAGTAAATTCTTACAAAAGACTCGTACCTGGATATGAAGCCCCTGTATACGTTTGTTGGGGACAAAAGAATCGGTCTGCCTTAATCCGCATACCCAGATATTCTCCAGGAAGAGAACAAGCCACACGGGCGGAATTGCGATGTCCTGACCCCAGTAATAACCCGTATCTTGCCCTTGCAGTTATGCTGGAAAGCGGACTCGATGGCATTAAGAAGGGCATGGCACCCCCTAATCCGGTAGAAGAAAATGTATATGAATTTAACAAGGATGAATTAGCATACCATAATATCGCTACCCTTCCCGGTTCTTTAGGGGAGGCAATAGAGGAAATCAAGAGGAGCAAATTAATGGAAGATGCACTAGGTTCCCATACTTACCATATATATATCCATGCAAAAATGGCAGAATGGGATGACTACAGGATCCAAGTAACTGAATGGGAGCATAAAAAATATTTCGAAACAACATAACCAAAATTAAACAGAAAAATATATATTAAAGTTTTTACGCTGATTTAAATTTTCAGCAATGTATTAAAAAACCTAGCTCAAATAATGGGAACTTCGTTTGTTTTGTTTATATAGAATGTGGTTTATAGGTAAAACTTTAGTATATGTTAATAGTTTAATTTTATTGAGGAGGGTTTATGGAACTTGGAAATATTTTTCGCCATTTGCTCGTACATAATGAAGCATTTGTAAAAAGCACAGAAGAAACAAAATTCTTAGCATATGCAACACATCAAAGTCCTTATATCACCCTTGTTACCTGTTCAGACTCTCGGGTACACGGCCATATCCTGGGAATGGATGTCTTCAACAAGGTGTTTATGGTCAGAAATGCAGGTAATCAAGTCACGGCGAATAGAGGTTCTATTGAATATTCTCTTTGTGTCCTAAAAACTCCTGTCATGTTCGTACTAGGGCACACTGATTGCGGTGCTGTAAAATTTGCAACACACGCCTGTATCACGCAATCGAAGGAAATTATTAATCTGGCAAAATCTTTTGATAAACTCATTAAATCTGATTATTCATCGCTCAGCCGTGAGATAAAATCTGAAATGCTTCCTCTTACCATTCCTATTGAAAGAGGAATACCCGATTTAGGAAAGATTCAGAATGAAATGAAGGAACTTGCTTATTTAAGCCAATCCAATGTAGATTATCAAATTGAAAAGGCATTGAAATACTATGGTAATATGGTAAAAGAAAATAAATTGACTATTATTGGCGGGGTTTATGACTTTGTTGGTGCATATTCGAAACAACTTGGTAGAATTCTGATCACAAACATTAACGGAATAATTAATCCTATAGACCTCCAAGATAGGGCAAGAAAAATCATCAAGAGGATTCCTATTTATGATGATACAAGTGAAGGATATAAAATTGTTTCTAAATTAATTGATGAGAAGGTAACTCGCATAATGGCATAGGTTCCTTATGAATAGTATTTGCCCGGTAAATAAAAATCAGGACAATATAACCTTTGCTGAAAGCGAATGTTCAGACGGGATGTGCTGTTTTACCTGTGTCATTCCACCAAATAATGGACATTTCGGTTTTTTTAAATCCTTATGGAAAAACGGAACCGGCTACCCTTTTGTTAAACTTCTGGTAACCAGCGAAGGGTACAAAAATGAATTGTATGATTCATGTAAGTTTTTAGATTTCACAATTTTTAAAAATACTCCAGATTCAAGCCTGACAATGGATTTACGCTGTAGTATATACAAATACCGTCCAAGGCAATGTGCAGAATATCCAGATAAGGCAGGAGAATCGTTGTATCATAAAATCAGTGGTCCTTGTATATTTAATGAGTATACTGCTCCTGCAGCATATCACAAACTCATATACAAACGTGAGTGGCAAGCATTTTACGCAGTCCAGGACCATAAGAGAGCCATCTCGAATATTTTCGCTCAACAGGATGCAACCACCGCAAGAGAGCTATTATTAAAAACAAAAAATGTTCAATTAACAACGATCTCTCTAAGAAAAGAGGAATTAGACTATATCCTGATTCCCCTTCCAAAACGAACACAAAATATCCTGTATTCGTCTGAAAAACATCAGCCAATTACCACGATAAAGTGTGCGTATCATAGATGGGAGGAGAAGATACAAAAAAATCTGGAGAATCATTATGGGTCAGAATGGGAAATGGTGCTTAAAACTGCCATAGAAACGGAGGAAACAGATGCTAGTAAAAGAATTGATGAAAACACATGTGGTAACATTAAATGCTGATTCAAAACTTGGTTTTGCCAATGATATCATGTACCTGGGAAGGATAAGACACTTACCTGTTGTAAGAGGAGAAGAAGTTGTAGGTATCTTAACACAAAGGGATCTCTATCGATCATCACTAACTTCAATTCTTACAAGTTGGAAGGAAAACAAGGAATTTTTAGATTCCATTAAAGTCTCAGAGGTAATGACAAAGCATGTGATTACGATCTCACCAGATATAGCAGTCGAGGAAGCTGCACAGACTATGATTGACAAGAAAGTCGGGTGTCTGCCTGTAGTAAAAAATGGAAATAAATTAATTGGCTTGATTACCGAGACTGATATACTACAGTATTTTGTGGATGAATATAAAAAAAAGAAGTAAACATTCTACAAAAGGAGTATCCTATGTGTGATGTTGGCGGCCATATTAGCAGTGATATGATTACATGGCAGTGCGCATGTTGTGGTGCTGCAATAAAGGATTCAGATAATGCAGATGAAAAACTTTGTGACCTTGGAATATGTTTATCCTGCCGGAATACTCCGGAAGACTGGATAAATTTTGTCCAAGAAGAATGGGAAGAAGGAATTTGTATGGACTGCATAACACCGTGCGGCCTTAAACGCTGATAATTATTACTGCAGGTAGTAAAATATGATTTCCAGGCGGGTATTCATAAGGGGTACGTGTAGTTATCTATTCGGGCTTACATCCGTAGGAAGTTACAGCCACCTTCTAGAGCCCCGCTGGGTCGAAGTAAAAAACGTTGTTGTAGAGATTGATAAACTACCCAGACAGTTCGATGGACTAACGATTGCCCAATTATCAGATATTCACCATTGCAGACATGTCTCCAAAGAATTTATTCGAAAGTGCGTACGGAAGGTAAACGCATTTCATCCTGATATTATAGCGCTAACGGGAGACTATATTTATGGTTCCAACACATTTCTTTTACCTGTTACACAGGAATTATCGAAATTAAGGGCAAAAGAGGGTGTTTTTGCCGTTTTAGGAAACCACGACAATAGAGAGTATACTGCTGATGTATTCTTAAAAAAGGGTATCCGTGTATTCATGAATGAGTGTACCCCTATTTATAGAAAGAAGGACTATCTTTTTATTGGTGGCGTGGATGACTTGTGGAAAGGAAAAATAAACTTAGAGGCCACCTTCAAGAGTACGGACAACAAACCCAAAATTTTATTATCCCATAATCCAGATATCATCGAAATGATTATGCATAAAGATATTGACTTTGTAATGGCAGGCCATACCCACGGTGGGCAAGTAAATTTACCTTTTTTCGGTCCCCCGGTTACCTATTCTAAATTTGGTAACCGTTATGCTGCCGGATTGTTCCAGGAAGGAAAGACAATTATGTACGTAAACAAAGGCATTGGAACTTCTATTCTTCCTCTAAGATTTTTTGCGAGGCCGGAAATTACTTTATTTACCCTAAAAAGCAATAGCCAATTCGTTTAATTCTTGTTTGCCTATCTCTTTGTTATATCCCTGAATATACCTTGGATTCTGATTGGTTTACCATCTTTACCACGTTCAAGGTTACATGTCCTCTCGGAAATGAAACGCTCGCCATTTTTTCTTTTACAGTATGACATAAAGTCCCGCCATATTCCTTCCTTTTCTAATCTCTCAATTAATTCTTTTCCGTCATCGGGATTCACGTAGATATCCTTTACCTTTGTCCCTATTACCTCTTCCGGTGATTTATATCCGAGGATCTCTGCCCCTGACTGATTAACCCATAAGAATGCCCCTTCTACTTCTGGCTCAGATT
>JBDIVL010000030.1:0-53780 GCA_039794405.1 Candidatus Jinrextremum sp. | reverse complement strand
CATCAAAGGTAATGATATTGATAACGGCCAGAAATGCATTTTCACCGTAGAGAGCGGAACCCGGTCCCCGAATGATCTCTATTCTTTTTATGTCTTCTACGGGAAAATCATCAAATTGAAAAAAAGCTTCACCTCTCAAGGGGTTGTTTACGAAATGCCCATTGAGCATTACCCTGACTTTATTTGTACCTTTAAGACCGCGAACTACAGGGACTACCTGTCCTCTGTCTCCTTCTTTTAAGATTTCAAAACCAGGTACAGTCCTGAGGATTTCTGCGAAAGTACGGTATCCTGAGTTCTTAATCTCTTCCGCGGTAATTACGGTTACGATACCTGGCGCCTTCATGATTTTAGTTTCATGTCTTGTAGCAATGGTTACTTCCTTTTCTAATCCAAACCAGACAAATTCTGTTAAGAGCTCCTCCTCTGCTAAGGCTATGGGAACATCAGACTTTTCTTCCGTATTTGAAAGAGTATTAACGAGATGAGTAGTTTCGGTACCTTCAGCGAGAATTTTGGATGTAACAAAAAGGATTAGACTTATAAAGAAGATACCGAGGCAGAAAAAGGACAGAAGTGAAGGTTCTTTGTTTGCCATTCTAGCAACTATAAAAGGTGATTCATGTAAAAAGGAATTGAAAATTCCAAATCACTTTTAAATTATATTATGAATACTGTCAATAAAAAATTTGATGTTTGACAAAAAAACCTCTTATGGTATACTCCTTAAAGGAGAAGAGACATATCAACGTTCATGCAAATATTAAAGACCATCTCAGGAGACCACTCATGTATTTCCGTTGGAAGAAATATATCTTCCTGTCTGTTCTTATTCCTCTTTTTTTGTGTGGTTGCTATACACCACCCACTTTCAAACCAGTGACACCTTCAGTGAAACCCCCTCAGAAGAAAGTAGAACCATATATTGTAAGCCAGTTGGATCGCTATTACGTGCGAGACTGGAAGTATATCGTTATCCATCACAGTGCCTCAGAATCTGGAAGTGCTTCTGAGTTTGACAAGTATCACCGGGAAAAAAGGGGGTGGGAGAATGGTTTAGGGTACCATTTCGTAATAGGAAACGGACATGGTTCCCGCGATGGGGAAATTGAAATTGGTAATCGATGGAGAAATCAGATAGACGGTGCTCATGCAGGTGTTCAAGAATATAACCATTACGGTGTCGGAATATGTCTCGTTGGGAATTTTAATGAATCCTATCCAACGGCAGCACAAATGGCTTCACTTTCTACCTTAGTAGAGTATCTCCAGGAGCGATGCCGTATTTCTTCGGAAAACATTATTATGCATAGACACTTTAGAGAAACAGAATGTCCCGGGAGAAATTTCCCCTATTATAAATTACTGGCAAAGACAGTTCGATGGTAATTTTTGACTCCAAAGCCTATTATTAAGATTAGATGATACCTATCCGTGATCGAAACCCTTCAGGGACATTTCCCGTCGTTACTATCAGCATTATTGTTTTAAATGCCCTTGTATTTATTTACGAACTTTCTTTAGGCCATAGATTAGATTTTTTCCTCTTCGAATTTGGCGTTATTCCCCTTAAGGTGCTCAGTTCTTCTGACATCCCTAATACCACTTTGGCAGGTACCTATCTTCCCTTTCTGACTTATATGTTCCTTCACGGGGGATTTATCCACCTTATTGGAAATATGTGGTATTTATGGATTTTCGGAGACAATATTGAGGACAAACTTGGACGCTTCCGGTTTGTTCTCTTTTACCTCGCGTGCGGGGTTGGCTCTGCCTTTGTCCATGTATTTCTGAATAGCCAATCTGGTATTCCCTGCGTGGGGGCGAGCGGCGCAATTGCCGGTGTATTAGGCGCCTATATGATCAGTTTCCCGAGGGCACGGGTGCTTGTCGTTATCCCGTTGTTTATCATTTGGCAATTAATTGAATTACCTGCAATTTTTGTATTGGGTTTCTGGTTCCTCATTCAGTTTTTTAATGGTGCGGCTGCTATTTCCTCAATCGAAGGCGGTGCCGGAATAGCCTGGTGGGCGCATATTGGAGGATTTGTTTTAGGTATAATCCTCATAAAAATATTTCCCAAACCTCATCGCCGTTATTATCGCTGAATAAGAATTTGCCTTTCAAAAATTCATTCAATGTGTATCGTGTATCCTGCTGGCTTACACATTTGGCACATCCCTTGTTACACCCTCCAATTCTTCCAGTTTTCCTTCAGCAATCTCCTCTTCGAGTTTGACTACTTCACGAAATGCGATTCCTTCCCTCCAGAGGAACAGAAAACCGAGAATTGTAGAAGGAAGAATGCTGATAGCCCATAAAACAATGGCATAGCTCTGGGCCGCTGTAGCCTGTATTCCAAATATCTCCAGGGATTTCAGTACTGCAATATGAAAAACACCTATATACCCCGGTGCTTGAGGTAATGCAACTGCCAGTGCAAGACAAACTGCAACAAGACATGCACCGATAAATGGCAAGTGGATATGAAAGGAAAATCCCAGAAGATATATTTCTGCTCCTCCCAGGAACCAAATAAAAAGAGAAAGTACCAATATCCAGATTGTTTGTGTTTTATTTTCCAGAATTTTCAGACCGTAGACAAAAGAATCATACAGCCCAAGAATTTTATCTTTCAATTTATGAGGCAGAAAAGAGCATAGCCTGAAAAGTATTTTCTTGAAAAAACCGGGTTTCGTAACGATGAAAAACATGGAGACAATGGTAAGGACGCCAACTCCGGCAAAAACTTCTGTCCATTTTTTTAAAGAAGGAATAATCGATTCTTTGATAGCGCTTACCCCGTTTGCCGAGACCTGGGCTGATGTTTGGGCTTCAGGAGGATGTGGCAACAGGGCGATGACGATTACCGTAAATATAATAAGCCCCAGCATGTCAAAGATCCGCTCAACAATTACGGTGGCAAAGGAAGTAGAGAACTTCACATTTTCCTTCTTATAGAGAATAAATGGCCTCAAAACTTCTCCTACACGGGCGGGAAGGATGTTATTTGCCATAAAGCCAATGCAGGTGACAGACAACAAATTTATTACCGGAATCGGTTTAATATGTGATAGCAATTCTTTCCATCGAAGTGCCCGTATAACATACACGAGGAGGGTTAAAATAAGTGTTGGGATAACAAACCAATAGTTCGCTTCCTTCAGGGCATTTTTCAATAAAGACCATTCGATGCTTCTTATAAATAACCATAAACAAACGATACTGGCTATAATACTGAAAATGAATACGATGTTCTTTTTGTTAAATTTCATTGCAACCTTTCGATAGTATAAATTTACTGTACAGAAATTTTTATTTTTTATACGGTTTCCGGGGTGGCACGGACAAAACAGAGGCGCAAAATCTTGCGTTTCTACTCTGTGCCCTCAGGGTTGGTTCAATCTACAAGATTAAACCAATCCTGATCATGGATAAAACAGTTTGTCCATACCACTCTTTTAACTGGGTAGGGTGGGCATTGCCCACCAAATATACGCACTTATTCATATTGCTTATTTTCGGTAGGCAATGCCCACCCTACATGACTTTTTTAATGTCATCTATTATAGGGGTGAACACAAGGTTCGTCCTTACAAGGAAACGTTGAAATTCCTATCCATCAAGAAAGGATAGATTTCAGATATCGCCCGGTATAACTTGATTCTATTTTTGCGATTTGTTCCGGAGTACCACAACCAACTATATCCCCCCCCGCATCCCCGCCCTCAGGTCCGAGGTCGATAATATAATCAGCAGATTTAATAACATCCAGGTTATGTTCAACAACAATTAACGAGTGCCCCGCGTCGATAAGCTTTTGAAAGCAAACAAGCAATTTTTGAATATCGTCCATGTGCAGTCCAATGGTTGGTTCATCAAAGATAAAGAGCATTGGATCGGTGTTCTCCTGGGCAATATATGTGGATATCTTGAGTCTCTGCGCCTCCCCTCCTGATAAGGTAGTTGCAGATTGACCTAATCTCAGATAGCCTAATCCGGTATCGAGAAGGGATTGTAGTCCTTTCGTAATCCGTGGAGAGTCGTGAAAGAAAATAAGAGATTCATCTACGGTCATTTCAAGTATCTCGTGAATGTTTTTATTTTTGTATTTTACATCGAGTACTTTTTTGTTGAATCGTTTCCCATTGCATGTATCACATGTTACAAAGATGTCGGCAAGAAACTGCATATCGACCACTATATACCCGGCTCCTTCACAGTTTTCACATCTTCCGCCGACCACATTAAATGAAAAGGAGCCGACGGTCAGCTTTCGTATTCTCGCATCTCTTGTAGCAGCAAAGAGCCTTCGGATTTCATCAAATACCTTTGTGTAGGTAACTGGATTGGAACGAGGGGTACGTCCTATAGGAGATTGGTCTACAAGGATCACATCGTGAATAAATTGCACACCTTCGATTTTTTCATGTCTTCCAACGAACCCTGTATATCCTTTCTGCTCCTTTTTGATTGCTCCATAGAGGGTATCCTGTATGAGAGTACTCTTACCGGACCCCGAAACCCCCGTTACGCATACCAGCATATTAAGGAAGAATTTAACATCTATACCTTTCAGGTTATTCTGTGACGCCCCTTTCAGGACAATGGCCTTGTTCGAAGGTTTCCTTCGCTTTGAGGGTATTTTAATTTCCCTGCCACCTTTTAAATATTGCCCCGTTAGAGAGCCGTTATAAGCGGGTAGATCCTTAAATGAACCATGATACACAAGCTTACCTCCATTTTCACCCGCACCAGGACCGAGATCGATAACCTCATCGGCTGCCTTAATAACCTCTTTTTCATGTTCCACAACAATTACCGTATTCCCGATATTTCGCAACCGCTTGAGTATCTGTATTAACCTGTCTGTATCTCTTGGATGGAGTCCAATACTGGGTTCGTCAAGGATGTAGAGGGTATTCACCAGTGAAGAGCCCAGAGATGTTGTAAGATTAACCCTTTGGGCCTCTCCTCCTGACAGTGTGCGGGTCATACGATCCAGGGTAAGGTACTCTAATCCTACCTTCACCATATAGTCCAATCGCTTCCTGATTTCTTGTAACAGCAAGTGGGCAATATTTTTTTCATAATCGGTAAGCTGGAGACCTTCGAAGAATTGGTAAGCCTCTCCAATCGTCATGTTACAAATATCTGATATGTTCTTATGGTTTATCAGGACGTTAAACGCATGATCCTTCAAACGCCTTCCGTTACAAGCATGACAAAGAGTGTATCCCCGGTATTTACTCAAAAATACGCGAATGTGCATCTTGTATTTCCGCTGTTCCAGCCATTGAAAAAACTCATAAATGCCGCAGAAATCTTTTGTACCCTCTAAGATGAGCCTTACCTGTTCTTCCGTTAATTCCCGGAAGGGCACGTTTAAAGGAATATTATATTTCGAAGATGCCTTTTTCAGCGATTCAAACATCGTATGGTATGTGGAGGTATTCCAGGGTGCGATAGCCCCCTGGTTCAATGGTTTTTCTTTATCCGGTATAACGGCATCCAGATTAATATCAATTGTGTGACCAAAGCCCTGACATTCCGGACAAGCGCCAATCGGGTTGTTAAAGGAGAATAGCATGGGAACGGGTTCGGGGTATTCAATGTTGCAATAACTGCAAAAGAACTGTTTACTGTATTTGAGTTCAATCCATTGAGAACCTTGAATATCGACAGGATGACCCTGTATGTATGCGCCGGGATGAGGAGAAGTATCCTGGGTGTTATATATGATACTCAGGTGTCCTGAACCCAGGCGATATGCAGTCTCCAGGGCGTCTACAAGACGCTCTTTGATAATATCTTTGATAACCAGCCGGTCCACAATTCCATAAACAGATTTTACAGAACGGATATCCCAGTCTTTTGTCTCAGAGGTAATATCGACAATGGTATTATCAGCTAGCACCCTTACTAGCCCACGTTCTTTCAGAAGGTCTATTTGTGCCTGACTCGAAACTTTTTGGCTTATGGTAACAGGGAATGCAACTAGAAATTTTGTACCGTTGGGTAATGACAGGACGGTTTCAGAAATGTGTGAAACGGTATCCATCTGAACACGTCGTTTGCAGGTACTGCAATAGGTCTTACCAATTCGGGCGAACAACAACCTCAGGTAATCATTGATTTCCGTAGCAGTGCCAACCGTTGAACGCCGGTTCTTTACCGGATTTTTCTGCTGGATAGCTATTGCAGGAGGGATTCCTTCTATGTGATCTATGTCCGGTTTATCCATCTTTTCCAGAAACTGGCGCGCATAGGCTGAAAAAGATTCTACATACCGCCTTTGCCCTTCTGCAAAGAGGGTATCAAAGGCAAGACTGGATTTGCCAGATCCACTAACCCCCGTAATTACTACTAATTTTTTATGGGGAATCTCAATATCGATATTTTTTAAATTATTTACCCGTATGCCGCGGGCAATAATGGATTTTTTCATAACCTGTTACAATCCTAGAGTTTATTTTAACGTATAGGATTTCAATATTCTGTGTAGGGGCAGGTTTTAAACCTGCCCTTTCATATGTTTTAGCATTGGGCCTGTACGCTTTTAATTGCATCAGGCTTAGGAAGAAAACACGCCGAAAATATTTTTACCAAAATTATCTTTAGAAGATACTCATAGCAGAAAAGGAATAGAGCAACTCTTTAGGGTGCCATCCCGGGCACGTATTCATGCAAGGGAGGTATCGTAGGGATACGAATTCCGTGTTCTTACCACAAACCTTACCCCACATCTTTTCCTCGTTTCTGTAAATTTTTGTAACTATTCTATCTTAGAAAATAATCATATAATATGCAATTTTATTAAATATTCTTCCAGAGCCTCCTGCCAAGGTCTCATTTTTTGTCCACTAGCCTGCGTATATTTTGTGCAATCGAGGGAAGAATTTTGAGGTACTCTTGCGGCACGTTTATAATCGGTTGTTTTTATAGGAAGTACTGATACCTGACTGCCTTTTAATTCAAAAATTTTCTTTGCCCATTCGTAGCGCGAACAAGTCCCGGAATTTGTTACATGGTATATGCCTTTTAGGTTAAGCCGGATAACCATCCATATTGCATTCGACAGATCTGCTGTATAGGTAGGACATCCGTATTGATCAGTAACAACCGATATTGTACCGTTTTTTTCTCCAAGATCCAAAATGGCAGTTACAAAGTTCCTCCTGTACGGACCAAAAAGCCATGCTGTCCTGATAATAGCATAGTCATCAGTAATTTCCTGTACAGCAAGTTCCCCTTTAAGTTTTGATTTACCATAAATTGAAAGGGGATTGGGTTCATCGGTTTCCTCATAGTGTCCGTTCTTCGTGCCATCAAAAACATAATCGGTACTTATATGAATAACCTTTACCCCTAACGCTCTTCCTGCTAATGCTATGTTCTTTGCTCCAACGGCATTAACCGCAAATGCCTCAGAAATTTGAGTCTCACATGCGTCTACATGGGAGAATGCAGTGCAGTTTACAATGGCATCTGGCTTGACGTGTGCAATAAATTTTAAAACATTTGCATTATGGGTAATGTCCAGACATTTGTGATCTGCTGCGATGACTTCTAATTGCGGGTTTTCAGAGCGGAAAAGGCTGTTTAACCGGCAGACAAGATTTTTGCCAAGCATCCCACCGGAGCCAGTAATAAGTATTTTCATGAATGAATCGTATCAAGATGTAATTGATAAACACGTTTATATTCTCCATCCCCTGACATAAGGGATTCATGATTTCCTATTTCTGCGATATATCCTTTTTTCATTACAATAATCCTATCACAATGCTGTATTGTAGAAAGACGGTGGGCGACGATAATGGTCGTCCTTCCGGCAATTAAATTATTAAGCGCCTCCTGTACCAATTTTTCTGATTCGTAATCCAGGGATGAGGTTGCTTCATCCAGGAGCAAAATGGGTGCATTTTTCAATATAGCACGGGCAATGGCAATCCGTTGACGTTGTCCACCTGATAATTTTACCCCCAATTCACCTACAACTGTATCGTATCCCTGGGGAAGGCTCATAATAAATTCATGAATATAGGCTGCTTTTGCTGCGGCCTGGACTTCACCCAATGTGGCATTTCTTCTCCCATAAAGGATATTTTCATAAAAACTGCGGTTAAATAAGAATGTTTGCTGGGTAACCATGGTAATATGTGATAAAAGTGATTCCCGTTTAAGCATCCGGATATCTATCCCGTCAATCTCTATACTGCCTTTTACAGGATCATAAAAGCGTGGTATCAGGCTTATCATGCTTGTTTTCCCTGCACCACTACCACCCACGATCGCAATAATTTCTCCCTTCTGGATGGTCAGGCATATGTCTTTTAATATAAAATCTGAACTACCATCGTATGAGAAACTTACGTTCTTAAAGGAAATATCTTTCTCTATTTTTTCTAATGTTACAGCCTTCGGGTGATCTTTTATACTTGGTTCTATGGTAAACAGTTCAAAAACCCTGCTTACGCCAGACAGTGATTCTTGTAAGCTTACATAACCCTTAGCCAATTTCTTTACCGTAGTAACCACCATAAAACCTATAGCGGTAATAAACCCACCGAGTTCTCCGGGTGTGATTTTATTAGAAACAATCACATATCCACACAGGATAACCAATACGGCAAGCCCAAGGGTATAAACGAACTCGTTGGTACTCGTGTTGAGTGCCTTTGTTCTGACCATTTTTAATCTTTTATCGAGGAACCGTTTGCTGATGGTATGGATTTCACGGCTTTCTTCATCCTCCATTTTAAATGCCTTCACAATTCTAATGCCTGAAAACATCTCACGGAGAGCATCCGTAAGGTCGGAAAGGTGCCTCAAACTTTTCTTTCCATGTTTTTTAATCTTCTTGCCCATGATAAACATAGGAAAAAATATCATCGGAAAAACAATTAACGTAAATAAAGCGAGCTTCCAGCTAAAATAAAATGCCAGTGCTAACCCGCAGATCAATCTCATAGGCTGAAGTAAGATTTCTTCAAAAAGTACCGTAAGTCCGGTTTGGGTAACAGAAATGTCATTTGTCAGCCGGGAAAGCAGATCACCGCTCTTTCTGTTCTCAAAAAAACTTAAGGGCTGAGGCAGCAAGTGATCACATAGTTTATTCCGAATATCGACAATTACGGCCCACATGACATGATTTCTGAAATACTGTTGAAAATAACACGAGAAAAAAATGACAGGGGCAAGAATAGCCGTTACAATGCCTATGCTTGTGAATGAATTTGTTACACGCTTTTGTATCTTTCCAAGAAAGGAAAATTTATGTTTGAATTGTTTTATTGGAGAATGATCGTTCTGTTCGTGTGTTGTTTGGTCTATATCAATCCTTGGCAGATCAGGAGTCTTTTTTGTGTTTTCGATAAGAAGCTTGTCTATGACGGGCTTAATTAATGAAATTTGAATACCATTTGCAGTAGTATAAATAATCATGCTGACAATGGCCAGTGTGACAAATTTCCAGTAAGGCCTTACAAAAGACAGAAGTTTAGCACATTCGAGGAGAGAAGTACTCTTTTTCATTGGTTTATTTATCGATAAAAGAAGATTTTTTTACAAGACAATATTATAACAGTGGATAGTGAATAGTAGTTAGTGAATGGTTGACAGGGGATATTTTTCATCCACTATCCACTGACTACTACCTTCATTCTTCATGCCTGGACTACCGCGGTGAAGGATAAAAATATGCACAAATGCTATCACATTGCTGCATGTTTTTCAATAAGAGATTTATTGGTCAAATTTAAGAATGTAGCACGTAATCGTAAAAATAAAATAATTAATTTCCTTGAAAGCATTAAAAATACAAGTAAAATGATAATCATTCAGACATTTTAGAGCAAAAGTTATAAGGTATTGGTAACAATAGCCTTGTGTGTAATGGATTGAGATCTGGATCCTGTCAGAAAACGAGGACTGTTATGCCGGATAAAGTGAAGCGGCATGGGGAATTTTTTCGATACTATGCATGGAGATATTCATGCTTTTCCGCCATCAGAAATGTTTCGGATGGATCCTTAACTGAAATTATTTTCTGAAACTATGCAATTTTAGTAATGGCTCAGGTTTAAGGTCCAGAGCTCACGGTTCAGGGTTAAAGAGAGATGAAGACTGAAAGGTTTGAAGATAGGCAAAATAATATACTATGAGTAAAAGATGGGTATTTTTCCCCTTCAACAGGGTATTGCAGACAGAGATTGCCAGTAAGCTGAGAATATCACCCTTGCTGGCACAAGTCTTAATTAACCGCGGCATAAGCGATGCCATTTCTGCCAAGAATTTTCTTCAACCTCAAATTTCATCATTAGCCGACCCCTTTCTCCTGAATGGTGTTGAGAAAGCATCCATTCGGATTAACGAGGCGGTAAAAAGGGGAGAAAGGATTGTCGTCTATGGTGACTACGATGTTGATGGATTAACGGCCACAGCACTTATGTTTCAATGCTTAAAATTGGTAGGGGCTCAGGTTAGTTACTACATCCCGGAAAGGCTGGAAGAAGGATATGGTCTTAATGCCGATGCCATAAAAAGGCTAAAGGAGGGCGGAGCAGACGTCATTCTGACCGTTGACTGCGGCATCAATTCTTATCGGGAGGCGGATATTGCACGCAGCTATGGTATCGACTTAATTATTACCGATCACCATCAGCCCGGACAGAGAATACCTGAGGCCTTTGCTGTAGTAAATCCAAAATTGGAATCTTCTCAAAACATTTTTAAGGATCTCTCCGGGGTCGGTATTGCTTTCAAATTAGCATGGGCTATAGGGCAGACATTCTCCCCGCAAAAAAGAGTATCTTCGGAATTTAAAGAATTTTTATTACATGCTATAGGGCTCGTATCGTTGGGTACGATTGCTGATGTGGTGCCGCTTATAGGTGAGAACCGTATTCTTACAAAATATGGATTGAGTGCACTGCAGTATACGGAAATTCCCGGTTTACGCGCTCTGCTTGATGTGGCAGATCTTTCCAATACAAACCTCGATGTCTTCCATATAGGATACCGGTTGGGACCACGGCTCAACGCGCCGGGACGTGTAGGTAATGCCGGGATAGTAGTTGAGATGTTAACTACTCCATGTAAGGACAAGGCTGCCGAAATTGCTAATTTCCTGGAACAGGAAAATAAGAGGAGACAAGACATCCAATTCGATATTATGGCATCTGCCCGAAAAAAGGTTATCGATGAAATAAACTTAGAGGAAACAACCGCTATTGTGCTCGCAGATCAGGCTTGGCATCCCGGGGTTATTGGGATTATTGCCGCCAAAATTGTAGAAGAATTTAATCGCCCAACAGTAATGATTGCTATAGCAGATGATATCGGCCGGGGTTCTGCACGTTCCATACCCTCATTCCATATCCTGGAAGCGTTGGAATATTGTAAAAGTAAATTGCTTTCTGTGGGTGGTCATGCACAGGCCGCAGGGTTAAAAATACACCCCGATAACATTAACGAATTTCGCGATATGCTGAACGATACAACATCCCAAAAGCTCAATAAGACGAATCTTGTGCCTGTTTTGAATATCGATACAGAGGTTACGCTTTCAATGTTATCAAAGGCATTGGTAAACGAACTTGCACGTTTATCCCCCCACGGCGAGGGAAATCCTGTTCCATTATTTGCTGCTATGAATGTAAAAATTGTCGGGCAGCCGCGCCGTATTGGTTCGAAAGGGCAACACCTGAGTTTTTACGTCAAACAGGGAGATGTTGCAATAAGGGCAGTAGCCTTTGGAATGGGGGAACAACTAGACAAGCTGAGACAAAATGGAAAAACATGCTCCCTCGCATTCGCAGTAAAAATGAACAATTGGATGGATGGTGAAACCGTTGAACTTGAAGTTAAAGACATAAAATTTGATAATGAATAGAAAAATCTTTCTTCAAAACCATCACTTCATTGTTTGTTATCAGGTCCGTTATTCAACGACTCTTTTTCCTTTTCCATGGTAATTTTCCAACCTTCCATTTCGGAATACTTATTCTGTAAGGCATTAAGTTCTTTCAATAACTGTTCCTTTTCTTGCGCCAGCGTATGACGTATTTGCGAGAGTTCTCGTTTTGTATTTGATAGTTCAAGTACTTTTTCTTCGAGTTCCTTCACTTTATTACGCTGAATTCCGGTTTCTGTTTTCTGATATTCATATTTAGACGCCATGTGAATAGCAAAAAAGAGACACATAAGGCAGAATAACAGGGTTCCTATCTTAAGGAATTTTGATATATTCAATTTTAATAAATTCTGAATGTTATTGTTCATAAGTCAGGCCTTTCACGGCTTTTTTATAATACCAATGTAGGGGCAGGTTTGAAACCAGCCCCTACAAAAAATAGCGAATTTTCTAAACATCCCTGTAGAGTGGGAATTGAAGATTTTCAGCCCTACGATTGAAATTTGTATACGTTAACTTCTTGACCGTGAGCCCAGAACCCGAGCAGTTACGAAAATTCCTATCAGATTATTCCATAAAGTATTTTCCAAATCAATTGCAAAGTAAGGAAAGATTCATGGAAAGCACTTACTTTGACATTTTACAATCATTACCGGGAATAAGCGGCTTATAATAATTTTCTGATTTATAATCATTTGTCTTGACTGAAGTACATAAATTTGATATGAAAAAGAGGGTTTTATTTTTTAAAATTTTTATAAGGGTAAAGAATTCATGACAGAGTTAATCAGCAAGCTTGAAGTAAAAAAGATTAGAATATTACAAAAGATTCATCAAATAACACAAAAAATTGATATATTCTGTTCTGCAATCTTGCTTCAATCGTGGAGAAGAATCTACTATACCTTCAACAAACAGGAAGTATATGCTACTTTAAAAACACGAAAGGGAAATTGCCTGCGATGCGGCCGATGCTGCCATGCATCTTTTAAATGTCAGCACCTTGATTACGATGCAAACGGGCTCTCCCTGTGTAAGGTATACGATCGAAAACCACTTATGTGTTCACTCTATCCTTATAATAAAAATGATTATTTTTATCATCTTCGGTCAACATGTGGTTACAGCCACGATGAGTAAATAAATAATAGTATCCGCCCGGTCATGAAAAAGACACCGCTTTACGATGTCCATCTTAAATCCAGCGCTAAAATGGTATCTTTTCATGATTATTTCATGCCCCTCCAATACGACAGTATCATCAACGAACATCACTGGGTCAGAAAAAACGCAGGCCTTTTCGACGTATCCCATATGGGAAGGTTCGAAATTCTCGGTGAGAAGGCATTTCCATTTATTCAATATATGATTACCAATGATGCACGTCAGCTTATGGATAATCAGGTACTCTATTCTCCTGTTTGTAATGAGCATGGCGGGATTATTGACGATCTGCTTGTCTACAAGCGGCATGAGAAACATTTCGTCCTGGTAGTAAACTGTGGCAACACGGAAAAAGATCTCGTATGGCTGCAAAAGCATGCGGCGCCTTATCAACCATTAGAGATAAGGGATTTGACGGAAACGGTATCCCTCCTTGCATTACAGGGCCCTTTATCCGGCCATATACTCGAGACCGCATTACGTGGTAAGCTCAGTACGGTGAAAAGGTTTTTCTTCCGGGATTTTTCGTGGAACAATACACGGATAACTATCTCAAGAACAGGATATACCGGCGAAGATGGCTTTGAGATATTTGTAGAAGCAAAACATGCCGTGGAACTATGGAACCTTCTTCTGGAAGACAATGAGCGGGATGGTTTGAAACCCGTTGGCCTTGGAGCAAGAGATACTTTGAGGTTGGAAGCATGCTTATTGTTGTATGGCAATGATATGGATGAGACAGTAACCCCCCTTGAAACAATTATCGATTGGACGGTAAAATTTGGAAAGGCTGATTTTATAGGTAAAAAATCCTTGTTAAACCAAAAGGAAAATGGGATCGAAAGGAAAATGGCCGGGTTTGAGATGATAGACCGGGGCATACCCCGTCATGGCTATTCCGTATGGAAAGAAAACGAGGTAATTGGCAAGGTTACCAGCGGGTCGTTCAGTCCCACGACAAATAAAAACATTGGTTTATGCCTTATAAAACCCCAATATACGAAGATAGGAGATGAATTTCAGATCCAGATTCGAAATAGTAATTACCATGCTCGTGTTGTAAAGACCCCATTTTACAAAAGGGAGCCAAAACAATGAATATACCGAATGAACTACTGTATACAAAGACACACGAATGGGTGAAGAAGATAAATAATAAAGAGGTAATCATGGGCATTACCGACTATGCACAACAACAACTGAAAGATGTCGTCTTTGTCGAGTTGCCATCGATCGGAAAAGAAGTAAAGGCAGGCGTGCCATGCGCTGTGGTAGAATCGGTAAAGGCTGCTTATGATATCTATTCTCCGGTGTCAGGCAAGGTTAGCAAAATTAATCCAAAAGTACAGGAGAATCCTCAGTTGGTAAATGAGGATCCCTATGGTGAAGGATGGTTTTTGCAAATTGAGGTTTCCGATCCGAATGAATTCAATAATCTTTTAACTCCAGACAAGTACCAGAGTATATGCCAGTCTGAGCATTAAAAATCTTTATCTGAATTTTCTCTTCACATATGAGTTAAATCTTCGTGGTTGGCTCAATCGTTCACGATTGAACCGAAGCGTTTTGGCATGTTTCCTATGCCTGGTACCAATCAAAAATGTACAGACCGATGCGAAACACATGGTTCAATCTACAAGATTGAACCAACCATAAATTAGCCCTTGAGGCAACTTTTAACAGTGTAGTGGCAAGGCGCGCCTTGCCACTACATAAACGGTTTGAAATCCCTAAGCATTAAAGTAGGATGGGTCAAGCGAAGCAGACCCATCAATAATGTTTTAGAATCTGATGGGTGCGCTGACGCTTCACCCATCCTACATAATTACCATGTTATCGTAGTACATAAAGTTGCCGAAGGCCTAGTTTAGTACTTAAGAAATTCAAACAAATAGTTCCTCCCCCTTGATGGGGGAGGTCAGGTGGGGGTGGAGGAAAAGACAATCACCCTCCCCTAGCCCCTCCCATCGAGGGAGGGGAAAAGTCGCCGAAGGCTTAATTTAAATTATTCCTTAAGAAAAAGAGAAAAATTATGAATGGGCTTTATCCTGTTATAAGACAACTCTTCCTTATCGTTATTTTATTTGCCTGCATTTACTCCCTTCCTCTCGTCTCCGTGTCTTCCTTTGCACAAGAACAAAAGAGTGCATACCCTCAAGCTACTGAAGTACCTATAACCAAAACATTTGCCACGCCACACAAGGTACTAGGGAATATGAGATTCCGCCACGAGATGGCAGAACTCCTGGGAGAAAAGGTCGGACCGGATGATTCAGGAGATGTATACCATGCTGGCGGGTTGGCAAGCTATTACACCGGCCCTAAAGAACTTTTCACCGGGAAGGGAAAGTTTGGGCAACTCTATAAGTTTTTACCTGTGATACGATGGTATGATCCTGCATATTATTTTAATTCTGAAAATTTTCATCCGGGCAGCACGGTAACAGGTCAGTTTATCAATGAACAATGCGTAACCTGCCATACGCTGGAAAATCCTGGTATTGTAATGCAATGGAGGCAGAGTAAACATGGGACACCGCCGGAAGGAAAGGATGTAGTAGGTTGCGATCGGTGTCACGGTACAAATCATGAAAAACTTATGATGCCCTCTTATTCTCTCTGCGGTGAGTGTCATGAGAAACAACTCAAGGGGCATCGTGATGGTAATCGGGGCTCCCATGCGCATGCATATCACCTGGAACTAGTGGACCAGGGATGCCAGATGGAGAAACCTGCCGAAGAAACAACCGCCTGTCTGGCCTGCCATGCCATTGCAGAAAACCGGTGTGACGGCTGCCATACACGACACCGGTTTTCATCGGCTGAGGCGAGAAAACCCACAAGCTGCGGTGTGTGCCATTCTGGCCCGGAACAATATGAATATGAAATGTACATGCAATCGTATCATGGTATGATGTATCAGGGGGAAGGTCAAAACTGGGACTGGACAAAACCCCTCAATGCCAAAAATTATGTAGTTCCAACTTGTGCTTATTGTCATATGCCCGGTGGAGAACATAATGTTATCAAAAATTCCACCGTTTATACCTATATGGGTACATCCTTGGTGGACCGGGGAGCCTACCGTTACAAGACAACACGGGATGCCTGGATCAACACGTGCAAAGGCTGCCATTCTCCAAGGTTTGTCAAAGACCATTTGAACGCTATGGACGAAGCGGTAAAGTTAAGTTTTGCAAAGTACCGTGAAGCAATGGGTATTTTAATAACTCTATATAAAGATAATTTGATTGATCCTATGCCGAATGACCTTGCACCCGATTCCCGGGGCCATAACGTCTTTAGCCTCCTGCCGGGGAAGGGAGAAATGCGGAAATATAATGTCTCCAATGTAGAGAGACTAACCTATGAGATGCTCGTCGATATCGTTGGCGCCATATTCAAAGCCAAGGCACACAATGCTTATTACAGCCCGATTTACGGGTATTGGGAGTGGGCGCAAGACCGCTGGCTTGTCCAGATCAAAGACGAAGCGAGCAAGTTGAAACGTTTTGCAGAGATAGAAGAAAAACTCGGCATTCAGCACACCGCTTATCCCTTTTGGAGACATGGGGAATATACCGATATGCTGCTGGGATGGAAGCGGAAGGAATGGGGGAAGTGAAACTATCCTTAGCAAGACAGCACTCAAACCGACAGAAAAATACAAGCGTAGCAAGCAGTTTTATGGCTAAATGGTTGGATGATTAAATTAGGTTGGGTTTTAAAAGACAAAACCCAACGACTTTTTTGTCATTTCGACCGAAGGGAGAAATCTTGACTGCTAAGATTTCTCCCTTCGGTCGAAATGACACAGAAAACATATAACTTTGAAATTCCTATACATTTAATTAGGCCTTCGGCAACTTAAACGTAAATTTTCCCTCCCTTGATGGGAGGGATTAAGGGAGGGTAATTAGCTTGCTTTTCCACCCCCACCTGACCTCCCCCATCAAGGGGGAGGAAAACTAACAATTTGAATTTCCTATACATGAAATTAAACCTTCGGCAACTTTTTTCTCTTATGAAGATGTAGGGCGAGGCTTTAGCCTTGCTTCCTCCGGCCTGAATTACATGCACGGGATAGCAACCCTAAAGGGTTGCCCTACATGTTTGAAATTCCTTAACACAAACATATACAGAGCCAAAGTATTGTTCAGTTTCACCCTTTGGATGCAATAACAACCATTTAGCCATATAACCATCCAGCCATATTTTTGCTAAATATATGCCATAACAGATAACCTTAGAATATTTGTGAGGACGCATGAAAATTGAGAAAATAACGAATTCAAAGCAATGGAAAAATATCTTGATATGGCTCACAAAAACCAGACGTCTTAGCCACATCCGCATGAAACTTGTTGTTTTATCCTGGGTTGCAATTTTGTTTCCTTTATCTCTCCTTATGAGTATAACAACTTTCGCGTCAACGGTCATACAGGTCTCAGGTGGTGGTTTTCATAGCCTTGCGCTGGAATCTGACGGTACGGTTTGGGCCTGGGGACAAAACATGTATGGTCAGTTAGGAGATGGAACATATACGGACAAAAAGACACCGGTACAGGTAAAAGGCCTGAGTAATGTAATTGCAATTACCGGAGGGGCGTGGCACAGCATTGCCTTAAAATCTGATGGTACGGTATGGACCTGGGGAGGCAATTGGGCCGGGCAACTGGGAGATGGTACAACAAAGAGCAGAAATGAACCCCTTCAGGTAGGCAGCCTTACGGACATCGCTGCAATTGCCAGCAAAGGATTGCACAATATTGCCCTGAAATCAGACGGTACGGTCTGGGCCTGGGGACGCAACGGATACGGCCAGTTAGGTGATGGGACTCTTGCTGACCGTAAGACCCCTGTACAGATAAGAAACCTCAACAATATCATCTCCATTGCCGGAGGGGGATACCACAACCTTGCCCAAAAAGCTGATGGTACAGTTTGGGCCTGGGGATTTAACCAATACGGTCAATTGGGAGACGGTTCCCTTACAAACAGAACAATTCCTATTCCGGTAAGCGGATTCAAAGATGCCAGCGTTATGGATTGCGGGGAAGATCACACCATTGTCCTGAAGAACGACGGCACAATCTGGACATGGGGATATAATCAGCATGGCCAATTGGGAGACGGATCAACCGAAAACAGAAATACCCCATTTCCGGTAAGTAATCTGAAAGATATCATATCAGTTGATGGTGGAGGAGACCACAGTATTGTCCTTAAATCGGACGGTAAGGTGTGGACGTGGGGAAATAATGAAAATGGCCAATTGGGAGACGGTACCACCATAAGCAAATTTACTCCCATCCAGGTGAGCAAACTCAATAATATTGCTGCTATCGCTGCCGGAGAACATCACAGCCTTGCCCTGGGGTCAGATGGTACGGTCTGGGCATGGGGACTAAATAGAAGTGGCCAACTGGGTGATGGATCTATTTCAAACAAAAGTACCCCGGTTCTTGTGGGAGTTAAATAAGCCACGTAGGGTGAGCAATGCCCCATATGTATCAAGCTAAACTGATTAGAAAAGTTGGAAAAAAGTGCTGTATCGATCAATAAATCCTTAACGTAATGACATTGAGATTGAACCAACATAAACATTCAACCTCTCATCTTCAACTTCCAACATCATAATATATTTATGCCGTCGGCTGCCAAAAACTGTGGTAGAGCGTTATTATCTCAATACCTGTGTTCATATTCTTGAGAACCTCTTCATCAGTAAATCTGATTACTTTAATCGTACAAAAAGACTTTCTTGATATCTTCATAAATATGAAAAGTTAGACCGGTCAAAGAAAATGAATGAGAGACTGAGGACGTAAAAGATTCATCTCCAAACACTGCACGCCATTGTCCGTTATTATATACAAATCCAAGGTAAATATATTCAGGAAGCCGCATCCCGTATAATTTCTGTTCAGCACATATCGTTACCGTAGCTAATATCCGGTACTGGTCTTTCTCTTTATTATCGGGCTGTTTATAAATATGCCATTGTATGACTTCCTTTTCCTGGATACCGGGATATTCAGGATACATTCCATATTTTTCAAGTATCTGTTCAATCTCCGGTGTGTAGCGTTTGAGAAAACTTGTGAACTCTTTTTCTGCCGAAAGGTATGCTGTATCAAAGTATCCTGTTTTATCCCTGTTGCCCTTACAGCCAGAGTGAAGTAAAGTACTTATAATCGTTAGGCAAATGATAATCTTTTGTAACATGAATTCCTTTCCTCCACCACTCCGTATCTATTATGGATTTACAGAATAATACTCATAGGGACTGGGTTTGTCCATGCAACCCTGAAACAGGGCAAGTACCTATTCAATAATATCTTTTCTTTACAGGCCTGGAAGGCCGTAAGGGTATAAGAGAAGGTGAAGCACTCTGACAGGAAAGAGAAAAATATCAGGCCCTGAAAAGGCGAAAGAAACCCTTTTCCGGTAAATCAGTTTATAGTATTCAAGCGATGAAACCGAACAGTATTTTAGATCGGGTGGCACGGACAAACTTGTTTGTCCGTGATGGTATAATCAAATCAGTTCATTTTATTTGGTTTCATTATATTCTGTTCGGTTTCATCTCTTGGATGCTATAGCTTGATGCATGTACCCCTTATTCCCCTTCCTGTAAACTTATCTTTGATCTCTGACCGTTCCGGTACTGTCTGGAAACTCTACACCTACCCGGACTTCTCCCCCTACGAGTTTGCCATCAGGTTCTTTAATAGAGATATTCTGCTTTAGTTTAGGAACAAATGATGTCCCATTTCTCGCTACCTCTTCCGTCTGATCCCTGCTTGCGATTTTTATTAAGACTTGATATTTTAACGTCTTTTTCTGCTCCATTTGTGATATGATATTTTCTAAATATTCTATCATTTTTCCTCTATCCCACAAAAAAGTAAAGTCTTTTGAGACAGAAAGTTTTTTATCTAATGAGTCGAGAAGTTCCTCGCATTCATGTACAAGCCTGGCTTCCCTTAATGAGGAGGCACCTATGATTATATTTATTCTATCCCATTCCTCATTTATCACCCTTGATTCGGCTTTTAAGGAGTGCTCAATCTCATAGACCTTTAAAAAATCTATTTTGTAAGGATCAAAAACATTGGTTTCAGGGCACGAAAAAAGGCCGGTTTTCAATTGTGGTTGTTTGCCGTAAAGGATGTCTGCTTCGGTGAGACCAAGTGCCTTAGCCCTGAGTTCCACAGAATACTCTTTATCTTTTTCAACGAATCTTGCCTGGTCTACAAAGAGATATCCATTGACAAGTGGATCTTGGTGTTGAATTATTACTCTCAACACATAATAGCCAGGCAGCCCATCAATCTCGTGAGCCAGGAAAGATATGTATAGTTCATACCGGTCATCTCTACCTATTGAATTTTTAATCTCATCTACACGGATGAACTGGTTGTCTTCATGCATAACGAAATCAAGGGCATTTTTGTTAATCTCCTGTCCGCGAAAGCATCCCCAGGCCTTGCGAGTAAACACAACAAACGCTATTTTCGGTTGAGCCAGCACCTTTTTTGTTTCAGCGATACCGTTACTTTCCATTACACTGAAACTCAACAGGCAGGATATCAAAAGATAGAGTATTCTTAGTTTTAAGTCCTGTATGAAATGTATTACTATTATCGGCATGAGAAAATCTTCAATCCTTACTATTTTTATTCATCCTGAAATCTTCACCCGGCAATGGACCTCCTTAGAGGTCATCCCAAAACCTCAATTGAGTATCTATAATCATTTGATATAGAGTATTTATAAGTAGAGAAATTTTCATGTTATGTAAGCCAGTTCCGGGGGTGGCACTGACAAACTTTGTTTGTCAGTGTTTTGTAATCCGTATTCATGTGTGTATTTAAATAAGCACGGACAAACCAGTTTGTCCGTGCTTATTTAAATACACACAGGGGATAGGGAATAGAACACACAGACAAACAGAGTTTGTCAGCGCCACCCACAGAACTTACTGAGAGAACAGAAAAATTCCTCCACGACAAGCTGTCCAATACAATTTTAAGGAATTACGGATTGAACCAGTCAGGGCATTGCCTCGGACAGTCATCCTTGCAATGATGACTTATTACAGGTTTATGGCGCATTCATTTTCGTATCCACGTGGTTTATCTTATCCGTATCCGAATTTACCGGTAAAATTACCGTAACCATCGTAAACTCCCCTTCAACACTGTCAATTAAGAACCTGCCATTATGATTGTGAATAATACCGTAGCTTATACTGAGTCCTAATCCGGTTCCTTCCTTTCTTGATTTTGTCGTAAAGAACGGCTCTTTTACTTTATCAATGATATCGGCAGGTATACCTATGCCATGGTCATGAAATATGACCTTTACGTATAATTGATTGTCCATCGTAATCGCTTCTGCTGAAACCTTCAGGATCTTATCGTGATGGGATTTGAAATATTTTTGGTTCAATGCATGCCGTGCATTATTTACGATGTTTAAAAAGACTTGTTGAATCTGTTGGGGATTTACCATAACTTTCGGCAATTCCGGAGGAATATCCAACCTTAATTCAATGTACTCTTTTCGCAATTGCGTTCCTGTCAGGCTGAGTGTTTCCGAGAGTATTTCCTGGATGTGAATATGTCTTTTATTCTCTATCCTGTTGGGCTTTGCATAAGAAAGGAGGCTGCTCACGATATGTGCAATGCGGTCACCTTCCTTGATAATCCGGTTTGCAATGTCCTTTTCTCCGCTTCCTTCGTTACTTTTATTGAACAATATCTGGGCACAGTTGATGATACCGTTTATGGGGTTGTTGATCTCATGGGCTACGCCTGCTGCCAGCTCACCCAACGATGCGAGATGCCGGGTGCGCTCTGCATTGTTTTGCAAAATCACTTTTTCGGTAATATCCCAGAGAATACCTAAGATACCGGTTATTTTGCCATTCTCATCAATTACCGGGGTCTTAATTTTATGAACAATTACTTCCTCTCCATTCATGACCTGTTTTTCTTCTGTATCAATTATTTGCCTTGATTTTATGATTCTCTTGTCTTCTGCCCTGTGCCTTTTTGCAAGTTCTTCTGGATAGAAATCGTAGTCGGTCTTTCCAAAGATCTCCTTTGATTTGATATGGAGATCCCTGGCAAAATGTTCGTTACAGGAAATATACACGGAATTTGTATCTTTATAAAATATTCTCTGGGGGAGATTTTCCATTAATATCTTGTACTTGCTTTCACTCGTACTCAGTACTTCCTCTACCTTTTTCCGCTCGGAAATTCCTTGCTGAAGCTGGTTATTCAGCATCCTTTGCTCTGCGGTGTGTATCTCTAACGATTCCTGCTCAATAAGCTTGCGTTCGGTGATATCAGTTACAATGGACTGGCATTGCAAATTTCCATCGCCGGCCTGTGCAATGATGCTTTCCATTGATACAAAGAATAGGGTGCCTTCTTCCTCCGGAGTTCCATCTCGCAGACTTGTTTTGTCCCGGTAGTAAAGACCTTCTGGCAATGGGAATGAAATACGGAACGGAACTCTGGTGTAACATAAAGGATAAAGGGGGTTCTTATCAAAAAGTGCTTTTCAATAGCTAACAATTTGGCGCCGGTAAGATTTATCTCCAGGATTACTCCCTTTCGATTGAAGGTAAAATACCCAACGGGGGCAAAGTCGTACAGGGAGGCATATTTGGCCCGTGATTCTTCGATCTCTATCTGTGCCCTGCGCAGCTCTTCATTTTGCATTTCCAATTCGATCTGATGCACGTGGAGTTCATGGATCAGATTCCTGACATCCCCGGCTGACACATTTTGTGTGTCTTTCTTTTTTCCCGACAGCAACTTTTCAGCTTGCTTACGGAGCATATCACTTTTTTTAAATCTGGAGTTACCTTTGTTTATTTCTTTATTTTTTTTATTTCGTTGCATAACAAAATCCTATCTTGGCCGGTGTTGGTTCAATCGTCCACGATTGAACCGAAATGTTTAAGCCTGTTATTGGTATTTGGCGTCAATCCAAATCCTGTGTGGTAATTCGGCACATGGAGTTCAGTCCTCAATACTCATTGAACTGACCCAAAGCCAACCAAAACGCCCAAACGTGTGGTTCAATCTGCAAGATTGAACCAACTCAAGGGTCAGGTAGCAAGGGTCAAGGGACAGGGCTTGCAGGTCTTTTCCCTTGACCTTTGACCTTGCTACCTGACCCTCCGATTTCCTCTCGGTGTTGGTTCAATCGTCCACGATTGAACCGAAACGTGGCACGTTGCTGATACCTGACACCAATCCAGAGCCTATGTACCAATTCAAAACATATGGTTCAATCTGCAAGGTTGAACCAACCCGAAGCTACCCAATCCCAATTGAGGTTTTCAGATAACTCCAGACCGGGTGGCACGGACAAACTGGTTTGTCCGTGTTGTTTGAATACGCACACGGATAGGGACTAGAGAACACTGACAAACAAAGTTTGTCAGTGCCACCCACGGAACTGGCTCAGTTCAGTGTTGGTTCAATCGTCCACGATTGAACCGGAACGTTTGGGCACGTTGCTGATACCAGGCATCAATCCAGAGCCTATGTACCAATTCGAGACATACGGTTCGATCCACAAGATCGAACCAACCCAAGCTACACTCGGTCGGTGTTGGTTCAATCTTGTAGATTGAACCGAAACGTTTATGCACGTTGATTGTGTCCAGCACCAATCTGGAGCATATATGCAAATGCAAAACGTGTGGTTCAATCTGCAAGATTGAACCAACTACGATTCTTGTCCGGTAATGTCCTCAATGGCAAGGAGTATCATCTGTGTACCGACACCCTTATATGTGATCCTTCGGGCGTTTAACAACATGGTCTTTTCCCCAATATTTGGAAAATTATGGGTAACCTTAAAATTTTCAAAAAAATTATTCTCAGGAAGAATGTGTTCCAGGAGTTCCTTTAATTCCGGGATATCCCACTGCCGGTTACCAAGTTCGTAAATAAGCCTTCCCTCAGTTTCCGCTTTATTTACCCGGAATATCTTATAAAAGGACTGGTTTGCCGATACAACGTGCAGGTCTGAATCAAGTACCATAAGTGGTTCGCGCACTGTCTCAATGATCCCTTCTACATACTTAAGGGCAGTCTGAATAATATTCAATTCTTGCTGTCTCTCCTTCTCCTCAGCCTGCTTTACTGCATTAATGTCAGTAAAGGTAATTACGACTCCATCAATCACATTTTCCAGGGTTCTGTAAGGGATAACCTGCATAAGATACCAGTTTTTATCCTTTGTATGCACTTCTATTTTCTTTGGGATCAACGTATCGAGTACTTCCTCTGCATCCGCAATGAAACTTTCATATTCAAGGTTCGAGGCAATATGCTGGATCGGGCGCCCGATATCGGTCTTGATCATGTTAAATACCCTGGTGGCCTCCATGTTGAAGCGATTGATATACAGGTTTCCATTGAGATAGATGATGCCGGCCTTGATATTATCAAGCAAATTTTTCATATCACTTTCAGCTCGCGAGAGCTGGTCAATCTTGGACTGCAATTCTGAATTCACCGTTACCAGTTCCTCGTTTACCGATTGCAGCTCCTCCTTGGAGGTCTCCAGTTCTTCATTCGTACTCTGTAATTCCTCATTGGTAGACTGCATTTCTTCGTTGGCAGACTTGAGTTCCTCTACATATGCCTGCTGTTCCTCAATCGTATCTTTCAGCTTTTCCTTGGTATATTGCAGTTCCCGTTCCAATGCCGAAATACGTTTATCATATTTCTGTCCTGGCTTGCCTTTTTCCCTGCCCGCTTTTCCTTGCCTGATTGACGGTACATCCTCAAACACGACCAGGAACAACTTCTGTTTTGCTTCCGGCTCATCGATGGGTTTAACGGTCAGGTTTACGGTTTGCACACCACCATTGGTCTTTACCTGCAAACCCTCATAAACAACGTCTTTCTTCCGGGAAACAATAGTATGAATGGTGGAAAGCAGTTCAACCTGGAGCCCTTCCCTCGCCATGTCTGAAATATTTAAACTCGCTCTTCCCCTGGCAGGTTCCAGATACTTACCCGTTTTTCCATGAATATAGAGTATATCTCCCTCCTCATCGATAATGACACAGGGAGGGGTTAATTTCTTCAGGAGTATCTTTTGCGCCAGTTCATCAATTCTGGTCTCAGCAGTCTTTCTGGCTTCCGGTTTGGCCTCTACAGAAATAGCTCCATGTACCACAGCGGGCTCGTGAAACATGATTGCCCTGGTGGTTGAAAATGCTGTCTTCCTGTACTTAAAAAACTTCCATTTCTTGTCAATGGTGGTAAAGAGGTTTGTATGCCCGCCGATACTTTCAGAAAAGCCTAGGAAGAGAACCCCCTCGGGGTTTAAACTATAATGGAAAAGGGGCAAAATTTTGTTTTGCAGCTCCGTATCAAAGTAAATCAAAAGGTTCCTGCAGCTAATGAGGTCTGTCCTTGTAAACGGCGCATCCCTGATGACATCCTGAACTGCAAAGATCACAGTCTCCCGGATGTCTTTCTTGATCCGGTACGTGGTATCCTCTTTTACAAAAAATCGCCTTAACCGTTCCCGGTCAACATCGATGGAGATATTAGATGGATAAATACCGGCACGGGCTGTGGTAATAGCATCTTCATCGATGTCGGTGCCAAAAATCTGTATCCTGAAGTTTCGCCTGAGTTCTTCGATATATTCTTTGAGGATGATTGCTATCGAGTATACCTCTTCGCCCGTCGCACAGCCGGGAACCCACACCCGTATGGTATAATTTTCTGGTTTATTTTTCAGCAGCATGGGGAGTATCTTTTTTTTGAGGACATCAAAGGCCTCTGGCTCCCTGAAAAAACTTGTGACACTGATCAAAAACTCTTTAAGGAGTACCTTCACTTCATCCGGATGCTCCTGAAGGTAGCGGAGGTACAGTGCGGCATTGGTAATGTCATGGATATTCATCCTCCTTTTAATTCGGCGAAAAATCGTGCTCTTTTTGTAAAGAGAAAAGTCATGTCCCGTTTTCATCTTCAGGGTCATGATGATATCCCGCAGTAATGCAGAGTCTTTATCCAGGATAACAGGGGCTTTCCTTATCTTCTTCGGATGTACGTGTTTTAGGTAAGTCCTCAATTGCTCCGGCATTTTTTCTGCAGGCAGGATAAAATCTGCAAGACCAGTACCTATGGCGCTTTTCGGCATGCCATCGTATTGGGCAGTGGTTGGTTCTTGAACCATAGATATCCCGCCTGCCTCACTGATCGCCTTCAAGCCCAGCGTCCCATCGTTGCCACTTCCGGAAAAGATGATACAAATGGCTTTTTCTTTGCAGTCTTCTGCGAGGGAGCGAAAAAACGAATCGATAGGCATCCTTAAGCCATGCGGCTCTTCCGGTTTTGACAATTTGAAAATTCCATTCTGTATGGACATAACCCTGTTGGGCGGTATCACATATACACCGTTCGGCTCGATTTTCATCCCGTCTTTTACCTCGACAACGTTCATCTTCGTGTATCTTCTCATCAAATCGGTTAATAGACTTGCGTGGGTCGGATCCAGGTGTGGAATAAGAACGAAGGCAATCCCGCTGTCAGGTGGCATACGAATAAAAAATTTCTCAAAGGCCTCCAGTCCGCCGGCGGAGGCGCCTATGCCGACAACAGGAAAATCCACCTGTTCTTTCTTTCCAGGAGAAGTTCTCTTCCATCTAGAAGATTGATTTTGGCCCTTTACCTGTCTGTTATCAGAAGATTTATCGGGAGAATTGCTTTTTTGCCCTTTGCCCTTTTCCATCTGTTTTTTCCTTGTACTTTTTGTACGGCATAAATGAGGCCTTCGGCGACTTTCTTGTCAGAGAACACATTCACTCTGTTCAGGTAAACTCCCTAAGAAATCTTAACGCCTGGAAGTCAACCTAAAACCTCAATTGAATACCTATGATCATTTGAGATATAGTATTTAATGAAAATTTCTCTACAATGTACCAAAAACGTTTCGTATGTTCTCTTGCCCCTGGTGCCAATTACAAACTTACCCGTCAATTCAAAATGTACCATCCAATCTACAAAATTGTACCAACTAATGGAAAAGAAAAAAAGAAAAAGGCACATAGAGATCAATTTTGTTTTGACGGCTGATTCAAGGAAGAGGGTTGGTTCAATCTCAATGTCATCGTTACGTTAAGCATTTTCAAAAAATGCTTATGGTGGCACAGACAAAATGCCCAATGCTACTAACGTTTCGTAGCATGTATGTGGTTTTTGAGGGTGGCACGGACAAACTGGTTTGTCAGTGCCACCCACAAAACTTGCTGAGAAAACAGAAAAATTCCTCTCCAATTTTGAAACCTTAGTAATACTTAGGTAAAATGCCTGTGCCACCATGGGATGATACATCAGCACAACGCTTTTTTTCTTAACGTTATGACATTGGGTTCGATCTTGCATATTGAACCATAGATTTGGGCGTTTTGATTGACTTTGGGCTGATTCAATTGTGTAGACTTAACCATATGTCCCGAATCGCTACATTGGATTTGGATTGATACCAAATACCAATAACAGGCCCAAACGTTTCGGTTCAATCGCGGACGATTGAACCAACACCGACCAACACCGAATGAATGGTTGGATGGTTAATAGCCATTTAGCTGTCTATTCACATGTTACGGTAATGGTGTCTTCGATTTTCCCCTCTTTATAAGGATCTGTTGGAGGATTTCCGCATGCTGATAAGCCTCCTGCGCATTTTCCTCAAAACGTGCTACCGACAAGGTATTATTCCTTTCGCGCGCCCTCACGGCAAGCTTACGGTTTATAGCTACTTTTCCTTTTCAGACTGTCCTACGCCTAAGCTGAGCAGAGAATAGGCATGCCCTACCTGGCATCGATAGGCTAGCAGCTTTCCTTCATGGATCTCATATAAACCGCCATCGCATTCAGGACAGATGAAAGCAGATGGTTTACCCAGCTTCTCGATATTTTCCATCGAATCTCCTTCCATTTGCATAATTTTGGACGAAGCTTTTTTCTTATCATTAGATATGGAGCTTATTTCCTTCTTTTCAACCGGTGTATTTGCCAGGTGTATTAAGAGAGGTGGAATCTGTGAAAGGGGCAGGCAATAATCTACTTTCACATTCTCTATTACACTAAGCGGCATGTCAGGAAAAGGCGCATTATTTGGTTCTTGAACGACAATTATCCCACCACACGACTTTATAACCTGAGAACCCATGGTTCCATCATCAAGATTACCGGTAAGAACGATGCCTACTACCCTGGGACCGTATGCATAAGCTGCAGAACGAAAGAGAGTATCGATGGCCGGCCTGTGGCGGTTCTCCTTTGGGCCATAGACAGCACATACGATCCCGTTTTCAACCCAGAGATGGTAATCCGGCCGGGCTACATAGATATATCCATGCTGGACGACATTCTCATGCTTTACACTAACAGCAGAAAGCGCTCCGACACCGCTGAGAATGTCTGGTAGCATATTTGGTGATGCAGGACTCGTGTGAATGACCACAAATAGTGCGGCTGATAGATCTTTTTGGTAAATCTCCCACAATTCTTTTGAGTGCTTCTATGCCACCTGCAGAGGCCCCAATTACGATGATATCGTGTCCGTCAGCTTTCTTTTCTTGCATGATTATTCCCCTTTCCTATTTTTGTAGGTATCGAATGAGGATTTAACGCTCCTTCGTATCATACTTTATTTTTGTTAAATAATTAATGCCCGGTAAGGATTGAAAATCAGCACGGAGATTGGTATCAGATGTATTTTCGTCTATTTTTTGTGGTAATATATATCTGTCAAAATAACAAATTGGAAAAAAAGTTTCACAGGTGAAATTTATTCTGTATTTACGATAACGAATTTCTCCGAAATCACCCAACTGATATTTTGGGTAAGATTATGACAACCCATGAGTAATGCCTTATTTTATGAAATATGTACTCCGGGAATGTTATTTGTTATTCATAAAATCGATGTTATAGCATCCAAGAGATGAAACCGAACAGTATTTTAGACCGGGTGGCACGGACAAACTGGTTTGTCCGTGACGGTGTAATCAAATCCTGGTTCATTGTTCATTTTGTTTGGTTTCATTATATTCTGTTCGGTTTCATCTCTTGGATGCTATAACAATGACAGTAAGGAGATAATTACTCAGAATAACGCTTGGGTAACTCCGTATTCCTGAACAACTCTAAACTTGAGGGGAAAAAATGGGCATCGACTTCAATCTCATTGTAAACAACCTGCTGCATCCCCCTGTTCTCTTCTTCTTCCTTGGAATGATCGCATCATTTTGCAAATCAGATCTGAAAATTCCCGAGCCTTTATCTAAACTTTTTTCGCTTTACCTGCTCCTTGCGATAGGATTCCACGGCGGGGTTGAGCTTCATAAAACAGGTATCAACCGGGAAGTCGTTTTTACCCTGGCTGCTGCTATGGCCATGTCTGTTATTGTACCGGCGTATACATTTTTTATTTTAAAATTGAAACTAGATGTGTATAATGCTGCTGCTATTGCTGCAACCTACGGTTCTATCAGTGCGGTAACATTTGTTACTGCTATTACCTTTCTTCAGTCAATGGATATTGAATCCGGGGGATATATGGTGGCAGCACTGGCACTCATGGAGTCGCCCGCGATTGTTATTGGTATTGTCCTGGCAAGGGTATTTGCTCACACCAAAGGAAATAAGGAAACCAGGGAAAATAATGAAATCGGTGAGTATCGTGAATTCTCCTGGGCGGCAGTTATGAAAGAGGCATTTTTGAATGGTTCTGTATTGCTTATATCCGGTAGCCTTATCATAGGATTAATTTCCGGGGAAGAAGGATGGGATATGTTAAAACCATTCACGAAAGATATCTTTAAAGGAATGCTCAGTTTTTTTCTCCTTGATATGGGACTTTTGGCAGCAAAAAGGATTAGTGATTTAAGGAGTGCCGGATTTTTTCTTCCCCCGTTTGCTGTATTAACCCCACTGTTTAATGCATGTATTGCTATTGTTATAGCGAAGTGTTTAGGTATGCAGCCGGGAAATGCCCTTATGTTTGCCGTGCTCTGTGCAAGTGCCTCGTATATTGCAGTCCCTGCGGCTATGCGATTGTCACTTCCGGATGCAAATCCAAGCCTGTTTATCCCTATGGCCCTGGCAATTACATTTCCGTTTAACATCACGGTAGGAATACCCCTGTATTTTTATCTGATTTCCCTCTATTGGAAATAAACATGAAAAAGTTAGTGAAGGTAGAGATTATAACAGATGCCCTTGAGGTTGAAAGTATTATCAAACTCCTTGACGAAGTTGGGGTCTCAGGGTATAGCATTATCTCCAGAGACGTAACGGGAAAGGGGAAGAGAGGTATAAGGTCTGGTGATAAATTAACGGAACTCTTTAAGAACAGTTACGTCATGGTTGTATGTAATGAGGTTGAAATGCATAAGATCGTAGAGGCCGTACGACCTGTTATAAAGAAGTTTGGTGGAGTTTGCATTGTCTCTGATGTTATATTGAGGATCCATAGATGATGATTTCTCCTTGATCGTATGGGAATTTTTATGTTATGCAAGCGGGTTTAAATGCCTTCTGCGAACCATACGTTTGGGGTTGATGTATGGCTTTTGATTGGTACCAGGCATAGGGGTGTAAACAAGCCAAAACGTTCGGTTCAATCGTAGACGATTGAACCAACACTGAGGAGAGAAATTCTCATGCTCTGTAAGTCAGTTCCGTGGGTGGCACTGACAAACTTTGTTTGTCAGTGTCTTACGATCCCTATCCGTGTCCGTACTTAAGCAAACACGGACAAACCAGTTTGTCCGTGCCACCCGGTCTGGATGGTATCGCAAAACCTTAAATTCCCCTCTGCTTGTGGTAAGGATGAGCTTAAGAAAGGTGATTTAGGGGGCCGGTCGCTTTTACAACCTCCTTATTCTGTAATCCCCATAAACACTATGCTATCCTTCTCTTTTTCTTACAAAAGGCCTTTAGTTTGTCGAGGGGGAGCGTATTGATTACGTCCCTTGCCTCCAGCCAGCCCCTGCGTGCTATTCCAACACCCAACTCGATCATCCACATCTGGTCTACGTGATGAGAATCAGTACTGATTGCAATCATAGCACCCGCATCCTTTGCCCTTTTGCTGTAAATATCATTCAGATCAAGACGGTCATAATGACAATTAATTTCAAGGGCCGTACCGGTTTCCGCACAGGCCTCTATTACTTTATCAAGATTGACTTCATATCCTTCGCGCTTGCTGATCAACCGTCCGGTCGGATGGGCAATGATATTTACATAAGGATTACGGATCGCGGCAATGATGCGGTCGGTAATTTTTTGCTTTCCCTGTTTAAATCCACTATGAACAGAGGCCACGACAATATCGAGCTTTTCTAACAATTCATCGGGAAAGTCTATTGATCCATCGGCCTTTATATCCACTTCTGTTGCCTTAAGCAGGGTGAAACCCTTAAATTTTTTATTGAGCCTGTCAATTTCTTCTATTTCTTCGAGCAGTTCTTCGTCCTTTAATCCGTTCGCTACATGAAGCGATTTGGAATGGTCAGAAACCACCAGATACTGATAGCCCATTTTCATGGCCCGTTGTGCCATTTCTTCAAAAGGACAAGTTCCATCACTCCAGTTTGAGTGGTTATGGAGATCCCCTTTGATATCAGAGAGTTTAATAAGATCCGGTAGTATTCCCGATTGAGATGCCTCAATTTCCCCCCTGTTTTCGCGTAATTCAGGTGGTATCCATTCCATACCGAGGATCTTGTAAATTTCCTCTTCCAGGTGTCCCCCGATTTTTTTTTCTCCCCGAAAGATGCCGTATTCACTAATCTTCAACCCCTTTTTCTTGGCAATCTCACGGAGATGGACGTTATGTTCCTTTGAGCCGGTAAAGTACTGTAGTGCAGCGCCAAACTCATCTTCATGGACTACCCTCAAATCCACCTGTACACCTTCCTCTACCCGGATACTGCCTTTCGTGTCACCTGCAGCCAATACCCGTGTAACGCCTTGCATATTGACAAAAGATTTTATGATTTCCTTTCCCCCGGCGCCTGTGGCAAGGATATCTATATCCCCCACCGTTTCCTTCATCCTCCGTAACGAGCCTGCCGCCTGGATATCTTTGATCTGGGGATTGTGCCGTAATTTTTCAATAATCCCTTTTACGAGAGGATATGCGATCCCAATAGATATGCGCTGCTGACTCGTCTTAAACAATTCGATTCCCTTCAGGATATTTTCAATCTTCTTGTCACCAATCCCAAAGAGCCCCTTCAGTTTTCCCTCCTGCAAGGCCTTTTCAAGATCATTCAGACCCGTGATGCCTAATTCCCTGTTTAGCATGGCCACGGTTTTCGGACCAAGTCCTGGTATACGCATAAGGGTTACCGTTTCTTCAGAAACGTCTTTCATTACCTCCTCATATTTGGACATCCTTCCCGTATTGATGTATTCTACAATCCTTTCTGACATACCTTCCCCTATGCCGGGAATATCCTGCAACTTTCCTGTCCTGGCAAGTTCTTCAATATCTTCTGTGAGATCTCCAATGACCCGGGCGGCTTTCCGGTAGGAATTGATCCGGAAGGTATTTTCCCCTTTCAATTCCAGAACATCGGCAATCCGTTCAAATAATGTTGCAATTTCGTGGTTTTTCACTCAGGGTTACTCCTCATTTTTTTCAGTGGTAGGGGTTGCAAGTAGGTTCTTTCCTTGCTTTGCTGCATGGGTATCATGGTTGGCTCAATCTTTCACGATTGAACCGAAATGTTTGGCTTGTTTGCCCCTATGCCTGGTACCAATCAAAAGCCGTACATCAATCCCAAACGTATGGTTCAATCTACAAGATTGAACCAACCGGGAAATTCAAAGTTTTGCCGTAGGGGGCAGGTTTAAAACCTGCCCGTACAAAACCTGCCCCCTACATGTGTTCGCCCTTGCCCTGCACGATTCAAAACGTTTCTGTTTGTTTCCCATTTGGGCGAACACAAGGTTCACCCCCATAGGGGTGTTATAAAAGGCCATGCAAGGTGGGCATTGCCCGCCGAAAAATAAGCAACGTGGACAAGTGAGCAATATTTTGGTAGGCAATGCCCACTCTACCCGACTAACTTGCCTCAGGTTGCACGACATTGCCCTTAGCGGATTATACCAGCGGTAACAGAGTACTTCAATTTTATTTATTGACATGGACGTGATGTTTTTCGCATAATTGTGCGGTTATAAATTCGATAAGAAAATACATAAGGAGAAACGAAGTATGGCTGAGCAGATGATCGGCATTATTGGCGGCAGCGGTCTTTATAATATAGAAGGAATAAAGGATGTTGAAACCGTACCGGTCGATACACCCTTCGGCATGCCTTCCGATAACTTTACAATCGGCACCCTGGAAGGTCGCAGGGTTGCATTTCTGCCCCGGCACGGCAAAGGGCATACAATCTTACCATCGGAGCTTAATTTCCGGGCAAATATTTATGGAATGAAGAAATTAGGCGTGGAGCACATCATTGCCGTTAGTGCCGTAGGGAGTATGAAAGAGGAGATCAAACCCTTGGATATCGTTATCCCGGATCAGTTTTTTGACAGGACACGAGGCAGGATGAGCACCTTTTTCGGAGAAGGAATTGTAGGGCATGTAAGTTTTGCTGATCCCATATGCGGGATGCTTGCCAATACTTTGTTTCACGCAGCTCAATCAATAGGTGTGCGTGCGCACAAAGGAGGCACCTACCTATGTATGGAGGGGCCTATGTTTTCTACCCGGGCAGAATCAAATGTATACCGGCAGTGGGGCGTCAGTATTATTGGCATGACGAACCTTCAGGAAGCAAAACTTGCCCGTGAGGCAGAAATATGCTACAGCACCCTGGCAATGGCTACGGATTATGACTGTTGGCATGTAGGTGAAGAGGTAGTAACACTGGAGATGGTTATTGCGAACCTCAACAAGAACGTTGAAACAGCAAAACGGATACTCAGGGTAGCCATCCCGAAAATTGAGAAAAAAAGAAGTTGCGGTTGTGCAACAGCGGCAGAGAACGCTATTGTAACACATAAAGACCTGATTCCGGAAAGTACGAAGAGAAAACTCCATGTTATATTTGGCAAGTATCTGAAGTAATCGGGAGTGGTTGCCTAATAAACGAGGCCTTTGGCGATTTTGTTAGTGGCCATACGTAGGGCGAATGGAAATTAACACTGTCAGGGTTCCAAACCCTGACAGTGTTCTGATTTCAACGAACATTGAAATTCCTAAGCATGGACTTATCGCCTTTGGAGATCCCAGCCGGGTAGAGTGAAACATTGCTCACCAAAACATCGTTCACTCGTCCATGTTGCTATTTTTCGGTGGGCATTGCCCACCCTACATGGTTTTTTATAACACCTTTCCCTTGCCCTGAACGATTCAAAACGTTTCTGTTTGTTTCCCATTTGGGCGAACACAAGGTTCGCCCCTACAACAAAACATTGGAATTCTTCACTCCTCCGGAATGACACATCGGATTTCTGGCTGGCTCCGAGAGAAGGAAACGGCACATTCAGTATTTGAATTTTGATATTTGACATTCTCACCTATCGGGTATATGCCCTAGTTGCAGAATCAACTTGTTTATCCCGGCAGCCTGCTCCTGCTGCGGTTCTATTTTTATACTCTCTTTCAGATGGAATAAGGCATTCTCTTTATCCTTCCTGTGTTTAAAGAGAACGGCTCCAAGGTTCATGTGTGCATTTGCATAATCGGGTTTTATTCGTATAGCCGTTTCGAATTCCCGAATGGCATCATCAAAGAGATGTTTATCGTTGTAGAGAATTCCCAGGTCATTGTGTGCCTCTGCATGGTAAGGTTCTATTTCTACAGCCAGTTTAAATTCATACTCGGCCTTATCCATAAGACCTTTCCTGTAATAAGCTATGCCCAGATTATTATGAGCATCCGGATAGAGATGGTTGAGAACGATGGCCTGCTGAAATGCCTGAACCGCTTCATCGAGCCGCCTTTGTTTTGTCAGGACAACACCGAGATTGTTGTATGCCTTTGCATGTTTCGGTTTTATCTTTAGACATTGTATCAAGTGTTGGATAGCATCATCGAAAAGACGCATCTTGTTGTAATAGATGCCGAGGTTATTATATATATCTGCGTCATCTGGATTGATTAATAAGGCCTTCTTGTATTCTTCCAGGGCAGCGGTATTGAACCCCTTTTTTTCGTACGCATTTCCCAGGTTGTTATGTGCTCGAAAACTGTCTGGTGAAGTGATGGCTGTCTTTGACCATAACCACAGGCCGTCTTTCCAGTCATTGTTTCTCTTTAAGGTCAAATAAGCGTTGCCCATTAGAATAAAAAACACTATGGGAAAAGTTAAAGCTATTTTATGACTCATACCAAATCTCGTTTCCTCATGCATCAGAAAGTGAGCAACGATCATGCTAAAACCTGCACCCGGTATGTACAAATAACGCTCCGCCATAAGATTTCCCAGGGGAATTATATTCATTACCGGGATAAGTGTGACAAACAACCACAGGATACCAAAGAAAACAATCCTACTTCTTTGGCGTAAACGGAATGAAAGTATACCTATTGCAATTAGGAATAGGACAGACAGCCAAAATGAGGTTTTTGCAGGGGATACAGAGGTAGGAACTACGTAATCGGCATTCAGGTGAAAAGGCAGGAAAAGAAGTTTTACGTATGAAGCCAGGACGTGAACCATGGTAAGGAAGTTGACAAAAAGACTATCCTGTGGGTAGGGAATTTGTGATTCTAATGGATCGCGCAGGAGGCAGAAACGGCTCAGGATGTAAAAAACAGCAATAAGAAAATATCCCATATAATAATGAAGAGCGCTTGATTTCAGATGTGTGAGCCATCTAAACCTTTCTTTAAAAAAGGGAAAAGTTTCCCCTTCAGGAAAAGGGGATAATGAGGGGTTTTTGCCGTGAGCCGGGCGCTCTTTAATGACCAGATCGTAGAAAACTATCAATACGGGCAGGGTAATTGCCATTTCCTTTGAGAAGATACTGAAAAAATAGGAGGTTAAGGACAGGGAATAGCAAAGGATATCTCTTTGTTGACTTGCTTTTAGGTAAAAAATGAAGGCCAGGATCAAAAACATGAAGGCCAGCAGGTCTTCCCGAAAACCAATTGCATTGACCGCTTCTGAAAAGAGGGGATATGAGGAAAAAAATAGAGACGAGATAAGGGCTATCGTTCTTTTTTTGAACAGAAAAAAGACAAGGATAAAAAAGAGTATACTATTTACAGCATGAAGTAAGATATTGGTAAGGTGATATCCAAGTGGATTTAAATGCCAAAAGAAGTAATCAATAAAATAGGAAAGGGTTACCACGGGGCGATACGTCAATTCACCGGAAAGGGTGAAATACTTGCTGGTGAAAAGGTCGGAGAGATTACTCCAATGTCTTATAAAATAGTTATGGACGATAGTAGATTCGTCATCATACACAAAGGAATGATTCAGGCAATTTATATAAACAAGAATTGCAAGAAAGAAGGGAAACGATAAACAAATTATAGAGAGGGACTTCTTCAATTTTTGTAATCCTATACAATTAAATTATGCCTTGCAACAACCTTTCCCCCTCCCTTAATGAGAAGGCTAGGGGAGGGTGATCGGCCCTTTTTCCTTCACCCCCACCTAACCTCCTCCATCAAGGGGGAGGAACTGAAAGTTTAAAATTCCTCAGCATTACATGAGATTTGGTTTTAAAAGACAAAAACCCAACGACTTTTTGTCATTCCGAATACATTCACTTTGTGATGAATAAACTCCGTGAGGAATCTTAACAGCCTAAGATTTCTCGTCACTTCGTTCCTCGAAATGACAAAAGCGAAGTGGTCGAAATGACAGGCAAAGTACATAACTTTGAAATTTCTAAACGTTAAATGAGACCTTTGGCGACTTTATTTATGATCACGGTAGGGACAGGTTTTGTACGGGCAGGTTTTAAACCTGCCCTACATGTGTTCGCCCTTGCCCTGGACAATTCAACATGTTTCTGGTTTCCCATCTGGGCGAACACAAGGTTCGCCCCTACCATAAAATATTGAAATTCCTATACGATCAAGTTTCGATGTTTCGGTGAGAGGACTCACCGAAACATCATGTTGTATAAGAAGTCAGGAGACAAAATATTCAGAATCCTGTCTCTTGTATCCTGATTTACTCCACATTTTTTAAAAGTCTAAACTAATACGGGATAAAAACATTTCAACGAAAAGACTGAAAATCTTCATTCCCTACACGATTGAATTTCCTCTTCAAGTTCAAGTTATTATGTGCCGTTAGGTGAAATATCTAAGGATATATCAAAGCATATGCATTTTCAACGTAAAACTTATGGCTGTAATATATTAAAAAAATTACCTTGACATGAGAATTATGTTATGTAAAATTTAAACATTTCATTTTTCCTTAAAAGACCATAAAAGTATTAACCCTTAGCAGGTTACTGCCCTATAGTATGGAATTTCCTCTTCGTAGAGATATAAACGTGTATTTAGTTCTTTATTACTTTAGATACTATTCTAAAGAGGAGGGGCGTTAGGGTTTTCACATGAAAATTGATGACATTCCTTTATTGCCCTAAAACCATGGTTTTAGGGCTTTTTTTTGTCCACAAAATTTAGTGGAGGTGTAACTGATGATTATTGTAATGAAGTCTGAATCTACAAAACAGGAGATTGATCACGTCCTTGAGCGTATAGAAAAGGCCGGTTTGAAGGGGGTCCTTTTACAGGGAACGAACCGGAATGTGATTGCGATTATTGGCGATGAGCGGGTTGTACCAAGCGATTTCTGGGACGTTTTGCCAGGGGTGGAAAAGTCGGTTCCAATCCTTGCCCCATATAAGCTTGCAAGTAGGGAAGGAAAGGATTTTAACACGATAATCCACCTGGATAATGGGAAAAAGATTGGTGGGGAGCATATAGCCGTTATTGCCGGGCCATGCGCTATAGAAAGTAAAGAGCAGATTGTTGAAATTGCGAAAAGGGTTAAAGATGCAGGTGCAACTGCATTACGGGGCGGGGCATTTAAACCCCGGAGCAATCCCTATACATTCCAGGGTCTCAGGGAAGAAGGTCTCATATTTTTGGCCCATGCCCGTGAGGCTTCAGGTCTGCCGATTGTTACAGAGGTACTTACCCCCGAACATGTAAAACTGGTAAGCAAGTACAGCGATATATTACAGATTGGAACGCGCAATATGCAGAATTTTTTGCTTCTCCGTGCAGTTGGTGAAGCAGGTAAACCCGTGATTTTAAAGCGAGGAATGTCTGCCACTATCGAAGAACTCCTTCTGGCAGCCGAGTATATCCTCGCACAAAATAATCCAAATGTAATTTTGTGTGAAAGGGGAATCCGGACTTTTGAAACACATACCCGTTTTACCTTATCATTAAGTATCGTTCCACAGCTTAAGGAATTGACACACCTCCCCGTTATTATAGATCCTAGCCATGGAACAGGGAAGAGGAGTCTCGTAAATCCGATGTCAAAGGGTTCTATTGCTGTGGGTGCCGATGGTTTGTTAATCGAGACCCATCCTGATCCAGAGAAGTCATTTGTAGATGGGCCACAGACCATTAATCTTGAGTCCTTTGAGCAGTTGATGCTGGAATTAAAGCCCGTAGCAGAAGCGGTTGGAAGAAAGATATAATTTGTGAGAAGAAAAGATAAAGAAATAACTGACAGGAATGAGATCGAAGAGATTCTTTCAACTGCCATGGTGGGAAGATTGGGAACCTGCGCACACGGGATTCCCTATATCACACCGATGAACTTTACGTATGATAGGGAGACCTCTAAAATATTTCTCCATTGTGCAAACGAAGGGAGAAAGCTTGAAAATATCCGGATTAACCAGAATGTTTGTTTTGAGGTGGAAGAAGTCAAAAACGTGATTGTAAAGCAGCCTACCTGTGGTTCTTCCGTTGCTTACCGGTCCGTTATCATATTTGGCAATATAAGAATGCTCTCCGATTACCATGCGAAGAACTATGCCCTCCAAAAACTCGCTGATAAGTATGCACCGCAAAATCCAAAAGTCCCCTTTACTGATGCGATGATACAGAAAACAAATGTACTTGAAATAGAAACCAGGGAGATAACTGCAAAAAGGAGTCCTGTCAAACCTGTAGTTACCGATCCATCAAAAAAATAGCATGCTGGATTATCAAATAAGGAAAGGAAATATATCTATGGAAATTATAGCATCAAAGAGACTACAATCAATTGGTGCCTATGCCTTTGCAGAAGTGGACAAAGAAGTTGAAAAACTAAAGTCAATGGGTATTACCCCGATTGATTTTGGAGTTGGTGACCCTACGGTACCGACACCGGAGATTGTGCGTAAGGCAACACAAAAAGGAATAACTCTCCGTAAATCTGCAGGTTATCCGAGTTATATTGGTTCACCTGATTTTCGTCAGACAATAGCCCGGTGGATTCAGCAGAGATTTGGTGTACAGGTAGATCCGGCTACTGAAGTTTCATCTACCATTGGCTCAAAGGAGGCGGTATTTAACTTCCCGGAGGGAATCATCGATCCCGGTGACTATGTGATCATTCCTACTCCCGGATATCCTCCATATACAAGGGGTACTTTATTTGCCGAAGGTATTCCTTATTATGTACCACTTCTTGCAGAAAATAAATTCCTGATAGACTTGAAGTCCATCCCGGAAGATATCTGCAGAAGGGCAAAGATTATGTGGATTAACTATCCAAACAGTCCGAGTGGGGCAGTAGCGCCATTATCGTACTTAAGAGAAGTCGCAGAATTTGGTAAAAAATATAATATTATTATTGCATCGGATGAGGCCTATAGTGAGATTTATTTTCAGGAACCTCCCCATAGCATCCTGGAAGTTACGAAAGAAGGGGTTATCACCTTTAATTCATTCTCCAAAAGGAGTGCCATGACATGCTATCGGGTTGGCTGGGTGGCAGGTGATAAACGGATTATTGATATATTTAAAAAGGTAAAAACGAATATTGATTCAGGTACGGCAACATTTATTCAGGATGGAGCCGTTGCTGCATTGGGTGATGAGACCCATGTTGAAAAGATGAGGGCCGAATATAAGACGAAAAGGGATTTGTTGGTGAACGCATTCAGACATATCAAGTTACCTGACTGTACTCCTGATGCCACGATTTACCTATGGCAAAAGGTACCGGAGGGTATAACTTCTGTTGACTTTGCCAGGAAGCTGCTTTCACCTGATATCGCCATTGTAACTACTCCAGGTGCCTGGATCAGCGATAAAACAGAAAGCGGATTGAATCCGGGTGAAGGGTATGTACGGCTAGCTCTCGTTCCCAGTGTAAAAAATACAAGAGAAGCAGCACGGCGGATTAAGAAGTTATTACCGAAGGTTTTGTAGAGGGTTATTTAATTAGGCCTTTGGCGACTATTTATATAAGAATAACGAGTAGATTTTTATGAAAAAACGACTATTTAGCGGGATTCAGCCCAGTGGAGATGTCCACATTGGCAATTACCTGGGGGCTATTAAAAACTGGGTAAAAATGATTGATGAGTATAAATGTATCTTTTGTATTGTGGATTATCATGCAATTACCATTGAATACAGTCCACAAGATATGCAAAAGCGTATCCTCAATGCAGCGGCTGTTAATATTGCATCCGGTTTAGATCCTGACCGATGCATTATCTTTGTCCAGTCGAGCGTACCGGAACACACAGAACTTGCATGGATACTCAATACCATAACACCTATGGGACATTTGGAACGTATGACACAATTTAAAGACAAGTCGAAGCAGCATAGGGAAAATATCAATGCAGGGCTGTTTACCTATCCGATCCTCCAGGCTGCTGATATCCTGATTTATAAAGGTGAGGCAGTGCCAGTCGGGGAGGACCAGGTTCAGCATATTGAACTTGCAAGAGAAATTGTAAGGAAATTTAATGCAAGGTATGGAGAGACATTTCCGGAACCCAATGAAGTCCTTTCTGAGGCCCCACGGATTATGGGCCTTGACGGCAAGACAAAAATGAGTAAGAGCCTTGGAAATTATATCTCACTTGTAGAAACCCCTGAATCGATTTGGAAAAAATTGTCGACAGCCGTAACTGATGAGAACAGAAAGAGGCGAACCGATCCTGGTAATCCTGATATTTGTAATCTGTATACTTTACATAAGCATTTTTCTAAAACCGAACAGATCGAACATGTTAATAAGGCATGTCGTTCTGCTGAAATCGGCTGTATTGAGTGCAAAAAGGTTTTATTAAATAACATTACTGAGGTATTAAACCCTATTCGCAACCGGTATGAGCAATTAATTAAAGACCCAGACTGTCTTCTGGATATCTTACATACAGGAGCAAAGAAATGTAAGAACATGGCAGAGGATACCATGATAGAGGTAAGGACGAAGATGGGTTTGTTTGTAACCAGGTAGCATTTTGTATATTTTGTATTTAGCAGAAATACGTGACTGAATAGCTAAATGGTTGGATAGCTACATAATATCTTCTATGGCTGAATGTCATATTGGGGTGAAAACTTTTCTCCCATAACAACCATCCAACCATTTAGCTATTTAACCGTGTAATCTGTTTAACCATGAGTTATATTCGGATTTTGCTTCTTCCGGCTCGTTCAGGTTAGGGTGTGCACAATAATATATGGATTATTTTATAAAAAGTATCGCATCTTTATTAAAAGAAAAAACAGACCTCCAGGAAAATGAGATAGAGAGACTTATCGAAATACCACCCGACTTAAAGATGGGTGATTATGCATTTCCCTGCTACAGCCTTTCAAAAGTACTGAGAAAATCCCCAAACGTTATAGCTTCAGAGCTATCGAAATCACTCCATGCTACAAGTCCGATAAGAGAGATAAAACCACTTGGACCTTATGTAAACTTCTTTGTAGATAGGGTAATATTTTCTGATGTAGTATTGAAAAGGGTGCGTAAAGAGCAGGATTGTTATGGCTATGGAGATATCGGCAGCGGGAAGACGGTTGTTGTTGATTATTCTTCACCTAATATTGCTAAACACCTTGCCGTTCATCATCTCCGTTCCGCATTGATTGGGAACGCAATCTACAATATCTATAATGCCCTTGGATATCGATGTATAGGAATTAATCACCTCGGTGACTGGGGAACGCAGTTTGGACAGTTAATTGTGGCTTATAAAAAGTGGGAAAGTGAAAATGCCCATAAATCTTATACGATTACCGACCTGAACAACCTCTACGTAAGGTTTCATCAGGAAGCTGAGAAAAATCCTGTTCTGGAAGATGAGGCGAGGGATTGGTTTAAGAAACTTGAGGCCGGAGACCGGGAGGCAAGGGAATTATGGCAGCACTTTAAAGACATCAGCTTAAAGGAGTTTCAGAAGATTTATGATATGTTAGGAATACACTTTGATACCTTCACCGGAGAAAGCTTTTATAATACGATGGTTGAGGATACGGTAGCAAGGGTGCAGGAGAAGGAACTTGCTAAGATGAGTGAGCAGGCGCTGATTGTTGATTTAGAGCCGTATAACATGCCTCCATGCCTCTTGCGTAAAAGAGACGATGCCACCCTTTATGCCACCCGCGATATTGCAGCCGCCGAGTATAGAAAGAAAACATACGACTTTGATAAAATGATCTATGTGGTGGGTTCAGAACAAAAGCTGCATTTTAAGCAAGTATTTAAAGTTTTGGAACTGATGGGATACGGTTGGGCAGACCGCTGTGTGCATGTAGATTTTGGTCTCATGAAATTTAAGGACGGTAAAATGTCCACCCGCAAAGGAAAGGTTGTTTTACTCGAGGATTTGCTTATTGAGGCCGTTGAGCGTATCAAAAAAATTATCGAGGAAAAAAACCCTTCATTGGAAAATAAAGAAGCTGTGGCAAAGAATGTGGGTATTGGTGCCGTTATCTTTGCCGATTTAAGCACCAAACGCAGCAAGGATGTTGTTTTTGACTGGGATGCAGTGCTGAATTTCGAAGGAGAAACGGGTCCTTACGTCCAGTACACCCATGCCAGGCTTTGCAGCATCTTAAGAAAGTACGGTAAGCCCATAACGGTGGATATAAGGTATGAATTGCTTAAGGAAGATGAGACTTTTACTCTTATCAAAAATTTGTGGCTATTTCCTTCCGTTGTCCTGAAGGCTGCGGAGTATTATGAGCCCTCGTTGATCTGTAATCATCTTATTGATGTTTGCGGTAGTCTCAACAGATTTTACAATGCTTACCGGGTTTTATCCGAAGATGAGGAGTTAACCAAGGCAAGGATATTATTGGTAGATTCTACCAGACAAGTTATAAAGAACGGCCTTAACATCCTTGGGATACAGGTACCGGAGAGGATGTGATGGAAATAAAAAAATCAAGATGTAAGTTTTTTATTAAATTCGTAAATTTATAATTGATTCTGTTGTAGGGGCAGGTTTTAAACCTGCCCCTACGTGTGTTCGCCCTTGCACCGCACAATTCAAAACGTTTCTGTTCGTTTCCCATTAGGGTGAACACAAGGTTCTCCCCTACGTTGATGTTATAAAAAAGTCGCTGAAGGCCTAATTTAAAATTAGAAACCGGAACTACATCATGTCAGATGAACGGGTAAAAAAGATATTATCACTCCTTGAAAAAACATATCCTGATGCAAGGGTTTATCTTGATTACAAGAACCCTTTAGAATTACTTGTTGCTACTATCTTATCTGCACAGTGTACTGATGAGCGGGTCAATAAAGTGACGGAGACCCTGTTTAAAAAATACAAAACGGTAGAAGACTATGCCCATGCGAAACAAGATGTCTTTGAGAAAGAAATATCCTCTACAGGTTTTTACAGGAATAAAGCAAAGAACATTATCGCTTGCGGCAAGGATCTCGTTGAGAGATTTGATGGAAAAGTGCCTGATACCATAGAAGAGCTTGTAACCTTACCGGGTGTAGGAAGAAAGACTGCCAGCGTACTTTTAGGCAACGCCTTTGGGAAACAGGCCATAGCCGTGGACACCCATGTTTTTCGAGTAGCTCATCGGCTGGAATTAGCCAGGTCACATGATCCCGACAAGGTTGAACAGGAGTTATGCAAGATTATTCCTCAAGAAAAATGGACAAAGTCATGCCATATCATTGGAACTCATGGCAGGCGTACCTGTATTGCACGAAAGCCATTATGTAAATCATGCGTGGTGGAGAAGCTTTGTAATTCTCCGGATAAAACTTTCAGCACTTTGAATAAGGGCCTGTCCGAAGACAGGAATTGTCATTCTGAATGAAGCGAAGCAAAGGCATGTTAAATGTTAGAAGCTGGATACCCATCTTCTCATCTCCAACTTCTCATACCACGGAGAGGTTCCTCATTCCTTCTTTGCCCGGAAAGACACGCCGGGATAACTACTCAGTCTGTCTGGTTCGGAGTTCACAGTTGCTTTTCTTTCTTCAAACCTTTCGATCTTTATCTCTCTGACTCTGAATTGTGAACCCTGTACCTTGAACCAGGGCAGTTACTACAGGTTCATATCTTATCGGTGTTTATCCGCATTAATCTGTGGTTCATGGAATGCATATAGCTCTGGTACTACTTTACATTTATCAGCTATTATTTACCGATCCCAGCTCTGTATGGATTGTTTCCCACGTATTATAAAGTAAATTTAACTCCTGGGTAATTATTTTATATTGCTTGTTGATTTCGACGGACTTTTCTTTACTGCTGTAGAGTGTTGGGTCCAAAAGGATGTGATCCAGTTCCTTCTTTTGAGCTTCCAATAAACTGATCTTTTCCTCAACATTCTGAACTTCCTTCGTAAGCTTTCGTTTCCGGGCATTCTGTTCTTTTTTCAGAAAATACTGTTCTTTTTGTGAAATACCTTCTAAAGACAGTCCTTTCTCCTCACACTCCGTAGTTTTGTGTAAATTTGATACTTGTGGCCCATGGACGGGGCGTTCTTCTTTTCCACAATGTGTAGTTTCCATATGGAAATTTAATGCCTTTTTTTCAAGAAAATCTTTAAAACTTCCCAAATGAACAAAGAGTTCTTTATTTTTTAATTCATAGACCTTTGAGACCAGGCCATCCAGGAAGTCCCTGTCGTGGGATACAATCAACAGACTCCCTGCATAATCTATCAAGGCATTCTTCAGAATCTTCTTTGTCGTAATATCGATATGGTTTGTTGGTTCATCAAGGATTAAAAAGTTTGTGGGCTTGAGAAGCATTTTGGCAAGAGAGAGTCTGGATTTTTCACCGCCGCTCAGAACATCTACGGTCTTTAATACATCGTCACCTGAAAAGAGAAAGGCGCCTAATATGTTTCTAATATGGGGGACCATGGAAGATGGTGCAACGGACTCCACCTCCTGCAGTACAGTATTATGGTTATGTAAATTCTCCGCATGCTCCTGAGCAAAGTAATCAAAGAGGACATTATGCCCCATCTTGATAGCTCCGCCGTGCGGTTGCTCTATACCCGCTATGATGCGCAGAAGGGTAGATTTTCCCGACCCGTTTTGTCCTACAAGGGCAACTTTTTCTCCCCGTTCAATGGAGACGCAAATATCCTGGAAGACTATCTGCCCGCCGTATTTGTGAGAAACGTCTTTTGCATCCAATACGGTTACGCCGCTCTGTTTTGGATTCCGAAATTTAAATTTTACCTGTTCTCCGGTGTTTTCCGGCAGTTCTTCCTTTTCCATTTTTTCAAGCATAAGGATTCGGCTTTGTACCTGTGAGGCTTTTGTATTTTTTGCCCGGAATCGTTCTATAAAACGTTCTACCTCTTTAATCTTTTTTTGCTGATTGGTATGGCGCGCTATCTGTAATTCCCTGCGCTTTTCCTTCTCGGCCTCATAAAAGGAATAGTTGCCGTAGTATTCATAAATCTTTCCCTTCTCTAATTCCCATATTTTCGTAACATTCCGGTCAAGGAACGTCCGGTCGTGCGATATGATTATCAATCCCCCGCGAAATTCCCTGAGATACTCTTCTAACCAAAGGATGGAATCGATATCAAGGTGGTTCGTTGGTTCATCTAAGAGGAGTAAGCCGGGGTTCTGGAGCAGCAGCCGGGAAAGAGCTACCCGCATCTGCCATCCTCCGCTAAATGTTTCGATATTTTTGGCAAAATCCGATTCCTTGAATCCCATGCCTTTTAAAACCTTGCCTGTTTCTGCATCTATCTTAGAACTGTTAATGACTTCTAGCTGATGCTGCATGTGTGCGTACTGTTCTAAAAGGAGTTGATGCTCTTCATCGGGGAGAGAAGTATCTTCCAGTTTCGTGTGAATTTTGTCAATTTGGTTTTTCAGATAATGGATATCTTCAAATGCCGAGCTGGCTTCTTCAAATACGGTATTTTTTTTAAAGACAAAACCTTCCTGAGGAAGGTAACCAATGCTTACCCCTTTTGTAACGATAAGATTTCCTGTACTGGATTCTGCAGATCTGCAGATGAGTTTGAAGAGTGTGGATTTTCCTGCACCATTGGGACCAATTAAACCAATCCGGTCATTTTTCCGGATGTGCAGCGAAACGTTGTCCAAAATAGTCTTACTACCAAAAGACAGACTGACATTATCGAGGCGAATCATCTTATCCCACCATATACAGCTTCCCGATATTCCTTCCAAAAACACTCCGTTGTATGGAACCCTGCCTCTTTAAGAAGTTGAAGGTCATCCGAAAGAAGTAAGGGGTGATCCCCATCCTTTTTCTCTTTTTCCGCTAATTGAGAAGAGATCTGTTCGATGGATTTCTCTTCGTGCTTAATCCTTCTTATCCTCTGCTGTATACCCGAATATTGTAAATACCGGAATCGGGTCTCGAGTGCAGAGTTGGCTGTCTTAAAGATGTCACAATTCACAAACCAGCCGCCTGGTTTTAATATCGAATAAATATACTGAAATAACATAAGCTTTTCTTCTCTATACAAATGATGGAAGGCAAATGAAGAAACCACGGCATCCAGATGAGAAAAGGAGTTTCCTTTATTCGATAATTCCTGAAAGGTAGATCTCCGGAATGATACTTGTTTCAAGTGATCCTGAAGCCTTATTTTCGCTTTTTCCATCATAAGTTCAGCAGCATCTACGGCCACAATCGTTGCATTGGGAAATGCCTCAATAATTCTATGGGTTAAATACCCCGTTCCTACACCAAGATCCAATATATTCAGGCTCTCCGTCTTTTGGAAAGGCAATATCTCACATACAATTGATGCCATTTTTGCGCGGTTCGGATGCCAGACATCCATATCGAAATCATAGGTAGCAACAATATCGGTATTATTAAAAGCATAAACCGTTTTCCTTAAAGTAGCTTTTTCCACTGGAAACCTCCCTTTTTCTTTTCTCTCATGAACGAATTCAATAGAAGTATTATTGTCCGCTCATAGTAATTAATGATATACAATTTAAACTCTATATGATAAAGTAAATATTTTATAAGTAAATTCAGAAAAATACAGAACTAATTTTACCATTGCGCCTGAGCAGTTACAAATCTAACAGGATATTAAGTAAATTCAAGAGATGTAAACCTACAGACTATTGAGAAGGAAAACGGATATGTCACTGTTGAAGAGAGCAAGAGATTTGTGGGAAAAAACTATTATATACCGGGTTTTTGTGAAGAAGTACAGGCGGTATTTCCTTATAGGAACACTATCGCTGATTGTCGTAGATATTATTAACATCTTTCCGCCACTGGTTATCAAAAAAGCAATAGATACGCTTTCAAAAGAGGGCAGCCTTACAAAAATTGCAGTCCTTTCCGGCTTATTCATCTTCTTGAGTTTTTCTCAGGGTGTATGCAGGTACCTTTGGCGAATCAATTTTATTGGTACGTCTTTTCGTTGTGATTATGATCTTCGAATGGCATTTTTTGGCCATATCGAGACGCTTTGCCAGAAGTTTTTTCAAAAATACAAAACAGGCGACCTCATGTCAAGAGCTACGAATGATATGAGTGCTGTCCGTATGGCTGTGGGTCCGGGACTACTGATTGGATTAGATGCTATATTTTACTTTTTTGTGATACCTCCTATTATTATATATTTATCGCCAAAGCTGTCCTTGTATACGTTTTTGTTAATGCCGTTAACACCTTTTATTGCGTATAAGATCAAGGATCTTATTGATAAACGGTTTCGTAATGTTCAGGAACAGTTCTCAAGGATCAGCGAAAAGGTGCAGGAGAATATATCGGGAATTCGTATCGTTAAATCTTTCAATATGTCCCAGCAGGAGGAGACGATACTCAGAAAATTGTGTAAGGAATTTATGAGAAAAAACCTCTCGCTGGCTATTCCCCAATCTCTCTTAGGACCGGCGTTTGAATTCATTACTTATATGGGTATCATACTGTTACTCTTCATCGGCGGAGGGATGGTTATTGAGGGAGGCATTACCCTGGGCACCCTGGTGGCCTTTCAGCGATATATTTCGATGATGGTCTGGCCCATGACTGCTATTGGATGGTGTTTATCCCTCTTACAGCGCGGAAACGCTTCCATGAAACGAGTCGATGAAGTCATGAACGAAAGGTCTGAGATTACCGTAAAGGGTGATGCCGTACAACAGTTTATTCCTCATGGTGAAATTGAATTCAGGGATATTAATTTTCGATATGATAATGATTGGATACTAAAAGGGATAAATTTAAAAATTCCCGCGGGACAACGCATTGCTATTGTAGGTCCAATAGGAAGTGGTAAGACAACATTGATAAGTCTCATCCCGCGCCTCATTCCAGTACAAGACAATCGTGTTTTTCTCGATGGTATTGATATTAATACCATCGATATTAAACTCTTACGGCAGAATATTGGTTTTGTTCCTCAGGACACATTCCTGTTTTCTGAGAGGATTACCGATAATATTCTGTTTGGTAAAGAGACGGAAAAAGATAGCAGCTATGCCAGGGAACTGGCCAGAATGGCTGCTGTTGAAACAGATATTCAGGAACTTCCTCGCCAGTTTGAGAGTTATCTTGGTGAACGAGGAGTCAATTTATCAGGTGGACAAAAACAACGGATTACCATTGCACGGGCATTAGCCATTGACCCGAAGATCATTATCCTGGATGACTGCCTTTCTGCTGTAGATGCACGGGTTGAAGATGTTATCATCAAAAATATACAAAAAAATTTTCCGGACAAGACTCTTCTGATTGCTACTCACCGGTTACCTGCAGTAAGAAACTTCGATATGATTGTAGTTATGAAAGATGGTATGATTGTTGAAAAGGGTACACACAAACAGCTTATCAAGCTTAACGGATTATATGCCTCTTTATATACAAAGGAAATAATTGAGGAAAAATTGATGTAGAGAGGCACTTTTAAAGCCACAAAGACTACAAAGGAAAAAAATTTTTAGAACAGAGAATAAGAAATTTGTTTTTCTTTATATCTTTGTTGTTATTGATAAATCGAATATGGAAAAAGAAGAATTTTTTCGAGAAGATACTTTACCGGGTAAATTATACAACCGTGCTGTAGCAAAAAAGCTTTTATCTTATATCCTGCGGTATAAGGCATCTGGCTTATTATCTGTTTTCATGGTGATGGTTACAACAGTCTTGTTTCTGCTGGGGCCCTATCTTTTTGGATACGCAATTGATCATGGCATTAACAAGGGTGACAAGCTGCTCATATACAAGATAGCGCTGGCCTTATTTGGAATCCAGACATTACGGTTTTTATTAGTAGTAGCCCAGAGTTACAATGTCCAGGCTATCGGGCAGAAGGTAATGCTGGATATACGCATGGATCTTTTCAATCATGTCCAATCGCTTCCCGTTTCTTTTTTCGATAAAAACCCTGTTGGCCGGGTTGTTACACGTCTGACAAACGATATCGCAGCCATTGGAGAACTTTTTTCAGCCGGGGTTATTGTCGTGATTGGAGACATATTTATCATCATCGGTATCTTTGTAGCCATGTTCATGCTGAATGTGAAACTTGCCATCATCACACTCGCTGTTTTCCCGCTTATTATAGCACTTATTCTCTTTTTTGGTGTCCGTATGAAAAACTCATTTCGTGAAATACGGCGTAAGCTGGCACGCGTTAATGCTTATCTTAATGAGAACATTACCGGAATGAGAGTTATTCAACTCTTTAACCGTGAGAAGAAAAACTATGATAAATTTAACGAAATTAATACTGACTATCTGGAAGAGCAGGTTAGATACATCCGTTACTTTGCTGTATTCCAGCCGGCGGTTAATATGGTAAGTGCGTTGGCAGTCGGTTTAGTCCTCTGGTATGGTGCAGCAAGATTTCTGCATGGCTTTCTGACCCTGGGGGTACTGGTTGCGTTCCTGGCATACATTCATGACTTGTTTGAACCGATCAGAGACATTGTGGAAAAATACAATATTTTTCAAGGCGCTATGGCATCCTCCGAACGGGTATTTGGCCTTATGAGAGAACCTGCCGAGGCCGATTACATCATTCCCGACCCGGTGAAGGAGGTCCCTAAAAAAGACTTTAAGGGGGCAATAAAATTTGAGAATGTCTGGTTTGCTTACAGCAGCAATAATTATGTATTGAAGGATATTTCATTTCAGATAGAACCAGGCCAGTCCATTGCCCTTGTTGGAGTGACCGGCAGCGGAAAAACATCAATTGCAAATGTACTCACACGGCTTTATGAGGTCCAGAAAGGTACAATCAGGCTGGATAATTTTGATATACGGAAGATAGAGAAGATTGGTCTGCGCTGCCTTATTGGATTAGTTAGTCAGGATATCTTTTTATTTTCAGGTACCCTGCGGGATAACATTACCTTGTTTCATCCCATAGCAGATTCAAAAATCTTAGGAATTATCGAAGAATTGGGTTTAGCGCCCTTTATACACCGGACACTGGGGGGATTGGATATGAAAATCTCTGAGCGGGGGGCAAATCTTTCTGTTGGAGAACGCCAGTTCATTTCCCTATCAAGGATTATTATCTACGATCCCCGCATGATAATTCTTGATGAGGCGACCTCAAGTATGGACCCCATCTCCGAAGTTTTAATCCAGAATGCTATTCAGAGGATAACTCGGGGGAGGACTTCGATCTTCATTGCCCACCGATTATCCACGATCCTTCATTGTGACAAGATTATCGTATTAAACAAAGGGGAAAAGGTTGAAGAAGGGAACCACGAGGAGCTATTACGGTTGGGTGGTATTTATAGCCAATTATATAAAGTGTATATGAAGGAAGAATTGATAAGCCATACCTGAACCATTATTTGAAGGATAATTTTTTTGTTTCTAATCGAGAAGTTCAACGGATCCTTCTCCTCTTTGTTTCCCGTCGCAATCGTTCCCTCTAAAAGTAAAATCCATAAGGTCTCCACTGGTGGCTATTCTTGCTGTTCCTCTGTAACTGGCAGGGCATTCGGGCGAAGTTATCATTATGGAAAATCTAAGGGTATTTTTCCTAATCGTTCCACGTATCCTGCCCGACCGGTCATCTTCTCCATCAATTGAAAAAAATAGTGTGCCGTTCACCCTTTTACCATCTTGTTCTAAATCCATAATAACAATACCAGAAAAGCTGGAACTTATAGATAAACTTCCTTCCCATCTCCCTGTAAGGTCAACTGCATAAGATGAACTGCTCACAAAAAAGAGAAAAAATGCGATAATCAGTATCTTTTTCATGGATTTACTACCTCCCATTCAAAAATTAAGTTTATTGATTTTTGTCAAAAGATACCATCAAAATAACCAACTACTCAGGTTGCCAGGTTTACAGTTTACGGTTGGTCGTTTTCTCAATGAACGATGTACGATACAAGATTCAGGATGCACGATATCATGTATTCTGAAGCTTGTATCACACATTTTGCCAGTCATTTCAGGAGAAATAATCCCCCCATAATCAGCAGCATACCCATTACCTTCGATACAGTAACCTCCTCACCAAGAAAAAGCCAACCCATGAGGAATGTAAATACAGGGTAACAACTGGTAATGAGTACAATCCTTGATATTTCACCCATCTTGAGTGCTTTATAAAATACTACTTGTGCAACAAACCCCGCCAGGATACCGGCAAGGATGAGGAACGTAGTAGATTTTACTCCTATCTTTCCAATGGATGGGAGTTGAGGGGTAAAGCAAATAACAATAATAGCTCCAAGAAAAACCCCTAAACATCTTACAAGATATGCGGCTGTGGGGTCAACGGATGAGAGTCCTATCTTTTCTAGAAATGGTACAAACCCCCAAATAAAAGCTGTAAGCAGGGCAAGGAAAAACGCTTCCAAAGTAGATACTCCGGTAAAATACAATTTTCTTATCAGATCATAATGCAGGCCAATGCCAAATATATGGTTCAATTTCCAGGATTGAACCATGGATGCAGTAGGCAGTGAACAGCATACCGTTGAATAAGCAAAAAATGATACATTTTTACTGCCTCTATGGCTTGCTGTTTACTACTTACCTGATTTGAACGATTATATCAAAACAGGATTGAAAAATCTCCCCTTTATCCTCTCTTTGCAAAGGAAGGGGAAAGAGTGGTTGTTATAACTTGACGCTATTCACTACCCCAAGACTGGTAATTTAATAAGCCACCAACACACAGGATATCGATTTCACGGGGGGTTAACGTGTGAGTCAGTTTTATTTCTGTATTCTTTGCCACATTATTCATGCTAATTTTATTCCCGGCTCTTAATCTGTTTTTTATATCAGGCAATTCGATGCAATCTCCCTGATTAACCAGGTTATAATCACTCTCGTTCTCGAAGGTTAACGGCAAGATGCCAAAATTTACGAGATTTGCCCTATGGATTCGGGCAAAGGATTTTGCAATGACAGCCTTTACTCCAAGGTACATGGGAGCCAATGCGGCATGTTCCCTGCTCGATCCCTGACCGTAATTTACTCCGCCAATTAAAAAGCCACCGCCCTTTTCCTTAGCACGCTTTACAAATTCCTTATCTACTTTTTCGAATACAAATTCAGAGATGGCAGGGATATTTGAACGCAATGGTAAAATCTTTGCTCCTGCAGGCATGATATGGTCGGTGGTAATATTATCCCCTACCTTCAAAAGAACATCACCCTTTAATGTATCAGGCATAGGCTCTTTCTTTGGTAAAGGCTTTATATTTGGGCCTCTCACAATAATAACTTCTTCCGGTTTTTCTGAAGGTGGAATAATCATACTGTCATCTACAATAAAGCTTTTAGGTGACTTAATAATTATTGGAGCACCAAAATCCCTGGGATCAGTAATACAGCCGTTGATTGCAGTTGCTATTGCCGTTTCCGGGCTAGCCAGAAAAACCTGTGCATCAGCCGTCCCGCTTCGCCCCTCAAAGTTTCTGTTAAACGACCTCACGGAAACACTACCGGAAGATGGGGCCTGCCCCATTCCAATACAAGGTCCACAAGCCACCTCAATGATACGCCCGCCTGCGGCAATCATATGTTCTAATGCGCCATTTTTCGCTATCATCTCCAATACCTGTCTTGAACCCGGAGAAATGGTAAGGCTTACGTCAGGATGTACCCTTCGACCCTTTAACATTGTCGCAGATACCATAGATCATGGTACGATGAATTCGTACAGCTCCCAATACAAACCTGTTGAACTTTCAGACCTTTAACCTCATTAACTTTAC
>JBDIVL010000029.1:0-54213 GCA_039794405.1 Candidatus Jinrextremum sp. | reverse complement strand
GCAAAGGAGATAGGTGTGGAATTTAATACCATGTCAAAATCATTTAACATGGCGGGATGGAGATTGGGATTTTGTGTAGGAAACAAAGAGATTGTCAGTGCCTTATCAAAGGTCAAAGGATATTATGATTATGGTATCTTTCAGCCCGTGCAAATTGCCTCAATTATTGCGCTTCGCGAGTGTGATAAATATACAAGAGAGCAGGCAGCAATCTATCAGGTAAGAAGGGATGTGCTCTGCGATGGGCTGAATCGTATCGGATGGGATATTAAAAAGCCAAAAGCATCCATGTTTGTATGGGCACCCATTCCTGAAAAATGGCGGCATATGGGTTCGGTGGACTTTGCTTATAAGCTTATCAACGAGGCAGAAGTTGCAGTTGCCCCCGGTGTAGCCTTTGGAGAAAACGGAGAAGGGTATTTGAGATTGGCAATTGTAGAGAATGAATTGCGCCTAAAACAGGCTATACGTCAGATAGATCGTGCATTGAGATAATAAAATTTTCATGACTACTCAGGTTGTCAGGTTCATGGTCGTTTTCCTTTCTTCAAACCTTTCGGTCTTCATCTCTCTAATCCTGAACCGTGAACTTGAGTAGTTACGGATTTTAAAAATGTTAAGTCTTATTAAATCAAAATCAAAATTAAAAACCTTTGTTGGTGGTATACACCCAAAAGAAGACGGAAAAATCCTTACCACCGGTAGGAAGGAAATATTATCTCCGATTCCCGGGACTGTATACATATTCTTAAGTCAGCATATCGGCGCCCCGGCAAAAGCTATTGTCAAAAAAGGTGATATTGTCAAAAAAGGTCAACTGGTCGGAGAAGCACAAGGCTTCATTTCCGCAAACGTACATGCCTCTGTTTCAGGCAAGGTAATTGACGTTGTGCCCTGGTTGCATCCGGTTACAGGTGTAAAATCACCGGCTGTTATTATAGAGACAATGGAAGAAGATTCATGGGCAGAGGATATAAATGCCGATTCGGATATTGACCACATTTCTCCTGAAGAGATCCGGCAGCGTATCCAGTCGGCAGGAATTGTTGGTCTTGGTGGTGCAACGTTTCCTACTCATGTAAAACTCACACCGCCCAAGGACAAGACAATTGATACCATCGTCATGAACGGTGCCGAATGTGAGCCGTACCTGACCTGCGATTATCGGCTTATGCTCGATAAACCTCATGAGATTATTCAGGGTTTGAAACTGGTCATGAAGTGTATCGGATGTAGAAAGGCACACATAGGTATCGAGGAAAACAAAAAAGATGTCTATGCCCTTTTTCAGGATATCTTATCAGGCGAACCCGATATTAAGGTGGATCTTATGGAGGTGAAATACCCGCAGGGGGCAGAACATCAACTCATAAAGGCATTGCTCAATCGTGAATTTAAACCGACCCAGTTGCCCTTAGAGGTGGGAGCTATTGTAATTAACGTAGGAACCGCTTTTGCTATTTATGAGGCAGTAAAGTACAAAAGGCCATTAATCCAAAGAATGGTAACTGTTACCGGAGATGGTGTCGAAAAGCCGCAAAACTTTCTCGTGCGAATAGGAACACCGATAAAACAATTATTGGAAGAGGCGAAAGTTACTCCAGGTGTCAGTAAGGTTGTTTTCGGAGGACCTATGATGGGTATTACGCAGGGAACTATAGATAGTGCTGTCACGGTAAAGGGGACCGGAGGTATTCTTGTATTAAGAGAGACACAACTGTGGCAATCCCATGCATGTATTCGATGCGGCCGTTGTATAGGCAGTTGCCCCTATGGCCTTAATCCCAGTGAATTGAGTATTTTATGTGAGGTAAAAGAATTTAATCAAGCACTCGAAAACAACGTTATGGAGTGCAAAGAATGTGGCTGTTGTACCTATATCTGTCCGGCGAAAAGGCCCATTGTTCATCTCATAAAATTTGCAAAGGCAGAAATAGCAAAACAGAGGGTAAAAAAATAGAGGTTTTTCATGAAACAAGGATACTTACCATTTTCAATAAACTTCAATGTCAAAACAGCTTCAGAATAATAGTCTCATAGTCAGCGCATCTCCCCATATTCGTGATATTGATAATATCCCCAGAATTATGTGGGCCGTAGTGTTTTCATTGGTTCCTGCCGGAATTGCCGGTATTTTTACTTTTGGATATTATTGCCTGTATGTTATCTTCCTCAGTTGTATAACGGCTGTTGTTACTGAGGCATGTGTTTTGTCACTGAGAAGGCTTCCCGTTGTAAATTCTATAAAGGATGGTAGTGCCCTTGTTACCGGGATCTTATTGGCCTACACATTACCTCCAAGCGCTCCATGGTATATCCCTGTGGTTGGCTCTTTCTTTGCAATTGCCATTGTGAAACATACTTTTGGTGGATTGGGAAATAATGTTTGGAATCCCGCTCTGGCCGCACGTGCTTTCCTGCAGGTAGCGTACCCCGTTGCCATTAACTCCGACTGGCGCATGGTACCACATGGAGTCGGTAATCTTGTCTATAATATTGCCAGGACTGATCCGGAAGGCAAATTGGTAGACGCTGTAACGCGGGCGACGCCACTGGCCAAAGAAGCAGGGGCTGAAACCTACCATTTTATCCAGTTGTTAGTTGGAAACGTTCCTGGGTGCATTGGAGAAACCTCTGTAATCGCCCTCTTGCTTGGTGGTGTTTATCTGATCTATAAACGTTATATTAATTGGTATGTGCCCATATATTATATCGCCACAGTTTTCGTTCTGGTTTTAATTCTCCCTGCACGGGTGGTAACACCATGGGCCAATAACCCATTTTATCATATCTTTGCAGGTGGGTTATTCCTGGGTGCGTTCTTCATGGCTACTGATATGGTTACCTCTCCTCTCACAAAACGAGGACTTATCATTTTTGCTGTTGGTGCCGGGGTGTTAACTGTTCTGATCCGTTTTTATTCTGGCTATCCGGAAGGTGTATGCTATTCTATATTACTTATGAATACAGCAACACCGCTTATTGACCGGTTTACAAAGCCAAAGTTATATGGTACTACAATAAAGAGAACTTAGAAGATGCAAAAGAAGGTGCAATATACGGTAACTCTCACGATCGTTTCTCTTCTGGCATCCGTGGGGGTATCTTCAACCTTTCTCCTTACAAAAGACACAATCAAAAAAAAGGAAGCAGCTACCCGTATGGAAGCGTTGTATACAGTGCTTCCTGGTTTGGAAGGCTCTCCCGTGGATGTTACACCACCAGATACGGCAGATCATGACCGCGTCTATAAAGGACTCAGCAGGGCAGGTGTACTTATCGGCTATGCTGCGTGTGGGGAGGCACAAGGATACTCAAGCAAAATCAGGGTTATGGTAGGAGTTGATGCGAATGGAGAAAAAATTCTTGGAATTGATATTCTCTCGCAAAATGAGACCCCCGGTCTTGGTACGAAAATGATGGAGACTGAGAGTACCGCTACTGTATGGAGTGCCATTTTTGGTAAGGAATTGGAATCAATTACCTGGGATGATGAAGAAGCCTGGAAGCTGCCGCCCTTCAAACAACCCGAAAGAATAAAGAAATTTGGGTTGTCAAAAAAGACTCAAAGCAAGGATTGCCCCTGGTTTCAGGAGCAATTTAGACAAAAGACTTATAACCAGCTTATCGTGTCAAAGATAAAAGATCCTGAGAAGATAACAGCTATTACAGGGGCCACTATATCTACCAGGGCAGTAATTCATGCAGTAAAAAATGCCCTTGACAAAATTAAGAATAGTACTCGATTACCGGTTTGGGAAATTAAATAGTTTTGTAACTGCTCACCGATTTTCACCATGAAAAATATTGAGGAAATCAAACCTATTGTTGAATGTTTAATCTTTGCATCTGAAGAACCCATCACGATCCGTAAGCTAACAGAAATCATAGAAGGCGTTGACAGTGACCACATTGAAGAAGCCATTACTCAATTAAAAAAAGAGTATGATACGCAGGGAAGATCATTTCAGATTGAGGAAGTTGCCAGCGGTTATCAGCTATTTACAAGGTCTGAATACTACGAATGGATAGCAAAGTTACGAAAAAAGTCCGGAGAAACAAAACTTTCACAAGCAGCACTTGAAACACTCGCCGTAATCGCTTATAAACAGCCCGTCTTAAGAGCAGATGTAGAAGCTATCCGGGGGGTTCAATCGGGTCAGATTATCAGGCTGCTCATGGAGAGGGACCTCGTCAAGGTCACAGGAAGGGACGAATCGTTAGGACATCCTTTGCTTTACGGTACTACAAAAAAGTTCCTTGAATATTTTGGATTAAAAGATATAAAAGATTTACCAAAGATTGAAGAGCTGGAAGCCCCGTAGTGACCTGGCAGGGCCGTTTACTAACACGATAGTCGGGCAACTTAGTTCACATCAACCCTCACGCCACGTTATTGCCAGCAGGGGGAGACGCACTCAAAATATATGAAATTTAATCAATTACATTCATGGCGTGTAAACTATAAAAAAGCTGCCCAAATCCAGGAAACTTTAAAGGATTTGATACTCTTAAAAAAACCTCCGGGAAGGATTTACCTTATAGCCGGTACAGACGTCTCTTACGACAAATACAGCGACCGTTTTTTTGCAGGTGTGCTCGTGTTTAAGCTGAATGAACATTTAGAACTGATCGAGGAGGCCTCGGCCGTGGGCAAAGCAAGGTTTCCGTACATCCCTGGTTTTCTCTCTTTCCGTGAAGCCCCTATCCTGCTTAAGGCATTTCAAAAGGTAAAGAATGAACCTGATCTTATCTTTTTTGATGGGCAGGGTATTGCCCATCCCCGCCATTTAGGTCTGGCATCACATATGGGGTTAATTCTTGATAAACCTTCCATTGGGTGTGCAAAAAACCGTCTTGTTGGTGAATATAACCAAGTAGAAAACATTGCAGGTGCATATTCGAAACTTTTTTATAAGAATGAAGTCGTTGGGGCTGCGCTTCGGACAAAAACAAACACAAATCTTATCTTTGTTTCTCCCGGGCACAAAATAAACCTGCAGTTCGCAATTCGTATTACGATGAAAACCTGTCAGGGTTACCGTATCCCTGAACCGATACGGCAGGCCCATTTATTCGTAAATAAACTGAGAGAAAGATTAGCACCAACTAAATAAGGGACTTTATCTATGAAAATAAAGGCTGTGATCTTTGATTTAGACGATACCTTGTATGATTGTACCGGATCGCTTATTGAAGCATCCAGGCGACGCGCAGCAAAGGCAATGGTTGAGGCTGGATTACCTTGTACGGAAGAGGATATCTACCAACTGCAAAAAGAGCTCACCGAGAAACATGGCCCATACCATCTGGTATTTAATGAAATCGTAAATAAATACCATGCAGATAATGAACTCGTTAATGTTGCATATAAGGCATACAATAGCAGTGAAGTCTCTGAAATTAAACTTTTTCCCGATGTCACTTCTACCCTTATAGAACTAAAGGATAAAGGTTATAAAACTTTCCTCTTAACCGTAGGTATCCATGAACGGCAAGAGAAAAAGATAGAAATACTAAAGTTAAAATCATATTTTGATGAGATTGTAATCAATGATCAGGAAGTAGGTCTTCTTATGGAGGATTGCATTCGTGATCTCCTGGAAAGGTATGCTATAAGTTCCGGAGAGGCTGTTATGGTGGGTGACAAGGCACGGGATGAGCTGCGAGTTGCCAAATCACTTGGCATGATGACAATTCAGATGCTCCACGGAAGGTTTAAAAATGAACCATCGATATATGAATGTGATAAACCAGATTATAAAATCAAGCGTATTTTCCAAATCCCGACTATTCTCCAGCTCAACAATATGGGAAAGATACCGGAAAGGCTTAAAATAGTTGCTATCGGAGGAGGGACAGGGCTTCCCATTATGCTGGAAGGCTCAAAAACATATAGTAAGCATCTTACTGCCGTGGTAACCGTTACAGATTCGGGAAGGAGTTCCGGTGTTTTACGGGAGGAATTTGGGATACTTCCACCGGGAGATGCAAGAAACTGCCTGGTAGCACTTTCTGAAACCGAGGAACAGGAGCGGGAACTCTACCAGCTATTTCAATACCGGTTCAATAGGGGTTCGCTCGAGGGGATGAGTCTTGGAAATTTACTGATGACTGCATTGACTGATATAACCGGCAGTTTCGAACAGGCGATCAAAAAGGCCAGCAAGATACTGCATATTCGAGGAAAGGTACTTCCTTCTACCCTTGCTAATACCCATATTTGCGCAGAACTGGAAGATGGAACCTATGTGGAAGAAGAATTTAAGGTGCGTGCCGTGGGAAAGGCGGCGATTAAAAATGTATTCTTAAAAGATAGTAATGTCGCACCCCATCCGGAAGCCGTAGAAGAAATTCTCAAAGCGGATATTATTATTATAGGACCGGGCAGTCTTTATACGAGTCTTATCACGAATCTCCTTGTTCCTGGTATTCGAAACGCTATTCGAAACAGCAAAGCTACAAAAATTTATATCTGCAATATTGTTACCCAACCCGGTCAAACTGATCACCATAAAGTTTCTGATCACATCAACTCCATTACAAAGTACCTTGGAGAAGGCATCCTGGATTATGTCATTGTGAACAATAATATTCCCCGTAAAGACATCCTCGAGAGATATCAAAAGGAAGGCGCCGAACTCGTTCTTATGGATGAAGGTGTTTACAATCTGAACGTGAATATTAAAAAGGCTGACTTGGTAGAAGACCTTGATCAAAAACGTATTCTTTGGGAAAAACAGGACTTACTCCGCCATGATCCCGATAAACTTGCAGACTCAATTTGCAGGGTATATGCAAATTTACCCCTGTTAGCAATAAGTGAAAAAATGTAGCCTGGCAAGTTTAATCATTCCTAATCCTGCAATAGTTTACTTCTCATGTAGATGGGTTAAGCGAAGCGAACCTATCAATACTGTTTCATGGTCGGGTATTTTCTGGGGAACAAACAGCAAAGAATTCCTCCATACCTTACGCCCAATTATGGGGATGGCAGTTTTGAAAATGGGCTTACCTCACTCAGGCCATCGGTAATGCATTGGTCCAGGAATTGGATGGAATTATTTGCACCTTGTATTCAAAAGTTAAAGCTTACTGAACTTACCTTACCTGGAACCCATGATTCGGGAACTTATCCGGCCAGTGGTATATCGCAACCCTGGGTTCAAACTCAATATTTAAATATTCGTGAACAACTGGAACAGGGAATAAGGGCATTGGACTTGCGCCTTATTATTGATGGTTCGGGTGATAACAGATTCCAAATTTGCCACGATACCTATACATTTGGTTTAACACTTAAAGATGTATTGAATCAAATTACATCTTTTTTGTCCTCCACGAATAAAGAGATCGTAATTCTTGATCTTCACCAGATCATTAATATTAACAAATGGTCGGCTGGAGATTATAAAGAAATGGCTAACCTCATTATACGGCAGATTGGAAGTGATAAATTCATTCCTTCTTCTGCAGAAAACCAACCGCTAAATGAGATCTGGAGGACTTCTGGACGTGTTATCGTGGGATCACTGGGTGACAGATCCAAAGAGGCTTTGGAATGGTTGGAAAAAAACAAAGAGGTTCCGGAATGGTTGAAAAATAATACTCCCTTTTGGAGTGACTCGGTCAAGCAATATTGGTGTGGTACAAGCTTGACAACCTGGTCTAGCGTAGCGGCTTATATGCAGAACATTATAGATAATACGAACGCACCTGAAAACCATTTATGGTCACTTATGTCTCAATACAACTATACGATTCCATCCTTTGGTAAACCAGCCTATGTGCCTGAAGAAATTTCATCCTTTTTCTCTGGTTTAAATGGTGTGAAATCCAATATTATCAGCACTGACTGGTGGAACAGGGTGAACAACCCATGGACAGCGCATACCGAGATAAATGTCCCAAATTTTTCCGCCCTAATTTGTGCGGTTCCCTATAATATGATTAAAGGGTACCGAGTACAGAATAGTTTGCCGTTATGGGATAGAAACCGGTGATAAGGAAGGATTACAATATCTGGCGGTAAACGACCGCCTTGTTTCTCGTGGAAATAAATATAAGTTATCATATCAGGGAGGCGGAAATCCGGTAATTTACAAGATGCCGTATGGTAAGCGCTATCTGATCAGCAAAACCAAACGGAAAATCTGTTTATTGGGTTAGGAGAATTAAGATTTGACAAAGGATTCCTTAACAATTACGATACTATTTACGCTGTATTCATGTAATTTATAAAGCTTAAGGGATTATCAGAGATTATACTATGGATAAAATACCGGTAAAAACACGTGTGAAAGCAGAATTCATTGATATAACAGGCGAAGTAAACAGAATGGTACAAAAGCAAGGAGTGAAAGAAGGAATATGTTATGTCTATGTGCCCCATACCACAGCCGCCGTTACCATTAATGAAAATGCCGATCCTTCCGTTCAAAAAGATATTATCCATGAACTTGATAAAATAGTGCCCTGGAATGGTCATTATTCCCATATGGAGGGAAATGCCGCTGCCCACATTAAATCTACGCTCGTGGGTTCCTCCGTTTCAATCCCTATTTCAAATGGAGGATTGGCCCTGGGTACATGGCAGGGCATCTATTTTTGTGAATTTGACGGGCCGAGAAACAGAGAGGTATTTGTACAGATCGTACAATGAGGAGATATAAAAATAGTAAAAAAATACAAGAATGGATCGTGTATAATGAGAACAGAACTGTATGTATAACCGTCGGTGGAATATAAAGGATGCCATAAAGGTTTTTTTTGCGTATGTTATTTTTATGTTTGTTGGCATGCCGTTGTTTGTACAAGTTCTTAACACGATTTTCGGTCATAACATGGTAAGCATCGTTGGGAGCCGCAATATTGTTCTCTTTTTCTCCCTTTTTACGAATTTACTCATTTGCTTTTATGTGTTTTATATCGTTAATGTAGAATACCGTCAACCAATTGCTGCCTTAGGTCTATCGACGGCAGACTTGTCAAGCAATGTAATGCAGGGTATCAAACTCTATCTGCTTACACTCCCCCTTATTGTTTTAACAGGTTTCATTATCAACCTGATCTCCAGCTATTATGGTGTAACTCCCGATATGCAGGACGTTGCTCAATGGGTGTTAGAAGAAAAGTCGTTCTTCATCTTAACAAGCTTGATAGTATTTGGGATCATTATTGCTCCTGTAATAGAGGAAATCATTTTTCGTGGATTTCTTCAAACAACATTGAAGAATTCATTTGGAGGGCGATATGCAATGGTGATAAGCGCAGCCCTTTTCGCAGGGGTACACATGGACTTATTTGCCTTCCTGCAGATATTTATTTTAGGAATGCTCCTGGGATATTTGTATGAGAAGACACAAACCCTTGCGGCCTCTATCATTGTACATGTTCTGCATAATTCATTAACCTTTGTTTTTTTATTATATTTTAAGTATTTTTTAAAAGGAAAGATTCCTGCATTTTAACTATGGAGTAGAATCCTGGAGGCATCATGTTTAAAGATGTGGATGAACAATTAGAAGTGATACTGCGTGGGACTGTAGATATTGTTACGAAGGAAGAATTAACAAAAAAACTTGAGAAATCAATAAAAGAAAACAGGCCACTTCGTGTAAAACTGGGACTAGACCCAACTGCGCCTGATATCCATATTGGGAATGCTATACCAATCCATAAATTGCGCGCATTCCAGTCATTTGGCCATACTGCTATCCTAATCATCGGGGATTATACTGCAATGGTAGGTGATCCTTCAGGGGTTAATAAGACACGTCCAATGCTCTCGCATGAAAAAGTCCTGGAAAATGCAAAAACCTACCTTTCGCAAGCCGGTAAGATACTGGACCTGGGAAAGACTGAAATAGTATACAACAGCAAATGGTTTGAAAAGATGACCTTCCGCGAGGTCATTCAGCTTGCTTCAAAAATGACTGTAGCCAGAATGATGGAGCGGGATGATTTTGCAAAACGCTACCATGCTGGTATTCCTATCAGTATACATGAATTTCTCTACCCCCTTATGCAAGGTTACGATTCTCTTGTGGTAAAAAGTGATATTGAACTGGGGGGAACAGATCAACTATTCAGTTTGCTTGTGGGAAGAGAACTGCAGAGGGATGAAGGTGTGGAACCACAGGTCGCATTAACTACGCCTCTCCTGGAGGGTATCGATGGGAATAAAAAAATGAGCAAGAGTTTGGGAAATTATATCGGTATTACAGAATCTCCCCGTGAGATGTTTGGTAAGGCGATGTCTATTCCAGACAGCCTGATGTGTAAGTACTTTGAGCTTGCAACATCCGTAAGCATAGGCGAGACAGAGAAATTACTCGATCATCGCCAAACACATCCGCGTACAGCAAAAGTTGCTCTGGCGAAAGCTATCGTTCGGCGCTATCACAGCGATAGGGATGCTGAGGCAGCAGCATTGGAGTTTGATCGTATTTTTAAAGAACATGCACTTCCTGACGAGATTCCTAATGTTCGTGTGCCCAATCATGAGTTAATAAACGGTAAAATATGGATTGCCCGGCTTATCGTCCTCTGTGGTTTTGCAGCTACGAATAGTGAAGCGCGCCGGTTGGTTGAGCAGGGCGGGGTAAGTATAAATCACGAGCTTATTCAGGATCCTAATTTGAATGTTGAGATAAAACCCGATATGACTCTCAGGGTGGGAAAACGCAGGTTTGCACATATCGTCGTCTTAGAAAAATAATATTGATAAACTGTATGTCTACACGAACGGATAATGCCCTTATGATATTCCTAAAATATCCTGAACCAGGAAAGGTAAAGACCCGTCTGGCAAAAGTAATCGGTAATAAAGAGGCTTGTACCGTTTACAGACGGTTGGCAGAAGGTGTCATGAAAAATATTTTTTTAAAAAATGAATGGTTGTGCGACGTGTGGATATTTTTCACACCTTTTAATAAAGGAAATGAAATAAAAGACTGGTTAAAGCCAATCATTGGTGACAATCAAAAGGCCGCTACAGAGTATATACCTCAGGAAGGCGATACCTTAGGAGAAAGGATGTCAAATGCTTTTAAACGAATTTTTCAGGAAAAATACTATAAAAGGGGTCTCGTTATAGGAACTGATTGTCCGGGAATAGATGATATATTAATTGGAAATGCCTTTGAGGTATTAAAGGAAAAAGACGTTGTTATCGGGCCATGTAAAGATGGCGGCTACTACCTATTAGGAATGTCAAGATCTGTTTCCTTACTCTTTCACCGGCAGCCGATCCTGGATTTATTTATGGATATAGACTGGAGTACTGATAAGGTGTTAAAACAAACGATGGGAAAGGTGCACAAAAATAATCTGTCTTGTCATACTTTAACGATCTTGGCAGATATTGACAGGATAGAAGATTTGTATCAATATTTCCCAAACTTCTTTGAAAAAGCCTCTAAAAAAGGAGTTTTTGCAGAATAACACGATAATCAAGCCCATGGTTCTACCTATAACCCTTACATGGAGGGAAGCAAGATGAAAACAGAATTCAAACTTTCTCTACTGTTTGCAACTCTTCTCCTGGTAATATCTGTAGTATCATCTCTTCGAGCTGAACCTCAGAGTTTAAACGTATCACGAGAAACCGGTATATCAAAACTTGACAGCGATCTTTCTTCCTTGTCGCCCACTTCAGCTCCGGATGTATTTACAGAAGCTGCAACGGATATAACAACGAGTTCTGCAACATTGAACGGAAAGGTACATGCTAAAAATCTTGAGACACAGGCATGGTTCGAGTACGATACAACAAGTGGAAGATATCGTAGATCTACACCGAAAAAAACGATAAGTGGATCAGGATATACATTGATAAGTATTGACATAAGTGACTTGTCGGCTGAACCAATTTATTATTACAGGATAGTTGCACAAAATGAAGCTGGAATCACCTATGGAAGGCAAGTAACTTTTACTCCTTGTATAGATTACTATGAACCCAATGATAATTTTGCCATAGCCTATGGTCCTCTTCTATCAGGAAATAGTTACAATGGAAAGATATGCAGCCCTTCAGACATTGATTATTATAAAATCATACTAACAAGGCCCGGAAGGATATCCGTCTCACTAAGTACTCCCAAAAGTAAACGATACATCCTTCAGCTTTATGATAGTTCACATGATCTCGTTTTGTCCACCTATGATGCACCGATGGATCTGAATATATTAACATTAACGTATAATGCGTCTGCAGAAGGGATTTATTATATCCAGGTACTAAGCCGTTCCGGAGAATATGACTCAATTCAAACGTATTCATTATCAGGAACATGGCAGTCATCCTCTACGGGTTTTCCCCCTGTGGTATCAACAGTACCAGCAGAAGACATAACATCCAGTTCGGCTACGTTACGTGGAACAGTAAATGCCAATCTAGTACCGACCATGGCTTGGTTTGAGTATGGCACAACTAGTAAAATGTATAGTAATGCTACACCAAAACAATCCGTAACCGTAGCAACGGATGCTGCATTATCTGCTGAAATAGATGGATTGGTATCTGGAACGACATATTTTTACAGAATAACAGCGCAAAACGACGTGGGAATTACTCATGGGAATGAAAATACATTTGTTACGAAGGAATAAAAAGGTTCATTAGGAACTTCAAAGAGTAGGATTGATTAAGCGAAGCGGATCCATCATGGACTTTTAGCTAATGTTTTCTTGGGTCAACTCAAGAAACATAAGAAACTATGTTAACCCAATTAGCTGGGTCGTACCTAATTCAGTTTGTTTCCTTTTGTGTTTATGGTAGGCCTTCTAAAGCAAACCCTGTTTTTCATCAAATCCGTACATCACATTCATATTCTGTACAGCCTGGCCGGATGCGCCCTTGATAAGATTATCAATAGCGGAAAGGATAATTATACGGTTATCGGTGACCTTTACCGCGATATCGCAAAAGTTCGTGTAGATAACATCTTTTGTCTTGGGTGTTTCATTGTCTTCCTTCAGACGGATAAATGGCTCATTACCATAAAATTCTTTGTAAATTCCATGTATTTCATTATCATTGAGGAATGAGATGTTATTTATTCCAGCATCCTTTCTGCTTTTCGGCTTAGCATAGATAGTACACAGGATTCCACGATTCATAGGGATGAGATGTGGAACGAACTGGATAGATACCTTTTGGTTTGTCTTAAGAGATAAAATATGTTCAATCTCCGGACTATGGCGATGTCCTCCAACGCTATACGCCTCGATATTTTCGTTACATTCACAGTAGTGGGTATCTTCTCTCGGTTCCCGTCCACGTCCGGATACACCAGATTTGGCATCCACGATGATATCTTCCGGATAGATAAGTCCTTTCGTGAGTAAAGGTGCTAAGGCGAGGATCGTTGCCGTGGTATAACAGCCCGGATTGCCCACCAGAGTGGTTCTCCTAATTTCATTCCTGAAAAGCTCCGGAAGGCCATATACAGCAGTTTCTATACCGTTGCTGTCAGTATGCTGCGTCTTGTACCATTTCTCATAAAGTGATCTGTCACGGAAGCGGTAATCAGCGCTAAAATCTATTACCCTGATTCCTTTTTTTATAAAGAGAGGAACATACTGCATGGAGATGGTTGGTGGCAAGGTAATGAAGGCCAAATCGATATTTTCCGGTATATCTTTCTGCTCAATAGTTTCGCAAGGTAGATCAATCATGCCCTTGAGCACTGGGAATATATCAGATATCCTTGGATGGTCAGTTCTGCGTATGCCGAGATAAGTAATCTTTACTTCTGGATGGCGCAGAAGGATTTTTATGAGTTCGAGGCTGGTATAGGCCGTGGCACCAATGATTCCAATTTTTAACACAGTTATGTTTCAGTCCAAATCTAGATAGATTATCGGTAAGACATTCCTCTATCCGTAATTATTTCAATATAAACAATTTTTTCTTTTTCATTCACAGAGTATATAATTCTTAAATTTCCCGACCTCTATCTATAACTTCCTTCAAACTCTCCATGCAGTTTCTTTATATTTGTGTGATAAAAAGGTTTTTTAGCGATAATTTCAAGGCATCTGTTCATCTGCGGAACAGTAATATTTCTCAGCCTTTCTAGAGAACTCTATTTCAAACATTTCTCTTGATATTTTTCCATTTTACCGTATTGCCTTTTTTAATTTCTTCTCTTGCCGCTTTGTAGTCCATTAAAAGTTTTTTGTCAGAAAGAGGTTCATCTGTTTCCTCCCATTCCTCCCTTTCCCTGAGGTAACTGATGAAATCCAAGGCAACACGGGCCTTCCTATCAGAAAGGGTTTCAATCGCTTCCTTTGCCTGTTTTTTAATTGTTATATCCATATATGAACTACCTTGTGGCTTTGGGTCTCGGTGGCGTAAACTATTACATTAAACCCTGCTAAAAATCTTTTTCTTTTTCTTTTCTGGTTCTTTTGCTCCGAAGACCATCGGTAACATTTCATCTACCTTTTCTACAAACATGAAATTCATTCCTTTTTTTGCATTTTCGGGAACTTCAACTAAGTCTTTCTCATTCCTCTTGGGTAAGATAACCGTGGTAATCCCGGCCCGTTTGGCTGCTAAGACCTTCTCTTTAATACCGCCGACAGGGAGAACCCTTCCACGTAACGTGATTTCACCTGTCATTGCTACATGAGACTGGATCGGTGTCCCTTTCATAAGTGAGATGAGCGCCATGGCCATCGTTACACCGGCAGAAGGACCGTCTTTTGGAATAGCTCCTGCTGGAACGTGAATATGAAAATCATATTTATCGAAATCCTTGAGGGAAATTTCCAGCTTGTCTAACCTTGCCCGGATGTAACTCATCGCTGCCTGGGCAGATTCTTTCATGATATCACCCAAGTGACCGGTTAAGGTGAGTTTTCCGGTACCGGGCATAAGGGTTGCTTCAATAAAAAGGATATCACCGCCTGCCTGCGTCCAGGCCAGACCTGTGGCTACACCAGCTTCGGTGGTACGTTCGGCCACCTCTGAGAAGAACTTAATGGGTCCTAAAAAATCATGCAAGTTATCAATAGTTGCCGGTACTGATTTTTTTTCACCGGAGGCAATATCTTTTGCAACCTTTCTGCAAATAGTAGCAATTTCGCGTTCAAGGTTACGGATGCCTGCCTCACGTGTATAATCACTGATAATAGATTTAACAGCATCATCGTCAACGGTTAGTTGTTCGTTTGTGAGTCCATGTGCTTTCAGTTGCTTGGGTAAAATAAACTGCTTTACAATTAACAATTTTTCCTCTGCAGTATATCCCGGGAGTTCGAGTACCTCCATCCGATCTTTCAATGCCGGAGGAACGGGGTCTAACAAATTTGCCGTAGTAATAAACATCACCTTGGAGAGATCGAATGGTATATCCAAATAATGGTCTGAAAATGCATAATTTTGCTCCGGGTCCAAGACCTCAAGCAACGCTGCCGAAGGATCGCCTCGAAAGTCCGCTCCTAATTTGTCAACCTCATCGAGCATAAATACAGGGTTGTTAGATCCTGCCTTCCTCAAGCCCTGAATGATACGTCCTGGCAGTGCGCCAATGTAAGTACGGCGGTGGCCTCTTATTTCAGCCTCATCCCGTACTCCTCCAAGCGATATGCGAACGAATTTTCGGCCAATGGCCCGTGCAATTGACATCCCGACCGAAGTCTTTCCTGTACCGGGAGGTCCAACAAAACACAAAATAGGTCCTTTCATGTCTTGTTTCAATTTCCGAACGGCAAGATATTCCAAAATCCTTTCTTTCACCTTCTCCAGGTTATAATGGTCTTCATCCAATACTTTGCGTACTGTTGGGATATCCAGGTTATCAATTGTGGTAGCTGACCATGGCAGTGCAACGAGCCATTCGAGATACGTACGGGCAACAGTGTATTCCGCAGAAGCAGAAGGTATTTTGGAAAGCCGGTTCAACTCCAGTTCAGCCTCCTTTTTTGCTTCAGTCGGCATTTTCGCATCTTCAATTTTTTTCTTCAGTTCTTTTATCTCAACGGCGCGTTCGTCTCCCTCGCCGAGTTCCTCCTGGATCGCCTTAAGCTGTTGCCTCAGGTAATATTCTCTCTGTCCTTTTTCCACCTCTGTTTTTACCTGTGATTGTATCTTTGTGGCCATTTCCAGGACTTCCATCTCTCTGATAATAAAGGTAGTCACCTTTTGTAGCCGCGCCTTCACATGAATCAACTCGAGAATTTGCTGCTTTTCTCCTACACTAATGTTTAAGTGGGCTGCGATCATATCCGCTAGACGGCTTGGGCTATCAATGTTGACGATTGCGATTTTTAATTCTTCTGGCAAGGACGGTGCCATGGAAATCATACGAATAAACTGGTCAGAAGCGTTTCTGGTCAGTGCTTCTGTTTCCATATCACTTTCGATAATATCATCGAGAACAGTCACTTTGCTTTTAAAATAAGGATCAGTCTGGGTATATTCGTCAACTTTGATTCTTTTAATACCCTGTACCAGCATTTTTGCAGAGTTATCTGGCATACGAAGCATCTGGAGTACTACAGCTACGGTACCATACTCGTATAAATCTGATTGTCTGATAACCTTCAGATCCTTTTCTTTTTGTGATACCAGTGCAAGAAACCGGTTGCCAGCTAAAACATCATTTAAAAGCTTGATGTCCCTTTCAGTAAAGACGGTTAATGCAGCAACCATATTAGGAAAAACTACAGTATCTTTAATCGGAAGAACAGGGACTTCTTTCGGAATTTTTAATTTGTCTGTTTTGCCTTCCGTCTCTAAATCAGCTTCCAGGATTGGAGGACCTTTCATTTCTGGTGAATTTTTACCTTCATTATCCATAATAATACCTTATGTGCAGAATTTTAGAAAAATACCAGGAACTGAGAATTTACTGCTGAAAATTAATCTTGATCGAGAACGTTTTCGTTACCTGCTGTTTTGCCTTTGGTAAAACAACCTGTAAAAAACCATTCTTGTATGTGCCCTGAATATTATCTGTATCTATAGGTTTAGGGATGAACATCTTTCTCTCAAAATAACCGTAACGGATCTCCACCTGATAAAAGCATGTTTTTTCATGGGGCGAGTTGTCAGTTCTGGATCCACTGATGGTAAGGATATCATCTGAAAAGAAAATTTGGATGTCTTCTGCTTTCGTTCCGGCTATAGCCATCTTTACCACTATTTCATCCGGGGTCTCGTATACATCTGTAGGGGGCTGCCAAGGAGTCGAAGAATCAAGAGGAATATTTTTATTAAAAATAAAAAAGTCTTTAAATAACTTTTCCAGCTTATCCTGTTTTGAATCAGTCTTGTAGTTAATAATATAATTGGTAAACATTTCGATAAATTACCTCCAAATACTATTACAAACGTTTTGTGTACTATAACAACTTTTATCGTTAAGTTCAAGCGGCTATACGTAATAGTTTCGCTCTTACCGCAGATGCCGCTAATGTTGCCAAAGGTGTAGAAGTCAGATTCCGGAAGGGTTTAAAGTTAGAAAATGAGATTTCTATCTTCTCGCCTATGACCTCACATAGAGGAGTAAGATGGGTCAAACGAAGTGTACCTTCAATAATACCGTCAATAATACCGTGGACATTTCATGACTACTCAGATTGTCAGGTTCAAGATTCAGAGTCCAAAGTTCAGGGCTAGAGAGCAACGAAGATTGAAAGGTTTGAAGAAAGTAAAATAACTAACTGTGAACTCTGACTCTGAGTAGTTACGATATCTTTTATTGATGGGTACGCTGACGCTTCATCCATCTTACATACAGAAAAAGATTCCCAAAGACCGTTTACTTCGTATTTTGTATTTGGATTTCCTTGCATGAAATTATGGGCTGTAAAAGAGAAAAGACTCCGTGTGGAACGGAGTCTTTTCTTTAGACAAAAATACTAGTTGCAAACGAACGAAAGATTATTAATACATATCCCCGTATCCACCATATCCACCTCCTGGCGGCATTGGCGGCATTTTCTTCTTTTCCGGTATTTTGCCTACAATGGCATCCGTTGTGAGGAGCAGAGTAGATATGCTTGCGGCATTCTGCAGCGCAGTCCTCACTACCTTGGTTGGATCTATGATGCCTTCGTTGACCATATCACAATACCGGTCTTTGCTTGCATCATAACCCTCATTTCCCTTCGCTGTTTCTACTTTTTGGACAATAATAGCAGCGTTTACACCTGCATTTGTAGCAATCTGCCGTAAAGGAGCCCTCAACGCCCTTTGGACAATACCGACTCCTACAGCCTCATCGTTTTTCAGTTTTAATGAATCTAAGGCTGAAATACACCGTAAAAGTGCCACACCTCCTCCGGGAAGGATACCTTCTTCAACGGCTGCACGGGTAGCATGGAGGGCATCTTCTACACGGGCCTTCTTCTCCTTCATCTCAGTTTCGGTAGCAGCACCTACATTAATCTGGACAACACCACCGGCTAGCTTTGCTAATCTCTCCTGAAGTTTTTCACGGTCATAATCTGACGTCGTTATCGAGATTTCCTTCTTAATTTGCTCGATACGACCTTTAATCTTTTTACTATCACCTAATCCCTCGATGATAGTCGTGTTTTCCTTATCAATCTCTATTTTGCTTGCACGGCCCAAATCCTTAAGTTGCATGGATTCTAAGTTGATACCAAGGTCTTCAAAAACTGCCTGACCACCGGTAAGGATAGCGATGTCCTCTAACATGGCCTTCCGTTTATCCCCAAACCCTGGGGCCTTTACTGCCGAACATTTTAAAGCACCGCGGAGTTTATTCACAACCAAAAGGGTTAATGCTTCACCCTCTATTTCCTCTGCAATGATCAAAAGTGGCTTTCCCGTTTGAGCAACCTTTTCTAATATGGGAACGATCATCTTTGCAGTGGTAATTTTTTTCTCGTGGATTAAAATATAAGGTTCGTCAAGTACGCATTGCATGGTGTTGGGGTTCGTAATAAAATATGGTGATAAGTAACCCTTATCAAACTGCATACCCTCAATCCATTTTGCTTCAGTTTGTAAACTTTTGCCATCCTCAACGGTGATGACTCCATCTTTTCCAACCTTTTCCATCGCATCAGCAATAATCTTTCCAATCTCGGTATCGTAATTTGAAGCTACGGTAGCAACCTGCTCAATCTCTTTTCTCCCTTTGATAGGGATGCTCATTTCCTTTAACTTTTTTACTATCACCTCAACGGCTTTATCAACACCGCGCTTGAGCGCCATTGCATTAGCGCCAGCAGTCACATTCTTCAATCCTTCAACGAATACCGCCTCTGCAAGTACCGTAGCCGTGGTAGTGCCGTCCCCGGCAACATCACTGGTTTTTGATGCTACCGACTTTACCATCTGTGCACCAATATTTTGCATATGATCTGAAAGTTCAATTTCTTTCGCAACGGTAACGCCGTCTTTCGTTATCGTTGGTGAACCAAAGCTCTTTTGAATAATCACATTCCGTCCCCTTGGGCCTAGGGTAACCTTTACTGAATCTGCTAACTGCTTCACACCGAGCTTAATAGTTTCCAGCGCATCATGATCAAATACAATCTTTTTTGCCGACATAATCTAAGCATCCTCCAAAATTTTTCTACTTCTAATAATAAAGGAATATTCTCTATATGCATGAACTGATATAGCAAACTAAATGCCGATAAACTTGCATTTAAGCCCTATTTATTAGTCCTGTCTTTATAGAGCTAAGTTATTGTAAATCAATTAAATACGAAGTTAATATACTATGGAAGGAAAATTGTGAAGAAATTTCCAATGAATACAAACATGCCATTATGACAGTAATTCTTTTTAAACACCTATTAGTCGTGTGTCAATATGACAGGTATGAAAACGTAAGGTTATATTAAGATCTTAGATTCATTTCTTTTTGGCACTTGCGGTCTTCGCTTCTTTCTCAGAGAAGACAAAATCATGGAGGAGTGCCGCTGCTGCAGCCCCCAGGATAGGTCCGATCCACCAAACGTACTGATGGGTGAACTGTCCGGATGCAATAGCTGGCCCTAAAGCGCGTGCAGGATTCATAACACCCCCGCTAATAGGACCACCAATTAAAACACCAAACAAGACAACCAAACCGATGGCTAATCCAGAAAATTCACTATACGCCCTTTTGTCGAATGTCGTTCCAAATATTGTTAGTACGAGGAGAAAGCTAATGATAAATTCCATCACAATTCCCTGTGCTATAGAAACACCACTTCCCATGGTACTCGTCCCTAAATACACTGTATAGAACGCCTCTGGAAATAATACCTTTAGTGCGAAACCAGCTAATGACGCTCCAGCGATTTGCGATAGGATATATTTGACGGCTACATCCGGATCCATCCTTTTCGTAATCCAGCAGGCGATAGTAACCGCAGGATTAATATGTGCTCCCGAAACGTAACTTACAGCGTAAATCATGGATGTTGTGGCCAAACCGAAGGCGAGGGAAATTCCTAAAATACCGAGGCCTTGATTGCCATTTTTCTTCAGATAATAATCTGTACATACCGCACCGGCAGCAATAAAAACGAGGGTAAACGTCCCCAAGAATTCTGCAACGTATTTTTTCAATGCATCCATCCTTGATTTCTCCTATACAGTAAATTATTTATTAGTATCTTTCAAATAGAAAGAGCTTATACATTTAATAAAAAAATTTGTCAAGTATTTATTTGGTCAATAAGCTTTTTTGCCCTTTCAAGTGCATCTTCTTTCGTTGTCAGATTCCCGTCTAATTGTTCGTCCTCAATCTTTGTTAAAATATCCTTAAATAAAGGGCCTGGTTTTAATCCAAGTGAGATAAGGTCATGGCCCGTAATAAGGGGTTTCGGTTTAACCTCTTCATGGGTGAGCTTGCTGTACATTTCCTGGCAGTAATGATAATCCGATAGATCACCGCTGCTCGCCAGGGCATCAACCCTGCACAACTCCGCCAATTCCGGATAGCCTTCTTCCGCAAATAATCTCTTAAGCTTGTTTAATCGCATCCTTTTTGCATCCTTAAAATACAAATGTTTCAAAACAAGCCAAACAATCCGTTCTTTTTCGGCAGTAGAGGTTTTTAACCGGTCACAGATTCTGGCTGTCATATCAGCTCCCGCTTTTTCGTGTAAATTAAAGCGAATTCGATCTGATACAGTGAAGGTGACGGTTTTTCCTATATCATGTAGTAATACACCCATGGCCAATGTCCATGACGGATCCTGCCTCATCTTCGATAAGGCCAGCAGGCTATGGGTAAAGACGTCTCCTTCTGGGTGGAAGTTTTCTGGCTGCTGTACTCCTTTTGTGTTGGATACTTCTGGCAGTATTTCTTGTAAAAGACGGTGTTCATCCAAAAGTTTAATGCCGGTATGGGGATTTGGACCGGTTAATATCTTTTCCAGTTCTTCCCTTATGCGTTCAGCACTAACAACATGAATTTGCGGCGCAAGCTGCATAATAGCCTGGCTTGTATCTTCATGAATAGAAAAATGAAAACGGCATGCGAATCGGATGGCGCGTATCATGCGCAGCTTATCTTCTTTGAATCGTTCAAAGGGATTTCCGATGGTACGGATAATTCTCTGTGATATGTCCTTTCGCCCACCAACATAATCGAGTATCTCATTTTTTATTGGATCGTAGAGGAGGCCATTTATCGTGAAGTCTCTCCGTTTTACATCATCTTCAGGAGTACTGAATGCCACAGAGTCTGGATGCCGTCCATCGCTATATGAGCCTTCCGTGCGAAAGGTAGCCACTTCAAAGTTATGACTGTTTTTAACGACAATAACAACCCCGTATTGTACACCAACTGGAATGGTTTTCCTGAAGAGGCCTGTAATATCTTTAGGCAGGGCATTCGTTGCTATATCGTAATCAGCAGATTCCCTGCCCATAATCATATCACGAACACACCCACCGGCAAAAAAAGCCTTGTATCCGTGTTCCTGAAGGGTTTTTACAATTTCTATGGCATTCTGTTTAACTGTCATATATGAAATTAGGTCTTAGCGACTTTTTTATAACACCTATGTAGGGGAGAATCTTGTGTTAGCCCAAACGGGAAACAAAAACAAACGTTTTGAATCGTACAGGATAGGGGCAAACATAAGTAGGAGCAGGTTTAAAACCTGCCCCCTGCAACAGAACATTGAAACTTTTTGTACGAACCTATCTGCTTCTCAGTAAGCCGAGGTGAGGTTCCTTGAAGGAATAGAGACTGTGGACACTTCCCTCTATTTGAGCGGATTGTGACCGCATCTCAAAGCGGAGTGTGCCTTCGTAGAGTCCTTTATGAAGCATTTGAATATTTTTGCATCCAAGTTCCTGGAATGAATGGAGAAGACTTTGCATTAAATACTGGGTAAGGTGGATAACAGAACCTTTATCAACAACAGTGCCGGTGACACCCTGAGCAACTTTTATTCTATCTTCTGTGGCGAGATATCTTTTTCCTCCTCCTCTTTCCATCGCTTCCTGTGATGCCATACCCCGATATTTCTTAACGCGTACCCCGCCTTCGTAAAAATATTCTCCAGGGGCCTCACTTGTGCCGGCAAGCAGGCCACCCATCATAACACTGCTGGCACCGAGAGATAATGCCTTTACAATATGTCCGATGTGGGCTATGCCTCCATCTGCAATAACCGGTATATTGGCATATTCATGGGAAAATTTTGCGGTATGGTAAACTGCAGATCCCTGAGCTCTTCCAACAGAAAGGGTGTCCTGGGTAATGCAGATAGAACCGCTCCCCATACCTATGCGTAATGCGTCTACACCTGCATCAATCAATGATTTGCTCTGCTTTGCAGTAACAACATTTCCTCCTATTACGTCAATATGCGGATATTTTTGTTTAATATATCGAATCATATTAATCTGGAAAACGGAGTCACCTTGTGATGAATCAATTACAATGACGTCTACACCGGCCCTGGCCAGTTCTGCCAGTCGCTCTTTATCATCTTCCCGTGTAGACAGGGCGGCACCCACAAGGAGTTGTTTATCTTTATTCTTCGATGCTAGGGGGAAATCTTCATTCTTGAGTAAGTCGGTGCGGCTCATGAGGGATACAAGGCGGCCCTGTTTATCAATAATCGGGAGTTTTCCTTTCTTGCTTTCCTTCAGTATTTTATTTCCTTCCGCCAGGGATATACCTGCCGGTGCGGTAACTAACTGAGCAGTCATCACCTCTTTCAGCCTTCTGGTTCGGTCCTCTTCGAAATCAATATCCCGCTTGGTCACTATACCGACTAATTTTGTGTTCAACGTACCATCCTCAGTAATCGGGATGCCAGAAAAACCATAGGTTTCTTTAATGTTGTCCACATCCCGGATCATATGATTTGGACTGAGGACAACGGGCTCGGTAATAAATCCATTTTCAAATCTTTTGACACGCCGGACCTCCCTCACCTGATCTTCGATAGAATTATTGTAATGGATAATTCCGATGCCCCCTAATAAGGCCATACTGGTGGCCATTTTTGATTCAGTTACTGTATCCATTGGCGAACTGACCAAAGGCCTTTTAATTTTTATATTACGGGTAAGGTTCGTTTCGAGAGAAATTTCCTCAAGTAAAAAATCAATGTGGCCTGGAAGAAGGATAAAATCACTATAAGTAATGCCCGCTTCACATTCGAAAAACGTTTTAGCATCAAGTCCGTTGGCCGACATAAATTATTTTTATTACCTCCAGTTTATTAAAAAATGTGATAATTTCATGAATAACAAATAACGTAATTATAACATCGTATAGTAATCAACGAAACGATAAATTGCCCAACAGGAAGGTGTTTGTATGATTATGCTGAAATTATATACGCTTTAGCGTACATCCGCAATAACCTTATTAGCAATTTTTCGCGATGTCCGGTATCACGTTTAAGAGAAGGTACGAAATAATTTGCTCCAACTTGTCTTTATTCTATAAATGCCGGCATGCTATAATATACCATATTAAATAAAGACCATTGTTACTCTTTGTGCGCTAATTCATCTTCTACCCGTTCGGCCAGAAATATCTTTAATAGCGATTGATATGGAACGTCTCTTTCATTTGCTAAAACCTTTAATTTTTCAATAAGTGATTCGGGTAATCTGATTGATATAGACCTTGTAGAAGGTTTCAAATCCGGGAATAATGCCCTTTTAGCCTTTGAATAATCTATATATTCCGTAGAATCATGCTTTGACCAAAACTCCCGTTCCTCATCTTCCGTCTTAAGATTCGGTATCTTTTTCAGTTTGCTCATATATTTTCCTCTCCCTCTTATTCATGCTTATTCATATCTCTCGCAGAAATTACCCTTATCCTGTTATTCCTTACCGTAAACACCAAAAATAATTGCCGGTGTGCATATGAAAAATAGCAAAAATGGCCGTTTTCACAACATCATATAGTAATCAACGAAATGATAAATTTCCTAAATTGTCCAGTAAAATCAAGGGTTTCAGGCATTTGACACATTTCTGGTTTCCCTCATTGTAGTCAAATTGTAGTCAACTTTTTCCAAAACCGCAATGCCCGCCCTTAAACTTTCCGGACAATGGTGTGCATAACGCTGTGTCATGGTAATATTGACATGGCCTAACAATTTTGAAATAGTATACAGATCAACCCCTCTTTGTGCAAGACGTGTTGCAAAGGTATGTCTTAGGTCGTGGAAGTGGAAGTCATCAAGCCCTGCTTTTCCCCTGGCAATAATGAAATTTTCCGTTACCCAGCTTGTACTGATTTTTTTACCCACGGTATTCACGAATACCAGATTTGTTTTTAAACTTCTTATGCGGGCTTTTTCTTCCAAAACACCCATAGCAACACTTGTCAAAGGAATGGTTCTTGGCCTTCCGTTTTTCGACTTCTGAATAATAATTGTCTTTTGCAGAAGGTTTACCCTGTCCCATGTCAGCGAAAGTAATTCGCCCCGCCTTAACCCTGTATGTAAGGCTAGCAATACTATCTCTCGTAACCACCCTGGCATATGCTCCAATAACCGCCGTTCGTCTTCCTCAGATAGCCACTTATCACGTTGGTTATTTTCCCTGTCTCTGGAAACCTTACTGACAGGGTTTTCTTTTAACCATTCCCATTCCCTGATAGCAACGTTAAACATCTTGGAGAACATTGCCCGCTCTAAATTATACGTGCTTGGTTTAATGCCCTTGCCATACCGCATGGCTCTGTATTCGACTATCTTTTTAGGGGTGATTGAAGTCAACTTCATATTGCCAAAAAAGGGCAGTGAATGCCCCAGCGTTGTCTTATAATGCATTTGTGTTCTTTCCGATTTTTTAGGGGCATATTCTAACATGAAGCGGTCTGCCATGTCCTTAAAGGTTTTGTCTTCACCCTCACACCGGTCAAAGTATTTACCTTCAATCAACGCTATTCGCCACTTGGCTTCAACAGACTCAGCAAGCTTCTTATTGTCGGTCTCAAGACTTTTCTGGATTTTCTTCCCCCGGTACCTGATACATGTCCACCAAATCCCGTCACGTTTAAACATAAATTCCTCCTCTCCCGTGACTGGAAGGTGTCTTTTGGACTGTGTTTAGAATTATATATGCTCTAGCGTACATTTTCCATTACCTTTTTCATTAGCTTTTCACAGTGTCCGGTGTCACGTTTCAGAGAAGACATAAAGAAATCAATGTCATTCAGGTCGAATAATACCCTGCGTCCAAGCTTAATTGAAGGAATACGCCCCAGAGATGCCCACTCGTACAATGTTTTAATGGGTAAGGACGTGTAGCAAGAAACCTCTTTGATATTTGCGTATCGTTTTTTCATCGAAGTATTTTTTCGTAATTTTTTATACTAATTTTCTACTTCCTGTAATGAGAGTTATCGGTCGTTCAAGCCATTTTTCGGTCAAAAACCACCTCTTTAAATGTCTCGTAAAAGCGTGGTAGGTCTGCCTGAATTTTTATATTGTCATTATAGACCTGTAACATTTCGAGACTCTTGTGCCGGGTGTATCGTGCAACCTCTAAGAGATCGCCTTTATATGCTTTTATAAGTGCAGATGTGAAGTAATGACGAAAGCCATGCGTGGTTTTCTCTATGCCTAACTGTTTAAGTGTTTCTTTTACTAGCTTTCTCAAGGTTCTTGTGGTTAACCGTTTATTTCTACTATTGTTGCTTTTGCTTACAAATAACGCCCCATCCGCTATCTTATTGGCTAGCAAATAATCCTTCAAAGCCCTGACCGTCTCAGGATGTAGGTGTACCAATTCCTTATCATCCATTCCTTTACCCTGAATGAGTGCCGTTTTACCTACAAAATCAATGTCCTTTACGTCCAGCCTGATAATCTCTATCTGTCGCAATCCTTGAAGGGTTAACAAGCTCAGGATTGCCTTTAACCTAAAATTTTGCGGGGTATCGGGCAATTCTTGTATCCTTTTAGTTAAAAGACTAATTTCCTCGTCATTTAAACCCTCTTTTTTATGTTTCCTGTCTTGCTTGAATGCCTTTACGTTCTGGGTTATATCACTTGATAAAAGACCACATCGATTGAGTTCCTTTAAAAGGATTCTTGCGGTAACCAGATACTTATTCTTGGTTGATACACTAAAATCGGTTCTCCCAGCCAAATTCCGCTTAAACTCTAAAAAACTGTTGAAATTAAATCCGTTGTCTTTGACAAAATCGAGAAACAAACCTATCCTCTGTTTATAGTCCGCTCTGGTAGTCTCATTGACGTCTAAAAGGTCAAAAACCTTATCGGCTTTGGCCTTGATGTCTTCCGCTATAATTATAGTCTCTGTATTAGATGTTAATGCAAGTTGTTCCATGACTTAGTCCGCAGTAACTATATTCCCTTGGCCTTGTTTGTCTTCATTGGTACAAGGGGAATTTTTTGTACTATCCAGAGATTTCTCCGGATTGCCAATGGTAAATCCGTACTTTTCTATGAGACCTGCTTCGCCTAAAATTGTATTAATAAAATTAAAATACCCCTTTGTACTACTTTGCAAAACAAAGAGGGTTTCTGTATCGTAATTGTCCAATTTTCCTCGACATCGTTTTAACAGAACATCCACCTCATCAGGTAATACATTGATATCAAGCAACTGTTTTAAAATATTCATGAGATTTGATAAAATAATGTTTACTGAGTCAGATTTGAATCGCTTGGGCTGTCCAGGAAGCAGAATATCCTGGGAATACTTGCAAGCAGTGGTTCGGCTTAGTTTAAGTTCTTTAGCAATCATGGAATAACTATATCCTTCTCGTCTTAGCTTCCGTATTTCATCAATTTGATTGTCCAGTAATACCTTTCTACCCATTTCGTACTATCTCCATTATTGTCATTACATTGCTTATTACTGTGAGCATAATGTTGTTAATATATGTATGCTTATCGTTATCATGTTTACCTTATTCGTTATCGTAAGTATCCTATATCGCCATCATACTAATTTCTTCCATTTTTAAGTTTCGTATTGTGTAAAACCATTGATAATAAGCCTGCTCCACGCCAATGTGAAAAAAGTTGGCGTGGAGCAGTGATTTCTACTTTTCATTCTCCATAGTAATTTTCAATCATTTCCAGCAACTCAGGAGCAAGCCTTCCAGCGCAATCGGTACAAACGGCTTTACCGTCCTCAGTAAAAATAGCCATTGGCACACTTACTTCCACTTCTTCTCGATAACAGACTCCACAGGTTTCAAAATACTCTTCATCGTTATACCGAACAACCAATTCGCAATCTTTCATCTTAAATCTCCTAAAAAATCTTAAAAAATTTCTACCACGTTTTAATTTTTATTTAGTTTTAATTCAATTTCATTCACCCCCTTCCATTTTAAGTTGTTTTGCTCTCACAAAAAGATTGATCAAAACATTAATAAACTTTGGTGACAGCGTAATTCCCTTTTTAGTGGGGATATAGCTACCGTCTTCCCCTTGGAAATACGTGCGTATGTCAATGTACTTCCTTCCTTTGTATTCTTTCATGCTTATTATGATTTTATCTGTTTCGTTCTTTATTATTTCTCCAAGTATTGTGTCTTGTTCCATTTTTTTGTACCCCTTAAAATTTAATCTGATCTCTTCCAGCCACTCGTTGATATGAATTGACAACCTTTCACAAGTTTATAATCGATAGTTAAGCTATTTGGATTCTTTTGAGAATCACGCCAGTTTTTACACTTGATGATCTTCATTTGGTTCTTTTCCATAGAGACGTATAACCTTGGTTTCTCTAAGGAAAACTCGGCACCCCGGCCTAGATCACGGCCAAAAGGCTTTTGTAGTGCTATAATAGCAATACCCGTTTTTAGTTTGTCGTGAATTGCCCTAAGATATTCCCCTATGCGAAACGTGTCCGTGCATAGCTCCATGTAATCTATAACATTAACTGCATCAGGCCGGATGACATCAGTAAAATTAGATGATCTCTCAACAAATTTACATCTCCATTTATCCAAGGGAATATTAAAATTAGATAGCCTATCTTTAAGTTCCAGTGCTCCCATTTCGCTTGAAAAATAATATATTTCATATCGATCCATGTTTAGGGCAACAAAGTTTAGTAACAGAGCCGTCTTACCGCTATCAGGACATCCGGCAACAATAATTTCATTTTTAGGCATAGCCCGATAATAGTTTTCAAGTCCCAGAGGGAATTTCAGATCACTGTACAGGTCTGTGGTAGGTGTGTTGAGAAAGTCAATCATTTCCTCTGAAGTATCAATTTTACGATAGCAGCCTCTTTTCTCTCCAACACGCTCAATGAGTCCTTCCTTTACAAATCTGCTAAAAATTACATTCGCATTATGTTTGTGACTAGGTGTGACTAAGTTCAAATCTTTGTGACATTCGGTGACTAGAAAGTGACCAGGTGTGACTAGAATCCATTCTTTAATCTGTTCGACAAGTGAAATTTCCTTCCGTTCTTCATATTTACAAGCACTTTCAACCTTAGTCTTAAGCCAGTCTATTTTTTCACCTTCCCCCCACGCATGTGCGACATTTATAAGCACTTGCAATATATGTTCGGGAGACCAATTTTGTTTACGCAATGATAACGCAAGGTGAAAAAGATCATTATCTCGCCTTCCGTGTTCAAATAACTTTTCAGAGTTAGTCACAAGATAGTCACAACCCTTATATATAGACTGATAATTATTATTTATATTACTATTATTAATAGGTGCGGCTTTGAGACCGCATAATAGCGATGCCAGCGCCGGAGGTATGGGATGCAGAATATCTCTACTTAATTTAATGCCATCCAGCCAGCTATAAGCTTTGCCATTACCATTTATCGATGGGGGAACAACTATACAACCGCCATCGTTCCTCGTGTCGATGTGTGGAAGTATACCGGCCTTTGTAGGAATACCTTTAGTATAGGAAAAGTAAAAATGCTTGCCATCTCTTGGTGTTTGCACACAGGGTATTTCAAGAGAATCGGGTAAATACTTATTGATGCGTTCAATGGCTTCTAAGCTATCTGCATCCACAATCGTTATCCCGGAGGTTTTGCCAGTCACCAAGCTTATCATTGCCCTAGGATACTGCCTAAACCAACCATATATTTCATCTTTCGTTGCTAGCCGTGACTGAAACTCCGTCCAGGGAACCAATGGTGCCTTAGTTTTTGGATTTGATGGAACAATACTAAACTCTTGTTCTAGGTATTCGATTGCTGCATCTAGCATTTTCATTTAAACACCCCGTAAATTCAATAAAGCAATCAGGTACACTGCTATCGATTCTTGGAGAAATCCACGCAAGACCACCAATATAATTAACTGTTTTTATGAGTGATTTCATTTTGTCCTTACCTCCCACAAAACCTTTTTGATCCGTTCAACATCAGATCTCTGAAATACTTTATGCCCATTGGGTAAAGTTTGAAATTCTTCAGCTCTTAGTTTCCGGGAATCGAAAAGGTAGGTCAGACGATGACGTGGGATATTGAGAAGTCTTAAAACTTCTGAAACTGTGTAGAGACGTTCTGAATCTGAAATGGTTTGATTTTGCATCGCATACCTCATATTTAGTGAAAAAGAATTTAATCACTCTATAAAGGTATGTGTTATATTTGGTGTAACATTGTTACATCTGTTGTAACATGATAAAAATTTGGTGAATTTAATAATGAATTTTAGAAGGAATTTTGGTTTGTTTATTTAAGCGACCAATGGATAGGTTTTGTTGGATTGTATGTGAAGGATATACCAGTTTTGAGGGAAACTTTAAGATGGTCGTAAAGTGGTAGATGCTCTTTTTTTATTTTATCCAAAGCTCTGTTAATAGCATTGTAAACTGCAATACGTGCTTTATCAGCACTGCCTTCACCTTGAATAATTTCCAATTTTTCAGTTACTTTGTCTATTTGTTTCTGAATATCCTCTTTCTCTTCTAGGCTTTCAGCACTTTCTAGTTTTTGATTTAACACATAAAGGGATTGTCTTAATTGTTGCGGGGGAATACCATCTTTTAATTGTTCGTCAAGCTCATCATTCTCCACTTGTGTACTTCTTTCTAGTAACACTTGTTTTTTTTCTTCTGATTGGATACTGCTTGTTACGCTCATTAAATCAAGGCTATAGAACTTTTTGTTCATATTAAGTATTAAATGGTAGATATATCTTAGTCCCTTACTATCTGGAGGACGGATTGTAGTCCCATTGTAGGTTATTTCCCATGTGCCACTACACCAACGAAAGATGTTGTTATTTGGTTGAATCATGTTCACACTATTAGATTGCTCGTTAGATTCAGCCTCTAAATGCGCATTTTGTTGCCCTTTAAGCTCCTTAACTTTTTTATTTTTCCAAAGCAGATTTAATTCTTCTTCAATATCACCAATCAGTGTTGTTGCGTCTTCTTGTGCTCCTTTATTACAATAATCGATAATTCTGTACGTCATGTATATTAAAAATATTGCCTTTATCTCAGATTCGGTAATTTGTTTATTAATTTCTGGATCAGAGTATATTTCGCTCCAAGGTATGGATTTGTACAAACCGTTTTTGTATATTGATTTATTTAAATTGCGAAACAATTTCCAGAGCATTTGTGCCGAACGCAGTTTCCACTCAGGAAAATTACCGTGAGAATCTGTATTCAAAAATTTTCTTATCTTTTCTATGACTTCAATACAATCAAAAATCCGCTCATCTTCATGAAGAAGACTTTCTTCGTAAGGTAATTCGCCAGTTAGCGGACACCAAATATCTCCAAAATATTCAGATTTACTACTCATTTTTGTTATCCCCTTCTGATAACCCTTGAAATGAGGATTAAGGGAAGCCCGTCAAGGTCACGGGCTTATCAGGCTGCAGACCCTATCCCTTTTTGTCTTGCAATATGTCGTATTTGATAAGGATTATGGTACAACGGGTGGCAGAAATCAAACACTTTTTTCTATATGTTTTGAAATTTTATTGTCTGGCCATATTTGGCCCTAAGAAAATTATAAGTTGATATGCTAAATGCTGCAAATTATTTGATTTTTTATAAGGAGAACATGCGAAACCTATGAAACTTGGCCTCTCTGTGGATTTGTTTGTAATCATCCTTATTTCACAAGTATATTTTTTTAATTGAAATATGTTTGTAGTTTTCAGATTTGGCAATTAAGAGAGAACGATTCTATATGCAGGGATATCTATTACAGGAAACAGTGTTATTTTATCAATAACGGAAGTTTGAGTTAGAGGTCTTGAGATTAGCATATATTCCCAGTCATTTTAAATGATTCAGCTCCCGTTACCCATTTTTTTGAATCATCTTAAGCGTCTGATCGGATAATTTCAAGGTGTAACTCACTTTAAGTATTTTGCGTTTCTAGAGTAAAATAGTTTTGACAAATGATGTCAGACTATATTTATATGCTTTAAGAGTTCTGCTTTTCATAAATATCTCGTAACAAACTGCTTTTTTTTGCTATTTCTTCAAGAACCATAGATCCACCGTAGATTTCTTTGGATGTCAGAGTAACCGAATCACGTAGCTTCCGGGCTATAGTATGTGCCAAATTTGTATAAAATAATGGAAAAGAATCATTATTTTTACACCATAAATAAATTGTTTTCCAGTTTTCCGCACCAAACTCTTTGATTTCTTGTAATTTTCCCCATCTTAATAACGTATCAATATTTTGTTGATAGGCGCTACGGGTTGAATCACCTTCTTCTTTTTTTAAATATTTGTTAATCGGAGTTAAATCTACATCGAAGGCCTGATCTTTGACTACAAACCAGCATTCTTTTTTCTTGGCCCATTCACCGTACAATGCACTAGGTGCATTTTCTCTTATAAATCTGTCTACCTGAGACATTAAATCATAAAGCAGATTTTTGAAATCATCTGATAGAGACTGTGTTTTCCAGATAAAGTATAAATCCAGTTTATTTGATGCTTTTTGAGTTAACCAAGCTATCGAATAAGGAACAGTGATATATCTCATATCCCCAATAGAATCTGGACTTACACCATATACCTTTTCGGCTGTCTTAAAGATGATCGCTTTAGATATAGTATCCTGAAAATAAATTTCATCAGGTTTTTCCGGAAAATTGTGCAGCAAAAACTGAGCATAATTTTTTTGATTGCCGCGAACAACATGATGTGGACCAACAAGTAATTTTTTATTTTTATATATTTCCTGATAACTGTTAATGTATTTGGCTAACTGCTCCTTTGTAAACATTTGGTTCCTTGGATTTTTTAAATCGAAAGATTTACGTTTCGAAGGTGTAAAACCTTGTCTGATTCGCTCATTTTTGTATTGTCCTCTGGCCCTTTCAAAAAACCATCTGGTCTGTATGGATTCACCTGTTTTGGGTGGTGCCCAGATCGTTCTGGAAAGGTGCTCAAGCATAATAAGACTTTCTTTATTTGAGCTTAAGTCTGAAACTGATATCTTATTTTGTGTATTTGCGTATTCAGCAATTTGCCCGACTGTTTCAGCAAATTTATCAGCATTTTTTATTGTTGTAAGTTTCATTTGAACGTAAATATCAGTGATTTTTGCACTGTATTTTTTCCAGGCATGGTAAATTGCCGCAGTAGTCTGCCCACCATTTACAATCTGAAAATCTTTAATAAAAGAAATTGCCTTGCCTTGACCATCCGGTAGATCAATAAATCTGACTTCTTCTGCTGTGGCTGCAATACCATTATTAAATGCAAGAAACATATGAGGTTCATTTAAAATAGTATTTCTTATTCCTTGATTTATTTTGCCCGTAAACTGTATAAATGAACGGACATTTTGTTCCAATAGCCTTAAGCCATACAATTCATAAATATGAGCCAAAACAGTACCCGGAATTATGGAGAGGTATGATTGATAACCTTCCAGTTCAACATTGCTGCTTATACAGGGTAGAGGAATACCCAATTCCTGAAAATCTATTTCAATGGGAATTCTTGATTTCTCAGATAAATTGAAGAGGTAATTAATATCAATTACCCGATAAAATATTTGATATCCTGCAACTTTCTTAGAAGATTTATAATCAGTTTTAAATTCATAATTGGTTACAAGAAAAGCGTTGATTCTGACAAGATTTTCTTTAATCTCAGGAAGGTTTGAAAGTGTATTTGCCAGATCAAATATTTCAGAACTCTCTTCTATTTCATTTACATATAATTTGTTGACTGAATTATGAAAAAATTTTGATAATTTAGTAAATGCCTTATCTGCATCCGCTTTTGCAATCGTTTCAATCTTTGAATCTACATTATAAATCGTTATGAAAAGATCCAGAGTCTCATAATTTTCGGATAGAGCATAAGCATTTAATTTATGTTCTACTCCTCTTTTACTTAATTTTTCATCATAACACACTCTGTAATTTTCAGTTTCACCCGCATCCGATAGCATTGTTAATGCAATATCAGTAAAAATTTGTTCCGGGTTGGCTCCCTCTTCTGCTGTTAATAAAGAGGATTTTATTTCTTCCTGAATATCTGTGTAAAATCTGATTAGCTCTTCGTTTTCAAACATTTTATTTTAATCCTCTTTTAAATTTTGAAACAAAAGCTTTTCATCCAGTATCCAGTCTTCATTGGCCGACACAATGAGAGAATAGCGGACATCCCCGACACCGGAAGGTATCTGGGCCTCTGTGATTTTCGGGAAATCATCCGTAATACGGTAAATGTTTTCCTGTCTTATGGAATAGCCTGTATTGTTATAGAGGGGCCTGTGAATATCAAAATAACCTGCTTCCAGTAATTTGAGTCTGAAAATATTGTGTGCAGACGGATTTCCTGACAACATTTCGAACAGATTGTCAACGATACTGTTTAATGTCTCCCCATGATTCTGGCGGACTTCAAGCGAATAATGAATCAAAAAAATTCTTGGGACAAGAGAAATATCAAGCTGTCGCTCACTGGAAATATGAAGTTTCTGCTGGTTTTTACCATGGGTAGTTTTGATTTCAACCGCCCAGTCAGCAAACTGAAAATCCTGGACTGATTTTTCCACACCCTTCCAAGAATTAATACAGTAATCCGGCTTAGGTATGTTTAGCAGAAACTTTTTCAGAAAATATAGTTCGCCATACAACGCCCTTTGTGCTTCTTCTGAAAGTCCCTGCTGGCCCATTTTCTCAAAAAGTAAACGCCATTTTTCCAGGCGGAGCAGCAATTGTTTGATAAGCTCTGTTTCCCGGGTAATATGTGCAACCTGCTGAATAAGATCTTCGCAAAGTGCTGAGAAAATATCGCTGTGCTGATTATTCAAAAGAAGCACCAGAAGAAACTGTTTTTCAGTGTGCTTTTCATCAGGAAGTGTTTCGATTTTTATATCCCGCAATTTGTCCCAGCTTTTTACCTGCAAATCAACAGAAGCACTTAAATGAGCCGCAATGCAGCGCAATCTTTCGGGAAACTTAAAAGCTACATAAACGTCAGGTTTGACAGACCCTGTATGACGTTTATACAACAATCCGCTTTTCAGAGGCTGCTCTGCTTCAAGTTCTTTCCATATGTTTTCAATTTTCATCATTAAACTCATCATCTTCGGTTTCTTCCCAATCCAAGTATTCTATTAATTGATTATGCGCAGCATACCTTACTCTGACATTTGTTGGACTATTTGGAAAACTGAATGCAAAAGAAACTATTGGAATATCATGATTTGCGTTGATGTGTACAGGATCAAGCAAATAAATCATAAGAAGGCCATTTTCTGGATTTCTGATATCACGAATTCTTCTGCCTGTTGGGCGCTCCGGCAGAGTTTCAATATCGACAAATTCATGAGGTGGAGAGATTACCTGAGAATTGTTTATCATGTACAAATTATCATCAATAGGATTGGTTTCTTCTTCTGCACTTCTCTTTGTCAGACCAATGGTAGTGGTCATATCTCTTATTCTTAGTAAAAATGGATTTGCATCATTATCCTGACTGCTGAATATAACAACAGTCCAGTTAATCAACTCATTATTTCTGTTGCAGTCGGTAATATATTTCCTTAGCAGAGAAACATTAATTGTTCTTAGGTCAGGATGAAATCTAAACTGTGAAATGAATGCATCAATTATGCTATTTGGTCTGACATTATTAAATCGGATATCGTTTGGAATAACCGGTGCAGTTAATCCATTTATAAATGTTTGGAATACGTCAAAATTGTGTCTGACTTCATTTTCTCCCGGATATAATACAGTTGTTTGAACCAGTCTACCTGAATAGCTTAAATCAAAATAAACTGCCTGTCTGAGTTTGGTCAGAGATGATACCAGTAAGGTACCCGGAAATGTTCTCACTTTTAACGCATATTGTTCAGGTGTTGAACCCGCAATTTCCGACATATAATCAAATTCTTCACGTAATTCTTCGGATGCATGTGTAATTTGACAGAACCACTCATTAAGTTCCCGGCTTGTAAACAGTCGGCACAGGTCAACATAGCCCGGACGGTATCCAAACCATCTGCCCATTTGCATTAGGGTGTCATACATTCGGGAAGCACGCAGATAATAGCTGACAGAAAGTCCTTCAAGGGTTAGCCCTCTCGAAAGTTTGTTGCCACCCACAGCAATTACAGAAAGCCCCTCCCTGTGGTCGTAATAGTCAAGCGCCTCCCGTGAACCTCCATGTATTGCCCGTACTTCGATTCTTGAAGCAGCCTCATTCAAATACGGTAATACTTCTTCCCAGGAATGAACCTGAATGTTGTTATCAACTTCCCGTAAAGGGGAATTGAGAACCTGATTTGAAACAGTAACATATGATCTGTAGCCTTCACTGTCATCCTCAAAAGTAGCTCTGAATTCATCAAGAATATCAGTGTCATTTTGATTTATACCCATTCTATAATAATCAAACTGATTCTGTACCAGTTCAGTAATACGATCCTGCCAAAGATTATATCTGGAAACATGAACCAGCATGGAGTTGTGAACATTAACCTGCCCTCTCAATCTTCTGATTGCACATGTCAGAATAAAACAACGAATTGCTTTCCTAAGGGAATCTGGAATTGTAGATGGTAGCTGGTCATGCCGCCGGTGTCTGTCAGGTACGAAGTGAATATAATCATCAATCCTATTAACAATAGGAAGTATGGTTGGATGCTCCGCACTATCTTCTGTGAACCTAAAACCAAAAACCCGTTCTGGGCCAATGTAATTTGAAGGTGCCGGAATGTTTATAATGAAATCTCTGGGGAACAGATTATCCTCCTCAATCGGTATAAAAATATTGGCAAAAGGTGTAGCGGTATAACCGACATACCCGCTTTTGCCAAACAACCCAATAATCTGAGTAATCCAATTATTTATCGAGCTCCTTCTTTCTGGATCATTGGAAATGTTAATAGAAGCGTTATCGGCTTCATCATCAATAAGGAGCAATGATTTGTTCCTGATTTTCCTTCTGCCATCTTTTTCCTGAACCGCCTGTGCCATAAGCCACTGATACAATCTCCGTAAAACATGATGGTTCTTTTTGACAACCGCAATGATGGGTTCATTTGTATCGAAATTAAAACCGGAAGAATTGGCCGCACCCTGTGTAAAGTCACCGTTATCAAGGCTGGATGTCAGGGAATGAGCAACACTGGAACGGTTTATCCGGCCAACACCAATACGGATATTATTCTGATTAAATGCTCTTGTGTGTTGCGTATCAAACCCCAAAAAACCTTCGTCAAGCCGGAGTTGTGTCTGACTTCTGAGGTTATTGTGAATCCCTGTAAGAACAATAATGAGTTTGAAACCTGCATCAGCCGCTTTGCAGATCAATCCTGTATAGTTAGACGTTTTACCAGATTGTACCTGACCAACCATCAGTCCTTTTTTGTCTATTTCAATATTGGCTGTCGGATCAAAAAGGCTGTCAATAATTCTGTCCGTAAGACGATCAAGCTTGTTGAGAGTATCCGGCGCAAAGTTCTTTACATCTTGTAAATATGGTCGGTATCTCAACCAGAAGTCCCAGTTTATTTCTGCTCTTTTTGCATTTAGCCAAGGTAGTCTCCTTTCTTCTCTTTCAATTATCCTGTAATCTTCAACCCTTACGCTGTAAATGCTTTCAATTTCCCTTATAAGATGATCTCTTTCAAGACCTGAAAAATCGGACATTTGAAGAACCTGATTTACACGTTCTTCTATCTGTTCTCTTGTGACAGATGTGATATTACCCAGCATCACTCGTATAATTCTTATTGCCTGTTCAATCATTTATTTCTCCTGATTTTCAAGGTATTCAATGTATTCAAGGTAAAAGTTGAAAGGTTCAATGTTCGCTATCCTTGTCTTTGCCTGTTCCGGCTGTACCCCTTGGTCAATGAGATTGCGGTACATGGTTTTCATTACTTCAAAGACTACATCATGATTCTTTCCTTCAAAAGGGTATCCATGTGGCCGTTCATTTTCATTTTCCTGGAGTGTAATCAGAGGCACAGGTACAGTCTCTTCGATAAACTGAAGGACTTTTTCAAACTGGCATTTAAGGCCTTTAGCATTCTTCAAAAGTTCTTTCAGCATTGGGTGATCTCTGTTAAGCTGATAAAAGCGTTTTCCATGCCGTGTTTTTTCTTCCCAGAAAGGAAAGTATTCATCCCTTGCTAATTTTCGCCTGACAACCTTTCCCTTATGCCGGTAAACTTCCACTGCCTGTGCCCGTGCTTCCTTTGCCACTGCAATTATGGCTTTCCTGAGTCTTGCTGGTGGCCGGGCAACTGATTTTTTAATATCAATCTGCCATTCTTCATCCATGTTGTTTGGCAGATCAACTTTTATCCGGCACAGGTCATAATGAACTTCACGCTTAAAAAGTCCCAGCCAGTCACCTGCGACAAGCAATCTGCGGTTCCGGTAGATATAGAACCCCTGATGAGTTGTCCAGCTGTCTTTCGGCCCCTTGCCGTAGTTATATTGTTCAGCAGACAACTTTGAGCGGTGGGGAAGCACAAAGCCTTTGATGCAGATTTTGCCTTCTTCAAGCCGGGTTTCCGGTCTTGGCTGAAGGCCTTCAAAACCAATCATAAAAGGATCCCATAGTTCTATTTTCCGGTTTCTCAGCCAGATATTCAGTCCTTCCTCAATATACCGGTGAAATACCATTGAAAGGTGCTTTTTTACCTTTTCCATTGTAGCAAAAAAGTCAGACTTGGAAGATTCTTTGTCAGTCTGTGTATCTTTTGTCAGTCTGTCTATATCCCACCACAGGACAATGGTTCCGTTGTTTAACTCATTAAAACGTTCGCTCAGGTCAAGACCACCCGGTCTGTATTTTATCAGATTCCAGGACTTCACCTGATTGACGTAATCCAGATCCCATGTCCAGTAAATTTCTGTGTCATTTTTCTTTGTAAGAACACAAAACTTCCTGCACTGCGAGAATGAAGCTGTTTTCAGCCCAAGTCCAAATCTTCCCAAATCATGCTTGCCTCTCTCCGTTAGCGGATTTACACTACCCGGGCGCATGGCCTGAATCAGTTCTTCATTGGTCATGCCTGATCCATCGTCCATAATTCCTATAATTGTATCCGGTCCTTTCCAGGCGTAATCAATCCAGATATTTTTTGCTCCGGCTGAAATTGAATTATCAATAATATCTGCAACAGCTGTCTCAATGGAATAACCAATAGCCCGGAAGGTTTCCATCATGGAACTTGCTTCTGGTTCTGCCGGAGTGGATGGTATGTTCGTGTAGTCAATCATTATTTTACCTAATCATCTACAGCGCTCCATAAGTCTTGGTAATGCAGCACCTTGTCGGCAACAGATATCTTTATCGGCATTGGTTTGGGAGAAATTGTGTCTTTTTCCTGTTTCTTGAGTGATTGAAATATTTTTTCAAATATTTCAGGAGACGGCCCTATTTCAACCCGGTTCCTAATGAACTGAGCCCATGTTCCAATAGCAATATTTTCTGCATTTACAGTAAATCCGTATCCCTGCATACGGGCTGCATTTTTTGAGAGACCAAAGAGATAAATATTCGAAGGACTAAGATTTTTTAATCGTAGGTTCTTGATGAGCTTTGCCGTACCATGAACACCTATCCAATTACTTACTTTATTAGCCCATTCATCAAATTCCTTGGTCAAATTGCTAGCCTTACTTCTCAGTTTCTTTACATCATTGAGGAAATAGTCCTGCCATTTGATTTGAAATAATGCTAACTGACCAGACACATTATCATAGATTGCTGCGTCAATATCTGTAATAATAGTATTCTCTTCTCTAAGCTTGATATTGCCTTCAACTGTTTGATATCTTGCTCCGAGAAACATGGCATACAAATAAGTTCTGAACCACTCTTCTCTTGGGGATGAAATACTATATCTGAAGTTTATATTACGTGATTCCAACAGGGCTGAGATGGTATGAAGTGGATTTCTTAAAATACTTGAGACCGGCCGGAGAATAAAACCATTTCCTATATCAATAATCAAGGGCATAAACCTTGATGTATGAGTTCTGAGAAAGTTTACGTCACTTGGTTTTAGCATTATTGATTCCAATGCTTTTGAAACCAACTTTTTATCCATTCGTGAAAAATCAGTAATATTCTGTACCATTTCATCTAAAGGTTTCCAAATAGTAAGACTTTGAGGTATTAATATTTCAGGATGCTTTTTGGATGCCAGTGATGCAAAATGCACATGCTTAAGATGAAAGCTAACTATGAATGTTACTACAGCCAGTATGTCCGAGCCGGTAATTTCACCAATCTTTGCCTCAGGATGAAAACCTGCTTCATCTCGCCATTCCCGAACTGACTCTGCAGCCATTGCCAAAAAATGATGGTCAATTTCAGGAGTGCTGCCATACCCCATCATTATTCCATGTCCTGAATTCCATGGCTTTATTAACGGCAGCATTTCCGAGTCAATGTTTTCAATCTTAAAATTTGATAGGCAAGTTGTATTCTTTAGAGATAGAAAGTTTCCGGGTTTCCAGAATACCTTATCTAAATCATCTGTGCCGACTAAATTCCATCCACTATAATATTTTTCTTCAATAGCCTTAATCTTGCTTTCCAATTTATATAAATATGATAATTCCATCTCATCAAGAAATTGATAATCTGCAATTTTAGTTTTCGTGAATGTGAATGTATTCTTAGCTTTTTCAGAATTCAATATCCCAGACTTTACCATTTCTGCTGTCCGTCTCAGTAGTGAAGTGCATCCAAGTTTGTAAAGGAGACCTGCGGCCTGATTTCTCGTTTCTTTCGTACTTTCTATAATGGGAAAGCCAAGTATATTAATTGGTTTGAATAAAAGTGAAGCAGCAAGATTCCATCCCATTTTCATAATATCCAGTTCTTGGAAAGAGAGACCATATTCATTGGACGGGTCTGGCTTACCAAGTTGCAGATAATCGGAAATCCTTATTGTTTCGGTAAATAGTACAAAACTGGGTATTGGGTCCTGTGGCAAAAGCTGTTCTATTATCTTCAGTTCCTCATCGGCTAATGATATCAATTCGTTATAAATTGAAAAATCTGCTTTCGGTTCGACAGGGGTGGAATCTATTTTGGAAGAATCAATCTCCATTAGCTTCTCTTCTCATTAACTGTTACAGGTTCACGGAATCTGATTTTCTTACCACCCTTATTTATTGTGCTGAACACATAAGATACAATCTTGGCAATCTGATTTGCCAAAAGAGGCGGCACAGCATTTCCCACCTGAATGAACTGTGAAGTTCTTTGCCCGCAGAAATAGTAATTGTCCGGGAAGGTCTGGATTCTGGCTGCTTCCCTCACGGTAAAACTTCTGCATTGTGCCGGGTCTGGATGGATATAATAATGACCGTCTTTTGAAATATGGCTGGTAATAGTTTTACATGGGCTGTCCCATAGCTGGGCCCGGAACCTGTCCGCAAACTTCTTGCCCTCAATCCCGGCCTGCACATTTTTGTGAGCAGGCAATAAAGCTGACGGAAAATCTTCCAGTTTGGGAGATCGTTTTTTTACTTTCGCAAAGCAGGCTGCAAAAAAATACCGGAGCAAATCACTTTCCATGTGGCCTCTGGAAGCATGGTTACATATTCCATCAAGCTTCTCATCCAGATACCAGTCCGGGCGGTATCCGGTTCCGGTTTTTGTGTATGGTAAATACTCTCCTCCTGATTCTTTTTGATGCAGCGTTATTTTATCAAGTTGCCTTATAATTTCCTGTTGCACTTCTTCGTCAATACCAGACAACACACCTTTTGACAGTATTTTCTTCACAGATGCTTTCCATGTTTCTCCGTTGTCTCTTGTTTTGGAGAGTGCACTTCTGAGCTTTGGCAATCCGCTAAGCACAGATGAAACAGGAATCTCTTCCTGCGTTTCAAGTACTCCCGGCTTGTGGTCAATATCGTTCCGTATGCCCAAAAGTATTACCCTGTGCCGGGTTTGGGGAACACCGTATTTCTCAGAGTGAATAATAAAATTCTCCTGCCTGAAAACAGGATTTTCATTGACATCAAAGGATACAGGTTCAGCTACAAGGGAATATATCCGGTATCCCGGGCAGTCGAACTTAGCTCCATTGTTCCCGTGTTCAGAAAGATAAGCTCTTACCGGATCAGCAAGATCACTGAGTATTTTGGAGAATACCGGACTTTCCTGTGTTTTGGCAGAAAGCAGTCCTTTTACGTTTTCCATTACAAATACTGCGGGGTTGTGTACCGCAAGAATTCTCAGGTATTGCTTGTATAACCCAACACGCTCGTCTTTTTTCTCATCAAGAATTTTTTCCTGTCTCCTTGATCTGCCAACAACAGAATAAGCCTGGCATGGCGGGCCTCCGATCAACAGCCAGTCTTTTCTGCCACTGAGAGCCTCTTTAATTTTTTCGTCCACTGTTTTATAGGATACGGACTCTTTGTCATCGCCCAATTCGGCAAGCCATACTTCAGCTTTTGCTTTTCCAGCCTGTACCGGCCATTTTTTATAGAGCTCCGACAGGGAAATATTTCCTTTAACAAATTCATAGTAGTCCGAAGGAACTTCTCCGGGTGCAAACAGACGAAAAAAGCTTCTCAGTGTCAGGGTTTGATGGGCGTACTCATCTTTTTCGACTGAAAGTACTATTTTAAATACTCTGCGTTTGATTTCCTGATGAAGTAAAGCACTGAATCCTTCACCAAGTCCACCCGGGCCGGCAAATATGTCAATGATTGGTATTTCCATTTGCCTCTATTTGATTTACTATGTTTTCCAATGTTTTTCCGGCTTTACCCTCTTTCAGTTTACACTCGAAGATTGTTATTACTTTCCAACCCTCCGCTTTCAGTTTCTTTACGCTTTTCTGATCAAGTTCTTTGTTCCTGTTTATTTTATTCAGCCACCATTCTGTTTTTGTTTTGGGTATTACAAAATATTTACATCCTGTGTGTCCATGCCAGAAACATCCATGGACAAAAATTACAGTTTTATACTTGGGGAGAACCAAATCAGGTTTGCCGGGGAGTTTCTTGTCATACAGTCTGTAACGGTAACCTTTTCCAAACAGAAACTTACGTACCATCATCTCAGGTTTTGTATCTTTTGACCTGATTCTGCTCATGTTAAAACTACGAGTGACTTTGTCATGCACATCAGCCATAATAAAATCCAAATCATTTCATTAATTCAATTTAATAATAAATAATTATGGAATTGGTTAACTTTTTTTTGATGTTCTAAGACCATATAACATTTACTTTTATGTTTATTTTATAATTTTTGACATATTATCTTTAAACAAAGTAAAAAGTCAAGTCAGATAATTTACCTTCCCTTTATTGCCCTAGGCATATTTCTTTCTCCCTAGGTAAAATGTCAGCTCTGAATCCATGAGATGGCTCAAATACCACCCTACACTTCCCCTTACATTGTACCGTACCATCGTAAATATCTTTCCGGGGGCCTCTGCTACCTCCTTGATTACTTCCTTAATTTCTGATATATTTACCGGTACTTCTCCCATAGCGTATTCCTCCTTTCTTGCGTTTATTGTTATACTTCTTTCAATTCCAAGTATTGGGCGGAACGCGCTTTTTTCTGCCCTATCCTAAATTTACACAAAATATATTACAATACCATTATATAAAAACACATAAATACTTATCAAAATCCTTCTGATTATTAATTGATTAACTGTTCTATTTCGTTTTCCAATTCCTCTCTTCTTGTTGGGTTGTGAGTTTGTTGTCACTCTTTTAAGAGGTTTCTCAGCTTATAAATTTTTTGCCGTTCTTCTGTATTAACCTCAATAACATCTAACAACGATTTTGCTTCATTTTGCATAATTTTTGGGAAAAACTTTAACACATCTAAAGAATCCATATCTCCCTTTAGTGTGCTTTGGGCAAGAAGAACTTTCGCTATAGCTTTGCTGGCGTCTGAAATTCTTTTCTCAGCTTCTTGGGCTTTCAATAAGGCCTCTTGTGCCTTAATGCGTTCTTTTTTTGCTTCATCATACTGCTGATAGGTAAGAAATAAAAGACCGACAGATATGAATATTGGAATGATGTGTTTAACACACTGGCTAAATAACCATCTAAAGATATTTTGATAATGACCACAATGGAAGCACACTTTTGCATTTTTGCTGATTGACTTATCACAGTAATGACAGGATAAAGTTCGATTTTCAGTCATTTGTTTCTTATAGTAATTGGAGTAATTGCCAGTAAAATTTGCATGTATGAATTTATAAGTTTAGAATAAACCAGATCAAGTCTTTTTTCTGTAAAAAAACGAGAAGAATAGACAGATTCCAGAGATTACTCAATTAAGTAAGAAGTTTCCAGCTATTACCCATAAATTTTTTCTGCAATCTTTTTTAAAGACTTCATTTCTTCATAAACAACGCTTATCATCAACTCCCTTAAAGCATTTCGGTTATTTTTATGATATGATTCAAGTGCATTTATGTATTCACGCCTCTTTATGGGAGGTATTATTACCGGACAATATCCGTGTTTTAGTGATAATAAGTTCATAATTAACCTGCCGATTCTCCCATTCCCGTCAATGAAAGGATGTATTGATTCGAACTCACCGTGCAAATCACTTATCCATTCAAGAGGATGTAATTTTCTTGAGGTTTTATTTAAGTTATGCACATGTTGTGACATAAGTGTAGGCACTTCTTTGTAACCGGGCGGTATAAATTCTGAACCTGTAATACTGACATTGCACTTGCGATATTTGCCGGCATTTTTCAAATCTATAGCATGAAAAAACAACTTATGTAAATGTAAAACGTCAGATTCGTTAATCTTTTTATATAAAAGAGAGTACATGTAATTGTAGGCTTCTGCGTGACCAATAGCTTCATAATGGTCTCTTACAGGCTTACCGCCGATAGTAATGCCATTTTCTATCACAATCTTTGTTTCAGATTCGGTTAATGTATTGCCTTCAATGGCATTGGATGAATATGTCAATCCAATACGGTAATATTCCTTTAATTGTAGTAATAAATCCTGTGGAAATGGTCTGAATGAGTTGAGGTAGGTTTTTAAATCTTCTATCTTGTTTAATAAATTACTCATGCTTTTTTAGAAAGGTTACGACTTTTCAGAAACTCTCTTATGTAGTGCCTTTTGAATTTACCTCAATCGTTTAGCATCCGCTAAATGTTTTAAACTATCTGCCTTCTTTATATTCCCAATTAAATAATCATAATCTGACAAATCCCTCAACCGGTTTGAAGTTTTTTTACACTTAATTAACTGTTTTTTACCGATAAAATTAACCATAATATTGGCATTCCCAAAAACTCCTCTTACCCTGTTTCTCCATATTTCATTCCAACTTACACCTGGGGCAGAAGTCAATATATCAACAATAACAGGTTCGTGTCCAAGCTGGATTTTGTTGCCCTTTTCAGCAAAATATCTCCACTTTAAATCTTCTGGTCTGAATCCAAAATCTTCCAATACTTTTACCATCTTTTCGGCATTTTTTTGGGTAGATTCAATAAGAATATCCAAATCTATTGTACATCGTGGCTCTACGTAACACGAATAGGCATAATTTCCTATTATTACGTATTTAACTTTGTGGTATTTTAGTAATTTTAACAACCTTTTGTAATCTTTGTTCACCAGGCTCCAATCCTTTCATCCAACAATAAAGTGACCAAAGCTCATATATTGTATTCATTTTTGTTTTTATAGACTGACTTTTCCAGTATCTTATGTCGTCTTCCCTTGCCTTGTGGCTCTCCTCTAAATTATAGGTTTTTATACGCATTGACTAATGAATTATAAGTTACAGAAGGGTGATAGAGTAGGGAACTTATAACCGTACAAAGCAAGTTGTGGAATATTTCGAATTTCCCTTCGATGTACCGTTCCTGCCAGGATGATCCGGTAAGTATCCTCATTTACAAGAGTCGGGTTTAGAATAAAGGGTTTTCCTTGTACTACGTCCTTGTTTCATTTCTTCTTGCCATTTGCTCAAAATTGATTCCATGTCAATCAATTCGACCCATGTGCCGTATTCTTTTAGAAACCGTTTATAAGTCTTCTCTGTTACTTCGTTCTTGCGATGACGCACACTGAGGTCAAAGAATTTAAAGGTGTAATAATTGTTAACATTAAAGATAATTTGGCTTTTATTGCCTTTAAAAGAAACGTTAATATCGTGATCCTTGCAGTATTTCTTAATCTCGTTTACGGTAGCCATACTGTTAAACCTTTTCTCAATAATTTTTGCTGGTATTCTAGCAAGTTCACTTTACTTGTCAAATCTAAAATGACTTGTGTATTCCATGCCCGCAGGGTTTTAAATTTTTTATGGCATTCGGGGATTACTATGTATTGTAGTTCTCGAAAATATACCTGTACTCGCCTGTTTATCCGTATTAAATAAAAATCTCTGATTACTCTTTATGTGCTAATTCCTCTTCTACCCGTTCAGCCAAAAATATCTTTAATAGCGATTGATACGGAACGTCTCTTTCATTTGCCAAAACCTTTAATTTTTCAATAAGTGATTCGGGTAATCTGATTGATATAGATTTAGTGGAAGGTTTCAAATTCGGGAATAATGTCCTTTTAGCCTTTGAATAATCTATATATTCCGTAGAATCATGCTTTGACCAAAACTCTCGTTCCTCATCTTCCGTCTTAAAATTCGGTATCTTTTTCAGTTTGCTCATATATTTTCCTTTCCTTCTTATTCATATCTCTTGCAGAAATTATCCTTATCTTGTTATTCCTCACCGTAAACACCAAAAATAATTGCCGGTGTGCATTGGTCTTGCCTAGTACATAATAACGCAGCTCTGTTGTGGAATGCGTTACATCATCCTTTACTATCAATGGATTATTGAAAAAGACCTCTTCACATTCGATATGAGTAACGCCATGTCTTTCCCAATTTTTGGTAACATTGCCTTTATCCCATTCAAAACCATTGATATTTGATAGTATATCCATAAGTGTATACATTAAATATATACGTAAAATGATGCTTGGTCAATGGAAATTATCTTTTGGGTTAAGTTCAATGATGAATTTTTACTGTAGTCAAATTGTAGTCAAAACGTAGTCAACTCCATCGGAACGGGTAGGAATCAGCAGGAATCGTCAGGAAATAGGTTTGTATCGTAAGTTATTTTACTGCAAAATATTACAGTCATAAAAGACACACTTCCAGCCACTTATGAAAAATAGCAAAAATGGCCGTTTTCATAACATCATATAGGGGTCAACATCAACCATCGTTTGCACGCTACTTGATGGTTTTAGTATATCAGCAATGTTTTGAAGGGCATTATGGATATTCTTATGATCCTGTGCCTTTAATAAGAGATGCCATCGGAATCTATTATTAATTCTTGTTACAGGTGCTGGCGATGGTCCGAGTATTTGCAGATGACTTCCGTTTCCTTTTACTATTTCTTTTAGTCTGCCGGCAACAAGGGAAGATTTTTCCCTGGCCTTACTTTCCTGAAAGCTGCGAAAAATTATCCTTGCCAATTTCCCAAAGGGGGGATAGTTCAGTTGCTTCCTGTATTCGAGTTCTTTTTTTGCAAATCCATCGTAGTCATGAGTGGCGGCATACGTGATACTATAGTGTCTCGGATTAAAAGATTGTACCACAACCCTCCCTCCCTTTTGTCCTCTCCCCGTACGGCCTGCGACTTGTGAGATGAGCTGAAACGTCCGTTCGCTTGCGCGGAAATCAGGCAGGTTAAGTATGGTATCTGCAGAAATTACTCCGACCAGAGTAACATGAGGAAAATCCAAGCCTTTTGCAATCATTTGTGTACCGAGCAGTATTTGAAACTCCCCCCGTTCAAATGCCGTCAGGGCCTTTTCATGGGAATCACGCATACGCATGGTATCGCTGTCCATTCTTACGATTCTATAACGGGGAAACTTTGCCATAATCTCATCCTCAATCTTTTCTGTTCCGAATCCGCGGTAGTGGATACTACTGGCCAGGCAATCCGGACACGATGTTAAGGGTGCCACCTCTGCATGACAATAATGACACAGCGTGGTATTTAATTTTTTATGGAAGGTCATTGGGATATCGCATTGCTGGCATTTTAATACAAACCCACACCGTTTACAGTGAATATATGGTGCAAAGCCTCTGCGGTTGAGAAACAGGATCACCTGCTCGTTTCTGGACAGTGACTGGTTCATATAATATTCTAATCGCCTGGAGATAATTTGAAACCCCTTGTATCTTCGGATTTCCTCTGTCATATCTACAATGTCAACGGGGGGAAGTTCCCGTTCACCAATTCTTTTTGAGAGAACGATCTTCTCATAGCTCCCTGTTGTTGCGTGGTAATAACTTTCAAGGGAGGGGGTTGCTGTCCCTAATATTACCATGGCATTCTCATAACTTGCCCTCACAATAGCAATATCCCTGGCATTATACCGTGGATTATTCTCTTGTTTGTAGGTATTTTCGTGTTCTTCGTCGATAACGATCAGCCCGATATTTTTCAAGGGGGCAAATATAGAAGATCTTGCACCAATCACGATATCCGCCTTATTTTCTTTGATATCATTCCATTGTGAGTGGTGAAAACTTCCCAGGAGATGGCTATGCAACACAGCTACACGATGAAACCTTGCCTTTATCCTCTGGATTGTTTGTGAGGTAAGAGATATTTCGGGGACAAGAAATATGGCCCTACGGCCTTGTTCTAGTACTTTTGCAATGGATTGAAGGTAAATTTCTGTCTTCCCGCTGCCGGTAATACCGTGGAGTAATATAACACCTGGCGTAGGCTGTGCAAGTCTTTTGTCAATGATATCAAATGCATGCTGTTGATCGGTTGTAAGGGTTAAATGCCGTTGTAATGTACCGGCAACGAGAGGTGGTGTTGTATCCTGGGGTTTATTTTCCAGAGTGATAAACCCTTTTTTCCCCAACTGGCGAAGACCCTGCATATTGCAGCCGCTGATGCGAATGAGTTCTTTGGCACTTATTTCACCAGAATGCCCCAGGAGGATTTCTAAAACCCTGGCCTGTTTTGGTGCACGGGTTTTTATTTGCTGGAGGGTTTCGTGGTCAAGTTTTAAGGTTTGATCGCAACAGGTAACAAGGGTATCCCATTTCTCCTTTCCCCTGGTTCGTACAACCGGTGGAATAACGGCATAGATTGCTTCTCCCCACCCGCAGCAGTAATGAAATGAAATCCACCTGGTAAGCTTTATCATAATCTCATCGGCCAATGGGGTGTTGTCAATGATACTGATAATGTCTTTGATTTTATCGGTACTTGGGGTATTGGTAAACCCGACACAAAACCCTGAGGTAATTCTGTTACCAAAGGGTATTTTTACCCGCATGCCTGCGGTAAGGATATCTTTCAAATGTAACGGTATACAGTAATGAAATACCTTATTTAAAGGAATATTAAGAACTACCTCTGCAAATAATTTTTGCAACGGTTGATCTCCTTGTGAGGAATAATTTTCTGGAATTTGATCAAATGAGGGGTATGTATCTTGAGTTAGGTAGCCTGCGCACATAGAATGCATATCTTTTAAAAGTTATTGTAACTACCCAGGTTGTCTGGTTCACAGTTTACGGCTGGTTGTTTTCCTTCCTCCATCGTTAATCAGCGTGCCAGCCGCCAGGCCTTAATATTATCTTCAAACTTTTCAATCTTTATTTCTCGCTAATCCTGAACTCTGAACCTCGAACCTGAACAGTTACAAGGTATTTATGAAAAGGAGGATACTAGCAAAAGACCTGTAGTAAGTCAAGATACATGGTAAAATACCTTAATCATATCACTGCAAAGGCGCAGAGAGTGCAAAGAAAGACTTAAAATATTTTTCTCTTTACGTCTCTGCGGTGAGTCCCCATACAGAAATACAAAAGATTCTTCATTCCGCTTCGCTCTATTTGAAATGACAATTCTTGTCATCTTTTCAGACAATTTCTTCGCAGGTAGCTGTCATCTCCTGGCTATCTGAGAATTTGATGGGTGTACTGTGCTTCACCCATCCTGCACGCTACAGATAGACCTTGTGTTTAAGAAAAAAACATTGAATTTTACTGATTATCGTACTATCATAGTACAATTTTAAAAAGGCTTGGAGTATAAAATTTCTCCGTGATGATAATCATGTTGTCTACACCGGAAACACTATTGGCCCTGGGAATTGAATCCAGGGTTTCGAAACCTGCGGAATCTATGTAATACACTCCTCCGGGACATCGTGCCGAATGAGCTTTTTTCATATATTATTCATGTATCAAAGGATGGAGTACTTAAAGGCCTTGTATGGAAATCAGGAAATTTAAAAAGCTTCTCGTTGCCAACCGTAGTGAAATAGCGATACGGGTCTGCCGGGCAGCGCATGAGCTTGGCATTAGAACCGTGGCAATATATTCCCACGAGGATCGCTTTGCACTTCATAGATTTAAAGCAGACGAAGCTTATCTGATTGGTAAGGGTAAAGAGCCGGTTAAAGCTTATCTGGATATCGAAGGAATTATTCAACTGGCCAAAGATAAGGAAATAGATGCCATACATCCGGGTTACGGGTTTTTATCAGAAAATGCCAACCTTGCCCGTGCCTGTGAAAAGGCAGGCATTGCCTTTGTCGGTCCCCGTCCGGAAATTCTCTGTATGCTTGGCGATAAAACCTCGGCAAGGGAAATTGCCGGGAAATCGCAGGTGCCCATACTTTCCGGATGTAACCACCCCGTGAAAAGTCCGGATGAGGCTAAGTCTCTTTGTAATAAACTTGGATATCCGGTTATCATCAAGGCTGCCCATGGGGGTGGAGGTCGTGGCATGCGTGTGGTTCGCAACGAGGCAGAATTAAGCCATCGCCTTTATGAAGCACAGCGTGAATCCCTGACGGCCTTTGGTTCTGATGAATGTTTTATAGAAAAATACGTAGAAAAGGCACGCCATATTGAGGTACAGATACTTGGTGATAAGTACAACAATATTGTACACCTGTTTGAACGCGATTGTTCCCTTCAAAGGCGACACCAAAAAGTCGTTGAGATTGCCCCGGCACAGAACCTCGACAAAGGCATCAGGCAAAGCATCTGCGATGCGGCTGTAAAAATATGCAAATCTGTGAATTATGATAATGCCGGTACCGTCGAATTTCTTCTCGACACAGAGACCAATCAGTATTATTTCATCGAGATAAATCCCAGAATCCAGGTTGAACACACCGTTACCGAGATCATTACCGGTTTCGACCTGGTGAAGAGACAGATCTTAATTAGTGAAGGATATCCCCTCAATTCACCGGAAATCCGCATACCGAACCAGGAGTCAATTCATATTAATAGCATTGCCTTCCAGTGTCGGATTACGACGGAGGACCCTTCCAATAAGTTTATTCCAGACTACGGTCGCATCCAGCATTACCGTTCTGCCGGTGGCATGGGCATCCGCCTTGATGCCGGTACTGCCTTCTCCGGTGCTCTCGTAACTCCTTACTATGATTCAATGCTGGTAAAAGTTACGGCTTTTGGGACCTGTTTTGAAGAAACAGTACACCGTATGGACAGGGCGCTGGATGAGTTCCGGATTCGTGGCGTGAAGACCAATATTCCATTTCTCATTAATCTGATTAATCATAAAGATTTTCTGAAAGGTAAATGCACCACGCGTTTCATTGACGAAAATCCGAGTCTTTTCCACTTCCCGCGCCGCAGGGATCGCGCTACCCTCATTATGCGTTTTATGGGTGATGTTTTGATCAACGGCCATCCACTTATTAAGGAAGCGCCTAAGTCCATATGCCGTCGTAAAGCACCGGTTCCAGTTATTGACCGTAAAAATCCAAGACCTAAAGGTAGCCGCGATCTTCTTCTGGAAATGGGACCGGAAAAATTTGCCCGGCATATCCTTAAGGAAAAAAAACTGCTGCTGACGGATACAACCTTCCGCGATGCACATCAGTCGCTGTTGGCTACCCGTATGAGAACCATAGATATGCTGAAAATAACCGAGGTCTACTCCAGGAACCATGCCGATTTCTTCTCGCTTGAAATGTGGGGCGGGGCAACCTTTGATACCGCCATGAGGTTTCTTACTGAGTGTCCGTGGGAACGGCTGCGCTTCATGCGCAAACTGGCTCCCAATATACTTTTTCAGATGCTGCTCAGGGCGTCCAACGGTGTTGGTTATACCAATTACCCCGATAATGTCGTCAAGGCATTCATCAAACAGGCGGCAGAAAGCGGTATGGATATTTTCCGCGTCTTCGACTCTCTTAACTGGGTGACAAATATGAAAGTAGCGATGGACGCCGTCCTGGAAACCAATGCCATCTGCGAGGCCGCCATATGTTATACCGGAGATATTTTGGACCCGAAACGGACCAAATATACGCTGGATTATTACATAAAAATGGCAAAAGAGCTGGAAGGCCACGGCGCCCATATCCTGGCGATTAAGGACATGGCTGGCCTTTTAAAGCCCTATGCTGCCTATGAACTGGTGAGTGCCCTGAAGTCGGAACTCAAGATCCCCGTACATCTTCATACCCATGACACATCAGGCGGTCAGATGGCCACTCTCATTAAGGCCGCAGAGGCCGGTGTGGATATTGTGGATGCTGCCCTGGGGCCTCTTTCCGGATTGACGTCACAGTGCAACCTTAATACCTTGGTGGAAATGATGCGTTTTCACGAGCGTGACACGGGCATGGACTTCAAGACCCTGGGGTTGCTCTCGGATTACTGGGAGGTGGTTAGGGAGTATTATGCGCCGTTTGAGTCCATTCAAAAATCAAGCACTGCCGAGGTGTACCATCACGAAATCCCCGGCGGCCAGTTTACCAACCTTTTCCAGCAGGCCCATTCTATGGGTCTTGCACACCGGTGGCATGAGATCACCGATGTTTATGCAGATGTCAACCAGCTTTTCGGAGATATTGTGAAAGTTACTCCGTCCTCAAAGGTTGTGGGGGATCTGACGCTCTTTCTGGTAACAAATAACATCAAGGCCCAGGATATCGTTGACAATAACAGGGAAATTTCCTTCCCCACCTCTGTTATAGAATTCTTTGAAGGCCGTCTGGGCCAGCCGACCGGAGGTTTTCCCAGAGATGTACAGGATAAAATATTGCGTGGGGCATCTGCTTCTACCGAAAGACCGGGTGCCAATCTGTCTCCCGTGAATTTTGATGAAGTCAAAGCAAAAGTTGAGTCCCGGATATCCAGACCCATCACGAACGAAGAACTTATGTCATACCTCATGTATCCGGATGTCTTTATCCAGTATGCAGAGCACAGGAAGAAATACGAAGATGTTTCTGTCATTCCCACGGATGTATTCTTTTATGGTCTGCCCATGAATGAAGAAGTCGCCATTGACATTGAAGAAGGGAAGACCCTGATTTTCAAACAGGTAGCCATAAGCCCGGCAAATGATGAAGGAAACTGTACCGTCTTCTTTGAGTTGAACGGTCAGCCGCGTGAAGTGGTTATTGCCAATCGTAAGGTGGCTGCTTCGGTAACCAGTCATCCCCAGGCAGAAGAAGAAAACATCAAACACATCGGCGCACCCATGCCGGGCATGATTGTCAATGTAAAAGTGAAGGTTGGCGATAAGGTTGCCAAAAATGACCCGCTTCTGGTCATGGAGGCCATGAAGATGGAGACGACCATTTATGCCGAGCATGACGGTGAAATTGGCCAAATTCTGGTTAAGGCAAAAGAATGTGTCAATGCAAGAGACTTGCTGATCGTCTACAAGTAATCCCCACATTGAAAGCCCACACCACACGCTTTTCCCATTTTTAGTATCTAGAAGATGAAATAGAACGTTCCTTAGGCTCTGTATGTATTGGTGATTTTAACGTTAAAAGGGTGGCACGGGCAAACTTGTTTGTCCGTGTTGGTGCTGATGTAATCAGATTCTAATTCATTTTATTCAGTTTCATTTTTGGACTACAATAATCAGCCGCCTAATTTTCTTAAACTATACGAGGCTTTTATCCAGAGGGCTTTTGACCTCTAATATATTCCTTGAGGCAACATGGGTATAAATCATCGTAGTTTGCAGATTCCTGTAACCAGGCAATTCCTGAATCATCCTGATGTCATATCCGTTCTCCAAAAGATGCGTGGCAAAGTTATGCCGCAACGTATGAACTGATGCCTGTTTTGTAATACCTGCCTCTGTAACAGTACTCTTAAATGCCTTCTGAAATTATGCAGGAGCAGATGGTGGCGACGAACCGTATGTGTGCGTGGGTCAACGGAAAGCGATTTGGAAGGAAAAAGCCAGAACCATCCCCACTCCTTGCCTGCATTGGGATATTTCTTTTCCAGCGCGCCAGGGAGATAAATGGCGTT
>JBDIVL010000028.1:0-56610 GCA_039794405.1 Candidatus Jinrextremum sp. | reverse complement strand
GATATAATTCGATCATATCTTTGGCATTTCTGTCGGATACCGTAATACCAAACCCAACGTCCTTAAATCCAAACCTTTGGAGTTCAAGTAATGTCCTTAATCCATGATCAAAGCCATCCTGAACGCCTCTCAGTTCGTCATTGGCGGCGGGCAAACCTTCGATACTTATTCTTATACCAATATTCTTGTTCTTTTTTGCGATGTCCAATATTTTTTGGGTAAAATATCCATTCGTGCTGATCACAATTCTTTTTGCCTTTTTCCTTAAAGTATGGACGATTTCTTCAATATCATCTCTTAAGAACGGCTCTCCACCCGTAATATTTGCGAAATTCAATTGGGGAAGTTTTTCCAAAAGTGCGGGTTTAAATTCCTCTCCGGTTTCGGTAGGATATTTCCAAATATTGCACATATAACACTTATTTGGACATCGATACGTTGTAATAATTGCTGCTTCCATAGTTGTTGCTTTCTCCTCTCTATTTCTCATGATTTCGTGTATATTTGAAAGCCTGAAAATATCATTCCGTGCTACGAAGAATCAGGGATCTCTCCACAGATTAGAAGTAGGAAATGAGAAAATGGACGTTAGAGATTGAAGATATGGCTTCCAGCTTCTGACCTCTAACATAATTTCGCTTCACACTCCATTTGGGATGATAATTCCTGTTCTTGGGTAGGCTCATAGTTAGCATCGCTAGTCCATTCAAGATTTAGCTCTTTTGCATTATTGCTGTACTCTTCAACTTGGCTCAGGGTATATCTGTACATATCTATGTTTTTCCCATAAGAATAGTTTTTATACCAACATACGGTATTTTCCAAGGCTTTATCAATTCTATAGACCGGTTTCCACTTTAGGGTAAAAAAGGATTTGCTTATATCGAGCTTCAAGAGTTTTGACTCATAGTATTTATTGTCACCTTTTACCTTGTATTCACCTTTTCCCCATAAATTTATTACTGTTTTTACCAATTCTTCTACTGTTAATAGATCGTCGTCTATCGGGCCGAAATTCCACCCATCACTGTACTTTTTACCATTTTGCAACATTAAAACTCCAAGCCACAGATAGCCGGAAAGTGGTTCCAGAACATATTGCCATGGTCTTAACGATTTGGGGTCTCTTATAACTATTGTCTCATTTCTCATTAAAGCCCTCATACAGTCCGGGATAATTCTGTCACTTGACCAGTCCCCGCCACCGATAACATTTCCGGCTCTCACAGAAGCTAAGGCAACGTTATGTTTTTTCCCATACTCTTTAGGATTGAAAAAAGAACTTCTATAAGCTGCCGTTATAATCTCTGCTGCTCCCTTGCTTGAACTATATGGGTCATATCCACCCATTGGATCTGTTTCTCTATAGCCATATATCAATTCTTTGTTGTCATAGCATTTGTCACTGGTTACATTTACTACCACTTTTACACCTTCAGTACCTTTTACGGCCTCAAGCAGGTTCACCAAGCCAAGAATATTTGTCTCGTAAGTTAATTTCGGTTCCTTATAAGATAGTCTTACTAAGGGTTGAGCGGCCAAATGGAAAACCATTTCAGGTTTATATTTTTTTAAAACATTTTTTAATGTATGTTCGTCTCTTGTATCACCTGTTATATGGGTAATTTTTTTTCCCAATTGTAATACATTAAACATGTTTGGATTTGTGTACGGTTTTAATGAATATCCGATAACTTTTGCACCTAATTCTATGAGTAATACTGTTAACCACGAGCCCTTAAAACCCGTATTTCCTGTTATTAAAACGCTTTTATTTTTATAAATATCCTTAAACATCTTCATCATTTTTGTAATCCTTCCTGTACGAAATCTTTTTAAAACGTATTAAAAGCCTGTTCGAAAACCCAGCGTTTCGTTCAGGGCGACAAAGAAACGGGGAACCTTTCCATGAATCTGTGCCTGGCATCAATCAAAAACGTACAGGCCAATGCTCAACATATGGTTCAATCTACAAATTGAACCAACCACGGACCCCTCATTTCGCTTTGCTTCATTGGGAATGGCAATTCCTGTTTTCGGACAGGTTCTAGAATTCAATTCATCGATGTTTTTCTATTACAGATCGGTAAATTTTCATAAGTCCCTGATAATATTTTTCAGCGTTCAATTCCTGTTCAGCAAATGACCTGGCAGTTTCTCCCATAGTTACCATTTTTTCAGGATTATTTAATGCATATTTAATTTTTTCAGCTAGATCTCTCGCATTACCTGGTTCAAAAATTAAACCTGTAATACCGTTTTTAACCAGCTCTGGAATACCGCCAATTTTTGTGCCAATTACAGGTTTACCAAGGGCAAATGATTCTAACACCGATATAGGGTTGTTTTCATACCATTCAGATGGAAGAATAACAACCATGCTTCTTTTTATCTCCCGGTAAAGTGCTTCATTCTTCATGTATCCGAGAAATTGGACGTCATGTATCTTTTCCCTCTCTACGGTTTTTTTTAAGATATCTTTAAGAGGACCCTCTCCGATGATATTGACCTTTATGGCAACCGTATTGTTATCTTGTAATAATTTTACCGCCTTAAGGAGTGTCAAAAGCCCCTTCTCTCGTGAGAGCCTCCCAAAATAAACTACGGAGATTCCTTTCCGGTTTCTCTCATCAATTCTCTCTTCACCGTTTTCGAAATTCTTTACAAAATTGGGCAGGTGAATGATCTGTTTTTTAAATCCCATTTCTTCCAGCTTATTTTTAAGAAATAAACTAGGAGAAATGAAGGTATCTACAGTATCGTAGATATCAAGTAGTTTATGATGTAAGTACATTTCTATCGCAGCAAGGATACTTTTTGTATATGAGTTTTTAACACAACGACGGGAAACTGCCTTCAGGTATTTTTTCTCGCAACAAACTTCACATGGTCTTTCATTCGCTAAGAGCGAGTAAGAGGCACATACCATCTTATAATCATGTAGCGTCATAACGATAGGGATCTTTCTTCTTTTCAGTTCATGCAGAATTGACGGAGATATCTGATGATGGATATTATGGAGATGAGCAATATCTACCGGACATCCGTCTAATAATCGGGAAAGACGTCTCTTTGATTCAAAGGAATAGAGGACACGTAAGGCTATTTTCAACTGATTTATAGGGTTCCTATCGTTAGAATTTAAATCTACATCAGGCATAAAATAATCGGAGGTGCTGCATGGTAAATTATCATGGTGAGACATCGAGAAAAATATCGCATTATGCCCGTGTCTTATTAAAACGTCTGCAGTTCCAAAATAGGACCTTTCACTACCACCTTTTAAATAGTGGAATTTATTGATGTGAAGAACACGTAATGATTTCAACTGAACACTGTCTGTGGTTGTCAACATCATACCTCCGGACCTTTTTATCAGTTCCAATACAAGTAGTTATTCAAAATCTATATGAATTGATTTAGAAAATAATGTGCCATAACCTGCAAAAACAGAGAAAAATAATTTATAATTTATTCTTGGATGTAATATTTTCATGCTATGAAGATGGTGGGTATCCAGCATCTCGGTATTTCTGCGTCCGTTCGAGAAAATGAAACCACCCTTGTAAAGATTATTTTCTGTTAACGGATAAAGTACGCAATGCTTGAATTATAAAAATCAAACATGAAAAAGTGTGTCATGTTACAGATGTGTGACAGGTTACAGATGTGTGACGTAAATAAATGTGTGACATGATGCGGTGTGAAAGAGGAGAAGGAGCGGATGTGCCCTATAGGGGATTATTAATGAAAAAGACATTGAAGGTTAGTTCAATCTTGTAAATTGAACCATACGTTGAGCATTGGCCTGTGCGTTTTTGATTGGTGCCGGGCACAGAAAACATACAAAACGCCTCGGTTCAATCGGGGACGATTGAACAACCCTACAGATGTCTTCCACAAACTGATCAGTGGATAGTGAATAGCAGATAGCAGTCAGTTGTCATCTATAGTTACTCAAAATAAAATGTCATAGAGCGGAGCGGTATTTCCAAGAAAATAGCGGGCTTCCCAAAACCACAAAAGTAACATTTTGTTTTTATAGGACTATACTATTATCCACCGTCTGCTTTTACGTAATTTCCAGTATATCAAGGACTGATGATGCAATATCCTTGATTTTAGTTATTTCTCTTTCAAAATTACCTTCTGAATTATGTATTCCGTAAAAGCCATAATATTTATGCCCTCCAGATATTTTTTTATGTGTTGTGTTCCATCCGGTGATATTGGTATGGAGGGCCCAATTTACACCGTAGTGTCCTTCCAGTTCAAAGAGGATGTCCGGATAAATATCCAGAAATGGGCCGTTATCAATATCTTCCCGGCATTTTAACCACCGAAACGGACGTTCTCCCGTTTTTTCAATCGTAAAGTCCAGCAACATGTCAATGATCCTGGCCCGAAATGATTCATATTCCAACCCCAGCCTGGCAATATTTTCCCGATGTATTGTAATACCTCCAAAAGGGTTTGTGCCGGCAAAGGTAGAGGTACTGGCCAAGCTTGTATTGTTATTTGTAATATAGGTTGATTTCTTCAGCGCCTTGCGGTTTGGGATATACTTTGAGAAGATATACATGAGATCCTCAAGATCGAAATGATAAACCATTTCCAATACACCCAATTTAACTTTTTCTACAAGATACTTTCGGTCCAAATATTTAAAGCGATTTACCTTAGACTTTACCATTCCGGCACGGCGGAGGATTTCATTAACATTTAATACCTTTGTACATCGCCTTCCATGTCCATGGTCACTCATTATCATAAGAGATGTTTGACCATCGAGGTCATTCATATATCGACCAAGTATTTCATCAAACAATTGGTAGAATTTTTTAATACCCTCAGCATATTTATTTGGACCGGGGTAGGTAGTATCGTTCCGATCAGTATAACGCCAGAGAAAATGCTGAATTCTGTCTAATTGTAAGAATGTGACAAAACACAGATCATACTCCTCCTCTGAGAATTTTTTCTTTGAGAAATGGTAAAGTCTTTCAATATCTATCGTATTTTTTCTCATAAATTCACTTAACTCGCTTTTCCTGGGAAAATCAGTAATTCCACCGATATCCGGCATATTTTCCCCTGATATGGTCATCGGTGGGAAGGACTGAACCTCTCCCTTTAAAAAAACCGGACCGCTTATCATAACGCCATTGACGGGCCACACAGGATAAGCAAGGAATGGATTAATAATACAAACTTTTTTCCCGGCACGGCTTGCTGCATCCCAAAAGGTCTGACCGATAAGACCCGAAATATCGATGCGTATTGTACCATTCGTAAGATAATTCATGTGCTCCATAATACCGTGTTGTGCAGGGGTCTTTCCCGTAAAGATCGTTGCCCACGCCGAGACAGAATCAGGAGGAAAGACTGATTCAACCTTTCCGGCATAACCTTCTGCTATGATTTTTCTAAAAGAAGGAAGCTCGTCTCGCCATGTATTCACGAGGTCCGGGTCTAAACCATCAATACCAATAATCATTACTTTACTCATTTATTACACCGCGTTTCTTCATAAAGGTGCTGGTATGTTCGTGGATCTGTGAGGCAACTGTTTCTAATGGTTTATTAGCATCAATAAAGACAGCGTACGGTAAACCTTTAAAATAACGGTAGAGTTCACGCCTCTCTTTTAAATAATCTACACTGGTACCATCTTGTTTTCTGTTATGTCCATTCTCCGGTTCTACATCCAGAATAAAAAGCATATCCGGTAAAGGAAATAAACGGGTCAGGGTTAACTGAAAGATATGCTCCAGTCCCTTTATCTTTTTACCCATATTTACTGCCTGATCTACGATAAAATCGTAGAGATAACGATCACATATTAAGACCTGACTGTTATTCATCCGGCAGATTACTCTCTGCCTGACCTGCCAGTAATAATCAAAAAGCGATATGTTTAGCCATAACCACAAGACCGCCGGATTTCGTAAAAATTTCCTTTTCTTCGTGTGAAGATTTGAGGTATCAGATAACGTCATATCCTCTGAGTGATGCGATCTCTTAAACTTTTGAATAAGAGGCCTTAATAGATATGGTTCCCAACGGCTCCATGTGTAGACAGAGGAAATTCCATATTTCGTAAAATATTTTTGTAATAATTGAGCTTGTGTGCTTTTACCAGAACCATCAATACCGGTAAAACAGATAAATATAGGATCAGTCACTATTGCAACACCTCACTTTTTTCTAATAATTGTTTTGCAACATTTTTCCATGAAAACCGTTCGGCGCTTTCCCTTGTTTTTGGTATGATACCCTGTATTTTTTCAAGTTCTCTTTTTAATTCTTCGTTTGTGGAGTAATAACGGAAACAATCAGTGGTTGAAAAATATTCTGGCAGGCTGCCAAAAGGTCTGGTGATTACTGGTAAATTGCAGGCCATCGCCTCAAGAACTGAGAGTGGAAAATCTATAGCACCCCCAAGCCCTTCTATTACGGGAAAAACATAACTATCTGAAAGTTGGTATAGTTCTTGTGTCTCCGGTACATATTGATCAATAATACGGATACCGTATTTCCGTAATTCATTTTTCAATTCGTCCTCTTGTGGTGTTGATGTACTACCCACCAGTAAAACCTGAACATTCGGGTGGTTTGCAAAATCAATGAATGTTTGTACATTCCGGGATTTCCGTACATGCCCGACATGGAGGATAAGGTGTTTATCCTTCGGAATATGATATTTTTCCCGTAAAAAAAGTTTTCTTTCAAAAGAAACAGGGACAAATTTTTCTGTATCAACCCCTAAAGGCAATACCCATGAATGTATTCCCATGTTCTTTAATACATGAAACATATATGATGAGAAAACGAAGATTGGGCCTGGACTTGTGAGCCTGACGCATGTTTGTTTTTTTCGCGAGTATTCTGTACTTCTCAAGGCAATCATTGCTGTGCCAGTTCCATTTGTCATAAAGCGAAGGATTCTGTAACGAATAAAACTGTTCAGAGTCGCCGATGCTTCGGGGATATAAAAGATATAATGAGGCCGGTATCGTTTAATCTCCTTTCGGATGGTTTCCGAATACATAAGTTTGTTCATTGGGATGGCACGGATAAGGCCATTTTCTCCACCACATGGTCCTAATCCAATACAATCCGCATGATGACTGATCCCCTTAAGAAGATTTAACGTTGCAACCTTCATGCCTTCATCATAGGGTGGAACAAATAATTCTGATAGTAGTAAAACCTTTTTCATGTATGAGTATGTAAGATCTTCTTGTAAACCTCTTCAATTTTTCTCGCATTTGACTCGATAGAAAATTTTAATTGCACATCTTTTTTGCACTGTTCCTTCATTTTCTTTATCAAATCAATTTCCCCTAAAACCTCTAGGATATGTTGTGCTATAAGTGACGGGTTTGTTGTATCGAATAAAATACCATTCTCTTTATGACTGATAATTTCTGAAACCGCTCCTTCCCGGATAGCAAAAACTGGTACACCCATTGCCATTGCTTCTAAAATTACTATCCCGAACGCTTCTCCCGATGAGAGAAAAAATAATGCGTCAAATAATTTTAAAATATTTGGTATATCTCTTCTAAACCCCAGAAACTTAAAATAGTTATCAATTCCGTAGTGTGAAACTAATTGTTTGGATTTTTCTAGTTCAGAACCATCCCCAACCATAATAAAAAAAACATCATTTCTCTTTTTTATAATCTCTGAGGCGATAGTAACAAACAAATCAGGTCTTTTAAAGTTTTCCATTCTTCCAATGAATCCAATAACGAATGTGTTTTCCAGCACAATGTCCAATAAATCATGTGGAGGTGTGATAGATTGATTATATTTATTTATATTAATACCATTATGAACAACAATCATCTTTTTGGGATTTACCTTTATAACCTCTATTAACTTTTGCTTTAGAAACTCTGAAACGCTGATAATTGTTTGAAATGAATTTGTAAATAACGTATAAAATACTTTTCTGTTTTTGAATAATATTGTAGCACCCGGACTAACATGCTCGGTAAATACTTTCTTTGGAGTACTCAAAAGAGAAATTACAAAATTCGGTAGAATACAAGCACTGTGCATATGGATTATGTCAAATTTCTCCCGATATAAATACATCAACAGCTTCAGAGAACTTAGGAGATCGAATCCATTTTTCATTCCAATAAAGGCTACATGTTGATGTATGCGTACCGCTTCGTCAAAGAGTGGTCCCTTTCGAGAGAGAAAACATAAATGTATTTCATACTCCAAAGAATTCATATACTGGATAAGTGACGTTAGATACTCTTCTGTTCCTCCAATACCGCCAGCCCATAAGATATGTAAGACTTTTATCCTTTTATTCATGAGTTAATCAATTCTCTTAACATAAGGATTTTTTTCTTGAATCTCTTTTCAAATTTTAATGCAGAAAAAATAATCAGCTCAATATGCCATATTGCTTTACAGAGTAAAGTAAAGGTCTTTTCTATTCTTCTTCCGTAGCATTTATTTAAATAATATCTCGCCGTTTTGTATGAGTATTGAAGAGAAATATGATTCGTTGGAGTATTATGAGTATTTTTTGAGCTTGCGCCTTTCAGATGAATAATTTCCGCATGCGGATAATAATAGATTTTATAATTCGATTGTAATCGTAGCCTTTTACAAAACTCTGAATCCTCATAGTACATAAAGGAATTTTCATCTAGTAAACCAATAGTATCAAAGATATTGCGTTTAACGAGAAAGAAACAGCCTGAAATACAGTCTACCGTTCTGATTTTATTGTGATTCCAGTACTTCATATATTTATACCAGGTCACGGGATCCCAGATATTTTTAACAACTCCTTTCGTAAAAAACACTAACTCGGTAAGCAGACTGGGAAAGTGATAACACGAGAGTTGAAGTGTTTTATCGTGATTTAAAACCTTACATCCAACCACGCCTGCGTCCTCCGTATTATTTATAAAATCCAGTACATGAAAAAGGCAATTATCCAAAACAATGGTATCGCTGTTTAAAAGGAGGATATTATCCCCATTTGCAATTTGTATCCCCTGATTGTTCGCCTTGGAAAAGCCGGTATTTTTCTCATTGCATATGAATCTTACCCATGGAAATTCCTCTTCTACCATTGCCACACTTCCGTCTGAAGAAGCGTTATCGACTACGATAACCTCATAATTTACCTTATGGGTATTCTCAACAATTGACTTCAAACAGTTTTTTAAGAGAACCCTGGTATTATAATTAACGATAATAATTGACAAGTCTTTTCTGTTCATTTTTCTTCACCAAGAGTTGATAATGAATTACTTCCAAGGCTACCAGAGACAGGGTTATGACCGTGATTCCATCATAAACTACAAAATCTGACAATGTAATAAAAGAGAACAACCTGCCGAAATAAAAAGAAATTATTCCTAGCGTAAGTGACTTATACAATGGTTCATTTACTTCTCTGTAGATACCCGAACCCCTCTTTAAAACGATAATCGCCATCATAATGAGCCAAATGATACCGAGAAAACCAAAATCTATTAATAATGTTAACGTCCCGCTGTCAGTAGTCCTTAACGATTCATTATCCCCCCTTTTGGAAGCAAACAGTCTTGATTCGTCATGAACAAATCCGACGCCAAAGAGGGGATTCTCTTTTATTAACTCGATTCTTCCCAAACTGTCATTTATCCTGTACATAAAGGTATCGCGACTATCATTGATTGCATTATAGGTACTAGCAGTCCTGGCAAAAAATGCTTGAAAAATATTTTCTTTTTGGGGAAGAAACACTTGAGATACGACATATAAAAAGATCAAGACAAGTGAATAAAAAGAAATTTTTAGCATACTCTTAAACTTTTGCTGGCCCCCGGCACAAGAAATACCGAACAGAATACCGGTAAAGATTCCAAAGATATGAGCCCTGCCAAAGGTAAGTAAACCTTGTAAGGCTGTGATACACAAAACAAACACATTAAGTTTTCTTATTCTGTATTGATGCGTACCACGAAATAAGAATATCATCAGACATATGTGAAAAAGCAAGGTTGCGGCTACCATTCCGGTGACGTACATACGTGTTACACCAAAACCCTGCAAATTTTGCTCTACGACAGCGGCCCATAGGAATATGGTATATTGTGAACCGACTAAAAATTGCAGGATATAGAGAAGGGAAAATATTATGACACTTCCAACACTTAAAATAACAAATCTCTTTATCCTGACCTTATCAGTTAAGATATAGAGGGACGGGAAGAACAATGCATAATAAAAATAAACTCTGCCTGTTTTTATAATGGAATTAAAAGACTCACTGCTAAATCTTAATTTTGTAATGAGTATTTGAACAAGTGCAAAAAATAAAATTACGTAAATACCTATGGCAATAGAACTCGAAAAAACAAATTTTAATTTTTCGTCTTTTTTATAAATTCCATAGAGCAGAGGCAAAAAGGTTGAAACAAAGAATATATCCCGTATCTTAAAGAAATTTGGCATTCTTAAGAAATCTGCGTTTATGAGAGAAAAACAATTAATGATTACTAAAAAAGCGATAAAGAGGGCTATTTCCGGATACTTAAAAAGCAGCACAATATATGCAAAGAGTGCAAAAAGCAATAGAGGCAGATACATGTTAAGCAAAAAACACGACCCAACAAAAAGGCTTGAGAAAAAAACGAATAGAATTCTCATAAATAATTTTTGAAATTTAATTCCCTAAATCAAACAATATGAAAATCTGCCGAAAGGCGTTAAGTTCATTTCATGTAATCGCCGGTAGGGGCAGGTTTAAACCCTGCCCCTACCGGCGATTATCTAAGTTATTTTCTCCATCAATTCTTTTAAACTCATTGCCCATTGCTTCCAATTACATTCCTGACTATACATTGTGTAAGCATTCAGGGACATTCTTTTATATTCATGCGGGTCTTTAAAATTACTCGCTATTTTTTCCGCATATTTTTCACCGTTATCTTCCAGGGAAAACACATATCCGTTTTCCTTATCCTTTACAATTTCCGTGATACCGCCAACATTTGTGGCACAGACCGGCACTCCGAATGAAAAGGCTTCTACGAAAACAAATCCAAAGGTCTCCGCCCTTGTTGGCAGGATGAAATACGTAGCATCCTTGTATAGTGAAATCATCTTTTCCATGTCTTCCTTTTTGTTTTTATCCAAATAGGGAATTATTGTTACATATTTTGATAAAATCATATCTGAAGGAGGGGCACATCCGCAGATCGTTAATCTTGCATTGATATCCATTTTGTTTAATATCTCAACAGTTTCCACCGCAATGTTGCATCCTTTTCTTTGCCAGTCAACTCCAATCAGGAGGAGATTGCATTCTTTTGTTTGTTTTTTCCCGATAACCTCTTCATAGGCAGGTAAGTAAGATGATTCCAGGTTGGGACCGTGATAAATAACCTTTACCTTATCGGCATTTGCACCATAATCCCGAATAGCAGAGTTGGCTGCCCACTTTGAGCGATAAATACAAAGGGATGCATTATGAATTGCTTTCTGTTCTAACAAATTCCCTTCTCTTACTGCTGAAGGCGCAAGATTGAAAAATCCAGGGTAAAAGTCAACCATAAGTTTAAATACAGCATCTGATATGTATATAATCGGAATGTGCGTTTTTAAATATGCAACCTCGATAGAACCTTTGTCTACGATTATAAAATCGTATTTTTTCCCTTTGAGTCTTTCCTGGATTTTTTTCGCATAATATCGGGATATTAAGGATGTTCTGTCATACTGGTATTTCCGGGAGAATAGTTTCCAGAACATCTGCTTTATCCTTACGATTCCATACCGCCAGTAAAACCCGGAATTGTATATAATGCTCTTCAGAGAATTACTCTCCAGCCTTAACCTGTCTATAACCTCAACATCCCCGACAAACTCTTCCAGTGCTTTCTTAATATAAAAACTTGTTCCTGAAAGATTTTTCCTGTTGCTAATGTTCCTGCTGGATACAATTACGAGTTTGTATTGCTTTCCGGTATTCAAATGCCTGTCTGCTGCAATTCTGAGAGAAGTATTCATTTTTTGTTAGCTACAATGTAATACTGACTTGAAATAAACGACCGTAACGTATTAAATAAAAGGGTATTCAGAATTTTCATTTTCCCCCTTGTAGAGGTTACATCCTTTATGGCTACAATTTTTAGTCCTGCATCATCGAGCATCCTTTTTGTTTCTTTCAGCGTAAAAAACCTTATATGGGTATTGTCAAGTATTCCCGCTTCACAGTATGACCATTCATCGTACAAGATTAAACGGGTGAGGATATAATAGTGCTTGATATTCGGTATGCTTAAAAGCATATACCCATCATTCTTCAGATAGTAGGTTATTTTTTTTAATGTTTCCCACGGATTGTAAAGATGTTCAAGGATATCTGCCATAATTATGCAGTCAAATTCATTTTCAAGAAAAGGCAAATCGTCTTTTTCTACATTTCCGGTGAAAACCAAATCTAAGTTTTTCTTTTCTGCAATACGAATAGCTTCTTGATCAGTATCAATCCCTACCGTATATGAGGCACCTTTTGATTTTAAGTATTCGAGTGTGCCACCGGCTGCGCAGCCGATATCCAGAACCTTACCACGAATGGAAGGCAGCATATCTACAAGCTTTGTTCTTTTGAAATGGAAATATTGTCTATCTTTTTTTGTTAACTTCATATTCTTTTCTCATTCCTTTATCCTAGGAGCAAAAAGCAAGGTGTTTGTCCGGCTATCAGCGTTCAGATGTCAGCTTTTAGAAATTTTGCCTGACGCTGATAACTCATTGCTTTTATAAACATTTTTCCAATAGCTTTCCAGGTAAGTAACCTTATTCCCTAACCACTTCATATTTTCCTCATACCACGCAATTGTCTGATGTATCCCGTTTTCAAAATCTATCTTTGCATTCCAATGGAGTTCATTTTTTATTTTAAGAGAATTTAAACGATATCGATAATCGTGACCGGGACGGTCTTTTACAAACTCTATAAGGTCCAGGGGTTTCTTTGTTTTTTTCAAAATATTTTCAACCACATCAAGATTCTTTTTTTCTATCCCCGAACCTATATTATAAACCTCTCCTAATTTTCCGTTTTCCATTATTGTCACTATTGCATGAGCACAATCTGAAACGTAAAGCCACTCCCGTACATTTTGACCTTGTGCATACACAGGAATCTTTTCATTTTTTAAAGCCTTATAGATCACTACGGGTATGAACTTTTCCGGATACTGCCAGGGACCATAATTATTCGATGGCCTTACTATGATAGCTGGTATGTTATGTGTCCTTATATATGACTTTACTAATAAATCAGCCGCAGCTTTGCTTGCAGAGTATGGAGAACTCGGATTAAGAGGAGTATTCTCATGTGATTCTCCCTCATCTATATCCCCGTACACTTCATCTGTTGAAATATGAATAAATCTTTCTATGGGATATTTTTTTGTTATATCAAGTAAGACTTGAGTTCCAAAAACATTTGTCTTTATAAATGCACCTGCGTCAATAATACTCCTGTCGACATGGCTCTCGGCAGCAAAATGAACAAGATGAGAAGGTCTTTCTTCCTCAACAACTTTCTCTAACTGTTTTTTATTATAGAGGTCTTGCTTGTAAAATTTATATTGTCCTTTTACCTCTCGTAATCTTTCCAGATCGCCAGCGTATGTTATCTTGTCAGCCACAACAACAGTATATTTTTTCTTAATAATCTGTTTTACAAATTCGCTGCCGATAAAGCCGGCCCCCCCGGTTACTAATACTTTATGTTTATTCAAATGAAATGATCCTCCGTTGAACAGCTCAAATTAGTATCTTTCAAAAATATTTTGACATTTGTTGAGTATGATAACCACTGAAACACAGAAATTATGAAAACACGGAAAATACTCTAGTAGACCAAGAAGAAATAAAGGCGTAACGCATAGAGGTTGCTACCGAGGGTGAAATTAACCTCAACCTTGACCTTAACCTTAACCACCGAGTCATTCTTCTCTTCTGTGTTTCCGTGGTTAATCTCTTCCGCCTCATTCGGGTTGGAAGTTTTGCACAGAATGCATTTATCGTAATGCTATTCAGAGGCAAAGCATCTCTTATTAAGGATTACTTGCAATGTCTCCTTTAAACTAGCTGAGGTAAACGTAACTGTTGCCCGATTCTTCGTGTTTTTCCTTTTTGCTCTTATGTAAAACCTGGCCTGGCCATTGGCATCCGTGGCAATCTCCCTCGGTGAGATGGCTATAAGTTTCCTGCCAGCCGTGTTTATCTTTGCAGTAACTGTCGCTCCTTCAACAGTGTGATCACCGCTACTTACTGTTATGATCGCATAATCACTTCCCAATACATCTCCCTCTTTTTTAAAACGTGTGCAGAGTTTCATTTCCGGAAAAGCCACTATCAATGCTTCTGCATCGGACGTAGGAAATTCAATCTTATTCATATTAATAATGGTTTGTACAGGCTCTTTATCTTCTGCCTTAGTATTACCACCCTCGCCATTTCCTAATTGACCATCCCGATTATAACCCCATGCCCAGACTGTGCCATCCGGCTTCAGGGCCAGGCTGTGTTCCAACCCTCCCGCAACGGTAGCAACATCAGAAAGATTACTTACCTGTATCGGTGTAGTAGCTTTTTCGTCTTTACCCGATTTCCCATTTCCTAATTGTCCATGCGAGTTAGAACCCCATGCCCAGACCGTACCGTCTGACTTCAGGGCAAAACTGTGGAATCCTCCACTTGCAATAAAGGTAACATCGGAAAGGTTACTTACCTGTTTTGGTGTATGCCTCGATGTTGTATTTCCGATTCCCAGCTGTCCATCTGTATTATAACCCCATGCCCAGACTGTACCGTCTGACTTCAGGGCAAGGCTATGATCATACCCGCATGCTATAGCGGTGACATTATTAAGACCCGCTACCTGTACGGGCAGATAACTGCTTGTTGTAGTTCCGTTTCCCAACTGCCCGTACCAATTATAACCCCATGCCCAGACCGTGCCGTCTAACTTCAGGGCAAGGTTGTGCGCACCTCCCGCCGCAATAGAAGTAACATCGCTAATGTTACTTACCTGTACGGGAACGGTGCTGCTCTTGGTAGTGCCATTTCCAAATTGCCCGTACCAATTATAACCCCATGCCCAGACCGTACCGTCTGACTTCAGTGCAAGGCTGTGCGCAGGATAGATATAAGAGATATTTTTAATAAAATAGTATTTTCCAACATCTATAGCAATGATATCGCTGAGATAACTTACCTGTACTGGAACAGAGCTACTCGTGGTGGTTCCATTACCCAATTGCCCATTCGTATTATATCCCCACGCCCAGACAGTTCTGTCTGACTTCAGTGCAAGGTTGTGAAAGCTCCCACCTGCAATGGCAAGAACATCACTAAGGTCACTAACCTTCGTGGGAATAAAACGGTCTTCGGTTGTTCCGTTTCCCAACTGTCCATATTCATTACTCCCCCACGACCAAACTGTGCCGTCTGACTTCAAGGCAATGCTGTAATAACTTCCACCTGAGAGTCGAGGTGTTACCAATGCGGTCGCTGTTCCCTGAACAGCAACCGTTAACACAAGCAATAAAAATATCGTACTACAAAAAACGGTAAATCGACTTTGCATAAAACTGAAAAACCTGCGGCCCATTCTTTTCCCCATCCTTTCTTTAACTCATGGTTTTGAATATAAAAAGATTCCTTTCCTGACCATCTACAGGAAAGGAATCTACACCTGGTATTTCAGGTTATTGTTGTAATGCAAATCTTCATGTTTGAATCATTGCTGAAAGCCGATTCTGAAGCGGATACAGTTCGATTTCAATTGCTTGCAGATAAAGTACTCAATGCCCGTTGCCCGACATCTTTTACATATCCTTCGACACATTCCTCCAGTACTTCACGTATATCCCTCACTTGAAATCCTGTACTCTCTAATTTCTTCGTAGACATAATTACATTTGTCCTCACCATGTTGAGGGTTTTGTAATCAATAACCTCGTATTCAAAATGGGGAATATATTTTTTATAAATATCAAGAATGTCCGGATAACTAAGACCATTTTTGTTCACAACGTTATAGATTCCCTTCGCATCAATTTTTATTAAATGGTCTAAAGCCCTGATAAAATCAGGGATATAGGTAACTGAATTTGGTAAATCAATAACTCTCTTATATTGAATTAATTTGCTGAGGATATTTTTGGGATGGGGACGGTTATCAAGAGGGATCCTGATCCTTGGAATTAAAATATTAAACTCACTGCAGAAAACTTCCAGGGCCTTTTCTGCATAAACCTTTCCCCTGCTGTAAAACAACTGGTAAAAGTCTGGTGTTTGCTCTTCACCTATTGGTTTATCTTTAGAATAATCAAAGTGATAAATGCAGCCGCTACTGATATGAACTAGTTTAACTTTATGCCTGAAAGCAACTTCTGCTAAGAAAATAGGGACAAAGGTATTAGAAAGTAATGTCTTCTCTTTGTCCAACTCACAATCATCAACATTTCTTCTGCCTGTGCTGCCAATACAGTTTATTATCATTTTTGGTTTATGTTTTTCTACCTCTTCTTCTGCATCTCTGTATGAACAGATTTTTCTGTCTGAAATGTCATAGTGGAAGGCCTCTTGTAATCGTTCTCCAAGAAAGCCTTTGCCAAGGATAAGAACTCTATCTTCCATCTTCCAGTAAACTCCTTATATATTCTCCGTAACTCGTAGGTATCTCATCTGCCAATTTTTGTAATTGTTCTTTATGAATAAAGCCCATTTTATAAGCCACTTCTTCGATACAGCCTATCTTTAGCCCTTGCCTTTCCTCTAACGTTTTTATAAACATGGAGGCCTCAATTAACGAATCATACGTTCCTGTATCAAGCCAGGCATAGCCCCGGCCCAGTAATTTGACCTTTAGCTTTCCTCTTCTCAAATATTCGTTGTTAACATCTGTAATTTCCAGTTCTCCCCTTGCAGAGGGTTTGATCTGTTTTGCAATCTTAACAACATCGTTATCATAAAAATAAAGACCTGTGGCTGCCCAGTTTGATTTTGGTTTTTTGGGTTTTTCCTCAATGGAAATCACTTTGAAATCTTTATCGAATTCGATAACACCGTACCTTTGGGGATCTTTTACGTAATAACCGAATATTATTGCTTCTTCACGCAAGGTTGATGCCTCATGTAAAAATTCCGTTAAATTATGACCATACAGAATATTATCTCCAAGGATTAGGCAAACGTTGTCTCTTCCGATAAACTCCTCGCCAACAAGGAAACTTTCTGCTATTCCCCCTGGCCTGTGCTGGACAGCATAGGAGAGTTTCATTCCCCACTCCTTACCATCCCCTAATAAATCTTTGAAGCGTGGCACATCATGAGATGTGGAAATGATGAGAATATCCCTTATCCCCGCAAGCATTAAAACAGAAAAAGGATAGTAAATCATTGGTTTATCGTAAACGGGGAGCATCTGTTTGGATACGCCTCTCGTAATGGGATACAGCCTTGTTGCCCTCCCACCTGCGAGAATGATTCCTTTCATTATTTTCTTCTTTTCTTTATTCATGGTTTTGATCAAAAGTTAAATGCCTGATATTAGTCTTCCTGGAACACTTTCTCTTAACACCTGCAGTAGGGGCGAAGTATTTACTGATATGAGCTTAAGTGCAGTCTTTATATTCTTGTTTCTCCCCCCTGCAACTGTGCGTTTCTATACCTTATCGACTCTTTTTTGAAACAGAATTTCTCAGCCATTACATGTCCAAACAAAGTTTGGGGACGAACCGAAAACTCAAGGACCCGGATGGACCCAAGAAATTTCGTGGTTGGTTCAATCTTGCAGATTGAATCATGTGTTGAGCATGGGCCTGTATGTTTTGATTGATGCCAGGCACAGGAAACATGCAAAACATTTCGGTTCAATCGTAGACGATTGAACCAACCCTAATGATTACAGTCTTTTATAAATCATTTCCGGAATTACAAAAGTGCGGTTATTTAGGATGACTCCAATGAGGTTGGCTTTTTTCCTTTCCAAAGGTGATAGGAGTGCCTTTACAACATGGCGCCTTGTTTTACCCTCATTTACTATCAAGGCAATTCCATCTAAATATGAAGAGAGTATACAAACCTCTTTAATGTTCTTTAAGTTTGCATAATCGACCAGAATTATTTCATATTTTTCTTTTGCCTTCTTGATGAGGTCAAGCATCTCTGAAGAATTTAAGAGAGAAATTGGGTTTTGCAGTGTTTTCCTTGTGGGTAAAACAGCCAGATTCGGATTTACGTACTGTATTGCCTTTTCAAGAGAGATTTTTCCATCGAGGACATCGATAAGGCCGGGACTGTCGGGAATATGGAAAATGTCATGAAATTCCGGGGTTCTCAAATTCGCATCAATAACAAGTACCTTGTAGCCTACCCTATCAGACAAATAAATCCCTAAGTTAGCGACAATGGTAGCTAACCCATTGAAAGGGGAATCAGCGGTTACCAGAACAGACTTTAAGTTTTTATCTCTTACCGATAAATAGAGGTGATCGGAAAGCTGCTGATATGATTGAATGTAAGGGACTGTTCGTTTCGTATCAGTAATTAATTGCTTTTTATATCCATTCTTTGGAACAAAACCTAGATACGGTAAGTTAAGAAATGTTTCAATATCTTGAGGTGATTTAAGCGTTGGATCCATATATTCAAACCCATAGGCAAGTATAATTCCGAAAAACAAACTCATAAATAATGCTAATATCATGGCTAAACGCTTGCTCGTTTGTACCGGGAAAAAAGGTACCTGTGCCTGTTCAATAATCTTGGTACTTGCCGGGCCAATAGCTTCCAGAGAGGGAAGTGATACGCCAGTAAGATTTTTGGCCATGGTATCGATACTGTCCCTTAACTGCATTACAATTTGATGTTTTTCTCCATATTTTAACTCGAGTTCAGCAAGTTGCTGTTCAAGATCAAAAATGACATATGATCGACTCACCACATTAGCAATTGCAGCTGCCGCTTCTGGATCAAAATCAGCAACACTTATCATAAATAAATCGGTGTCTCTTATTGGTTCTACACTTATGCTGCCTCTGAGTTTATCAATCGCCGTTCGAATACGATATGCTTCTTCATATTCATTGCGAATTTTCTCCTGTATCGGCTGTTTACGTAAATCTGTTAACTCTTTAAGAGGGAGAAAGATTTTTTGCAGAAAAGTCTCTTTTAGTGACATAACGTATAGTTTAAACGTGGTACAAAAATACTTTTCATAATCTGCTGGCCGTTCGTGAAGTTTCAGTGATTTAACGGTACGTTCCAGCACAGGGGTGGAAATTACGATTTCACTTTGAGTAAAAGATATTTGAGATTCGTTATTATATCCGCCTAAGTCTCTGTAATATGGTGCTGTTATTTGCTTTTCTGCAGTAATAAGCATTTTGACATAAGCATAATAAACGGGAGTCCTCAGTTGTAGTCCGGTGAAAACACATATCAGGATGATGGCGACAGTCGCTATAATTATTACCTTCTGTCTGAATATAACTCTTATATAGTCTCGGAAACTTGAGTTCATTATGCCTCCATAGGTTAAAAGTGCAAAAATTATTGTTTGTGTTAGAATTGTTACCCTTGTTTAAAGGATTCCCTCCGACGCTACAACGATATCTTCGGGTTTTAAATGAATATCTTTTCCGTCTTGCCCCCTCACTGCGCCTTTTATGTCTATTCTAATATCTTCGTATCCCATCTTACCCGGAACAGATCTGAGGATTTTTACCCGGTACGGAGAACCGTACTTGGTAAACCCTCCGGCAATGGATATGGCCTTAAGGACAGTTGTGCCATCTTCAAGAGTGAATTTACCGGGTTTAGAAACTTCACCGTAGACAAAGAAACTTTTATTACGCTCAACGATTAATATATCTTCTGGATTAATAGGCATATCACCGTTATTAACGCCCTCTTTTATATTTTTAAGGTCTATATAAATTTCTCTGTATATGTTTTTATTTTCCTGTTTCCGTTTGAGTTTTATAGCACCATAAATTCCATCCGGAGTAATACCTCCGGCCGCTGAAATCGCCTTTAAAACGGTCATGTTATCTTCAAGCGAGAATTTTCCTGGATTTTTTACTTCACCATATACAAAGAACTTTACACTTTTTGAGTTTATTAATGATACAGAAACTACGGGATACTTTATGTATCCACTAGCAAGCCTTTTTGATATTTCCTTTTCAATATCAGATACACTCATACCTTTAACATAAACGGTACCTATATAGGGAAAAGATATGGAGCCGTCTGTTGTTACAGCCGATACGGTCTTAAGGTTATCATAGCCAAGTACGCTTATGTCAAGCACGTCATCAATACCAACTCTGTAGGGATTTTCTTTAAGTTCATAAGCATAATGCAGTTTCTCCGATCCGGGTAAGATTTCCCCAGGTTCATTGGCATAACATGTCTTCTCTGGTATTACCAACAGGTTAAAAGATAGTAATAAAATTACAGGAATGATCTTCAACATCTTTGCTCCCCTTTGCATAAACTGAAATTTAGATACTGGATTAGATACAAAAACAGTATTTTAAAAGTGTGTTATTTGATTTTTCAGTCCTGAATTACTTCGCTCCAGTTCCAAATAATACAACCGGTACTGTTTTAAGAAGTATTTTAAAATCAAGCCAGAGTGACCAATTATCGATATACGTTAAGTCGAGCTTCATCCATTCATTGAAATCGGTTATCTTATTTCTTCCGTGTGCCTGCCAAAGGCAGGTTATACCAGGTCTCATACTAAGCCTTCTCCTTTGCCAGGGCTCATATTTACTTACCTCAGAAGGGATTGGTGGTCTTGGACCTACCAAACTCATATCTCCTTTAAATACGCTCCATAATTGAGGCAATTCGTCAATACTTAACTTTCTTAAGAGTTTTCCTATCTTTGTAACTCTTGGATCATTTTTCATCTTGAAAACAGGTCCTTTCATCTCATTGTAAGCGAGCAGATCTTTTAGTTTCGTTTCAGCACCGTCAATCATGGTCCTAAACTTATACATCGTGAATTTTCTCCCGTTCAGACTGCATCTCTGTTGTTTGAAAAACACACGACCTTTTGAAGTTACTTTTATTGATAGTGCTGTAATTGCGAAAATAGGTAATGATATTACCAGTGCGGCTCCAGAAAAAACGATATCAAATAACCGCTTTAAAAAAAGAGGTATTACCTTATCGGGCGTACTCTCAAAGGTAAGTAAAGGAAACTTGTCGAAATTATTATATTTTAATCTCGACAATTTCAGTTCGAATAGATCTGCTGCCATACTTACCTTTAATCCCTCTATCTCACAGATATATATTATTTCTTCAATTTTATTTAACCATGAGCGTGGTACAACAAATATAACCTCATCCACTACCGTATTATGGATGATATCCGGTATATCCTTAAAGGAACCTATCACCTTATGTTGATAAATTTGGTTATTTATTTTCGTTGTATCATCATCCACAAGACCGATAACCTTCATTCCCCATTCAGGGTGCTTATCAATTATGCTTACAAGATGCTGGGCTCTAACCCCGGTACCAACGATTAAAATATTATTCGTATTTACGCCATTCTTGCTTTGATATTTAAAGTATCGTATGAGCAGGACTTTTTCGATACTAATAAATATCACTGCGAGGAGAAACGAATACAGGATGTGCAATCTGCTCACTACCTGTGCCTTTGTAATAAATATAAAGCTTCCAAAAAGACTGCTGCCTACGAGAGCGACTTCAGTAATAATAAACATCACGTCGGATATTTGTTTGGTCCTGATAGAATTGTACATCCCAAAACAGTAAAGAAGGAGTCCCCATATGATTAGTAATGTAGGTAAAAGCAAGATACAGGTGTTCAGTTCGTAAAAATCATCAAACCTTTTTCGGAGATAGAAACCCAGGAAAAAAGTCACAAACACGATACAGAGATCCGAAAATATCATCAAACCCTTAAACGATGCGTGATTTTCCTTTATCATAACTCTATTGCTTTACCAAAAGTTGTTGAGGAACTATCTTCAAAATTACTATTAAGTTTCTCTAGAAAAATATGTGCCAATATGGTAATGGGCGGTTGAAAATAATGAGAATTTTGTCTTCAAAATTCCGTGAAGGGTTTTATGGGATGAAGAAGATTATCGTGAGTGTCACATGAAGAAGGAGATAATTTCTCTCTACTACAATGGTAAGAGCAAATGGGTGTTCTCCTTATAAAAAGGAAGACAGGAAGGAATGGAATGTTGCTTATTAACGAACCAGATTAAAAAAAACAAGGATTGGAATTTCATGTAAGAAAAGATACCCGAAAATTACTTATATTATTTAGATTTTTATTAAATAAATCGGAGAAGAGGGATGTCATAATAGTGATAAAACTGTGAAATGAAGAACAAAAGACGTGACATGGCACAGAAGTGTGACGCGACACAGAAGTGTGACATGTCACAATAGAGGAAAGAGCAATTTAGTTCATTGCAGAAAATACAACCGTTATAGGCATTTCAGGAAGCCGGGAAGAGGAAAACTATTCCTTAAGAGGGGACACTAAAATTCTGCTGTTAATCCTAAGAATACCGTATTTTTTGAGTATTCGGAGGTCTCAAAATTAGCATCTGACTGCGAATAGGTATACGTGAAATTCCACTTTAAATTATCATTTATATCATAAGTGAAGATAGACCTTGCACCCCAGAAATTTTGCTCCAGATCAGAAGTAATGTACTCCCCTTCACCATAAAAAAACGAAAGAGAACAGCCTAATCTCTTTAAAACCTGTCGGTTAAATGAGAATGAAGTTTGCCATTGGTTAAAGATATCTTTGAAGTATGGGCTTGTACTGCTCTGTTTTGTAAATAAAAGTTTTGCGTTACTCTTTTCATCCAGTTCATGGGTTAATGATGCCAGAAAGACGGGTTTGATAAAGTTTTCGTTTTCAAAGGAGTCTATGAAATTCAGTCCTGCTGCACCGTCGAAATAAAACTTCTTCGTTATATATTGCCGTACTCCTGGAGTGATTACATGTATTGTAGCATCACCTCCATCATCAAATTGCCTATAAATAAAATCGTATGATAGCAAGAGATTTGTAGCAGAGCTCAATAGATAATTTACCTCGAAACCCGCTGCATTTTGAAATGATGCTGGCAGATCAACCCCGGAAAAGGCATCTATGTTATTTGTATACCTTACTGTGGTGGTAATTTGTCTGGCTATATCGTTTACATAATCGATACTGAAAGTGTTCTGGAAATAGTCAAACCTTCCACTTGGTCTGCCGAATTGTTCTGTAAAAAAGTCTCCAGTAAAAAAGAGAGGGGCATCGGAATGGGAAAAAGCATTATGTAAATTTATGCGGCTGTACTTTGAAAATTCACTTTTGAAGTTTAACGTTAAATCTTGTGCAATATTATTGAAGGTATGATTCCTGACATAGGTTTCATTATGTATATTAGCAATAAATTCCAATGAATTTCTTTTCCCCTCATAATCCACTCCTATACCCACACCCAGGTTTGTTATGAAATCTTCCTTCCTATCCTCATTCGAAAAGGTGACGTTGTCATCGTACGTTTCACCAATTGCTATCCCTTTAACTTTTACATCGAAACCTCTATAATTATACGATAGCGAATTAAGGAACTTTGTAAGGGAGAGATCTAGCCCATAATAGTCAAAAGAATAAGCATTTGAGGAAGCGATCGCTATGGAAACGGCCAATAGGACTGTAACGGCAGGTATTTTGAAATGTTTTGTCAGGTTGTTCACTTTTACCAGTAGTTTATAGTATTTGTAGTATCCGATTTACGAAACCTTTAACCCCCAATTACTTTATAAAATACTTTTGTGGAAAATATTAAACGAAAATCCTGATCGAAGAAAACAACAGTTCCCTATTATACAAGTTATATGTTTATCTCGGCAACCCTAAGGATTATAAAAAACAGTATAAAATTATGCAACTGTAAATTAGGAATTTATAAACATTTCGAAATCAGATCCCTTTTCCAAAATTTGTTTCGTTTCCGGGTTATAGTTCGGAGAATGTGATACATCAAGGGTGTGTTTTATCGTAAGCTTCGTGTACTCGAATTTATTTCTGATTTCTGAACCCACCAAAGACGGGCTACACGTTTTGGATTTTGCCTCTTTCTGCTTGCAAAAGGATATGCTTGGAATGGATGGAACTATGCGCAAGTCATTTAAGCCATTCAAACCATTTTATCGGATTTTGTTGAAACGCCTTTATCCCCGGGCAAACGCCCGTTATCTTTTATTAAAGTAACACTGCGGACTGCTTTGATAATGCATCCCTGAGAGGCGGGGATACATTCCCGCTTATGTAATTCGCAATGGCCATGGTTTTCATATCTACAGTACATGTTTAAGGGTCTTCCATTGGTAACTGTAAACCTTCAGGTTGTGTAGGTTGAAGTCTGCCGTTTATATTTCCGTTCAAGTTACAAACCTGAACCCACAAAGGACTCGATGCTGGGCTGGTTCAACGCCCACGATTGAACAGAAACGTTTTACGTTTTCTGCACCTGGCATCAATCCGGAGCCTATACGCCAATTCGAAACATATGGCTCACTGCAAGATTGAACCAAGCAACCAGGGAATATTTTTATCCACTATCTATTTTACGCACTATTCACTAGCCACTGCCTCAATATACTATATCTTTTCACCAGCAATTTTATCCAGCGCCATTAAGAGATGATCAATTTCTTCTTCTGTATTGAAGTATCCCGGGCTTATTCTCACAGTACCATCCGGGAATGTTCCTAGCATCTGATGTGCAAAGGGGGCACAGTGGAGACCGGGACGCACGGCAACATCAAAAGACTGATCTAATATGGCGCCGACCTCTGCCGGTTTAAATCCTTTTACATTTATAGAGAGGATGCCTACTTTTTGAGATATATCTGTTGTCCCATATATAACAAAACGCTGATCATGTTTTATAGCATGGATAAGCTTATTGGTTAAATTTTGTTCATGTACTCTGATCGCATTGACTCCTTGAGATAAAACATATTCAATTCCCGCCCTGAGACCTGCTATTCCAACCGTATTTGGTGTTCCACTTTCCAATTTAAAAGGCAGTTCTTCCGGCTGAGACAGCGAAGCAGGATCAAAACCAGTGCCTCCTTCTCTCCAAGCATTAAGAGTTAACCGCTCTCCTACATACAACCCCCCCGTTCCTGTTGGTCCCAAAGTACCTTTATGTCCGGTAAAGGCAAGCATATCAATGTATTGTTTGTCGACATCGATTTCACATACTCCAGCCGTTTGAGCGGCATCAACCATAAAGAGAGCATTGTGTTCCCTTGCAATCCTTCCGACTGTTTGAATTGGCTGAACCGTCCCCAGAACATTAGGGGCATGTGTCATCGCAATGAGCCGGGTTTTTGAAGTGATAGCGCGCTTTACTTCGTCTGGATCGATAAAGCCATCCGGAGAGTTTTTCACCTTCGTTACCGTTATAATGCCGGCTTTTTCAAGACCATAAAGGGCACGGGATACTGCATTGTGCTCCAGGTAGGTTGTGATGGCGTGATCTCCTGGTTTAAGCAACCCTTTAATCCCCATATTTATAGCATCGGTGGCGTTAAAGGTAAAAATAAACCTGCTTGGTTTTTTTATGCCAAATAACCGTGCAATACAGTTTCGGGTATCTTCAATTTCCTTTTCTGCTGCCACTGCCATTTTGTGGCCTGAACGGCCAGGATTTGCCCCGAGCGTACGGTAAAATGTATCCATCGACTTATACACAACCTCTGGTTTTGGATACGTCGTTGCTGCGTTGTCAAGATAAATCATAGTATAATCCCTATATTTACATTCCTATATATTTTGCATAAAGTGTTTTTGCTATTGATGCATCAGTTGTACCAGTAATAATTGAGCGCCCATCGGGGAACACCGTTAACTCATATGTGTCTACCTTCAACCGTAGTAAAAAATTATTCGCCGATACGTCTCCGAGGGCCTTGAGCCTTAACGCAAGTTTTTCCAGATTTAATTTGGATCCGTTGTGATGCAAGATTTGTATGGCATTTCTACCACACAGGGAAGTTGCTATTGAGTATTTCTCCCTGGACAGGAATTCATATTGATGTTGTTTGCACGCCACACAATCAATTTTCTCTTTTATTTCCTCGGTGTGCAGTGTTCTTATCTCATTACGCCAGAGGTCGATCTTTAAGAGCCCTTTCCTTAAGGCATCGAGATTATCTGTTAACACCTTAAGTGCTTCTGCCACTTGAATAGAGGCAATCATACTGGCAATTGGTGCGATAATGCCGTCTGTATCACAGGTCTCAGTAGTACCAAAGGGTGGGATATTTTCGAGTATACACCGCAGACATGGGGTTTTTGAGGGGATAATGTTCATGGTTAAACCCGTGCTGCCAATACACGCCCCATAAATCCATGGTATTCCATTCTTTACACAATAGTCATTTATCAGGAATCGTGTCTCAAAATTATCCGTTCCATCAATAACGATATTGGTATTCCCCAAGATGTAATCGATGTTTGATGGGTTGAGATCTGCAACGACCGGTTCTGTTTGTACTTCAGAGTTAATTTTTTGGAGTTTCTGTTGTGCGGCAACAGATTTTGGAAGGTTTTTTCTTATATCATCTTCATCAAATAAGGATTGGCGCTGGAGATTGCTTTTTTCTATATAATCGCGGTCTACAATTTTTAGGTATCGAATCCCACTGCGAACGAGAAGATTAGCCGAAGTGCAACCTAACGCACCACAGCCGACAAGCACGGCAGCCTTTTCCAAAAGTTTCTTTTGTCCCTTATTCCCTATACCATAAAATGCTGCCTGCCGTGCATAACGTTCTAACATGTGTTAATCTTGTATTTCGAAACTACTTAAACATGAAGCATCCCCTGCCGCAATGGCCTTTTCTCGCCTGTATTTCATTTTTGCGTTTACTCCTTCACCAAACCCGGCAATCCACTCATTGATGATATTGCACATGGTGAGAAAGTTAGCCCCCGCATTTTTCCAATATGGTTCATGAACACAGTTCTCATGGTCCCATGTAGTTCGTTTTTCTGCCTCTGTTACTATCTGTGCCCCCCGGTCACAAGGCATACCATCGCAGTGAAAATCCCCCATTATCTCAAATGCCTTTGAAGTATTGTTACAGTCTGCCATGGTTAGTCCTTTGCTTTTAACGGCCTCCTTGCCGCAGCTAACACCATGTTTGCGGGCGGCTTCTGCTGCTATACTTGCAGCATCATGATACTTAGCACAAAAGGCAACAATGATACTCGCTTCCCGAGTTTCCATCCCTATTATGAGATTTTGAATTCCCTGATGAATAGGTTTATTGGCCAATAATTCTTCAAGGGGTTTATCCCCATTCGACTTTGGATATTTTTTATACACCTGTTCAAGTATTTTATCTGCTTCTGTACCATATTTTGATTTAAAAGCGGAGATAATGGCTGATTCACGTGCTTCAGTAGTTTTGATTTTCCCATACATCCAATAGTGAATTGGTCCTAATACTAAACTCATTCAGAAACTCCTTATTTTGTTGGGGCTTACATTAGGCATTTTGCAGTTTAGCTACAGAATGTACAGAGAGTACCAAAAAAGTTCTCCGCACCCTCGGTAGCCGGTTTGAATCCAGTAATATGAAACGGAATTCATTAATCTTTTACAAGTTATTAATTGGACAATTATGCAAGTTCCACAGATTCTACTTCGGGGATTTCTTCCTTGAGTCGTTCTTCCACACCGTACTTTAGAGTCATGAGCGCACTTGGGCAAGACCCACATGCACCCCTTAAACGCACCTTAACAACCCCTCCTTGTACGTCCACGAGTTCTATATCTCCGCCATCTGCCTGTAAGGCAGGTCTAATACTTTTTAATGCCTCTTCTATTTTTTCCTTCATAGATATTCTCCCCTAAATATAAAAATATTTAATAACAAAATTAACAATTAACCGTTTTTCTTACTAATAACTTCATTTAATTCTTTAATGATAACTTCTGGATCAATATTGTGCATGGCAGCTCCAAAGGAAATATCTTCCATTTTTGATCCAGGACAGGTAAAACAGCCTGCCCCGAAATATTTTTTTATAACAGACTCAGCTTCGGGATATTGCTTAATTACATCCCCTATGCTCGTTTTCTTCGTTATTTTTTTTATATCTTCCGCCATAAATTAATAATTCCTCTTTAAATTTTTTTAGGACTATCTTACCACTGGCCTCAAATATTCGTTATAAAGTCTTAGGTTATCGGACAACAAAGTTTTTGTCAATTAAAAACTCGGAAAAACCCCGTGAGAGAAGATTTAAGATTTTAATTGATTAATGGATATTTATTTTTTACATTATTATACTTATGATTACGATACCTCATATTCCCTTTATAACAGTCATTGTTTTATATTTTGTATCCTCTATTTGGTCAGTCGGATACATCAAAATGCCCTCTTTTTTTAACAAAAAGGTGGGTAAGTGGTGTATGATGATGGGATTCTTTATCCACAGTGGATTTTTGATATTTCTCGGTTTTGAATCAAACAGTATCCCAATAACAAACGTTTATGAATCCTTTGTATCACTCCTATGGTGTATCTTGTTTGTTTACATCAATCTGGATTATCTTTATAAGCTGCCTTCTTTAGATACTTTTTTAATCCCTATCGTCACAGCGCTTTCTATCTGGGCTCTCACATTTGATGGTGGAAACCTGTTAGTTACCGTAAGCCTTCAAAATTTCTGGCTTGTGGCACATATTATTCCCATATTTATCGGATATGCAGCCTTTACCATATCTTTTAGCCTCAGCGTTATGTATCTAACACAGCAAAGGCAGCTAAAACTCAAACTGTTTGGTCCCCTTTTCAGCAAATTGCCGTCGTTGGAAGGGATTGACAATCTTATGTGGAAGACGATTTCCTTTGGTTTTCCATTACTTACTCTCGGTCTTGTATTTGGAACATTTTGGGTAAAAACACAAAATATTTTAGGTGATATGTGGTACCTGGATTATAAGGTTGTTCTTGGTCTGGCAACCTGGCTTACTTATGCGGCACTGTTACATATGCGTCTTGTAGCTTCTTTTCACGGAACCAAGATAGCATGCTTAACCATTGCAGGTTTTTGTCTGGTACTTTTCACTTTTATTGGTACCTTTTTTATGGGATCGAAGCATGCTTTCCAAAGGGTTGACGAACAGGCCCGTAGTGAGATTTTACGGATGCAATAGGGTCTGTTATGGAAGATGCAGGACAAGGCTCTTAGCCCTGTTGTCCCTTGAATACGTGCACGGGGAATAGCACTATAAAGGCTGCCTTATACTCCTGGTTTGAATTTCCTGTACATTAAATTAAGGATTTGACTTGATATGAGCATCTTAGTAGTAGGGCTAAATCATAAATCAGCCCCCGTGGAGATCAGAGAAAAACTCGCTTTTAATGCTAATAATATCCCTGTTGCCTTATCCTTTTTTCTCCAAAAATACCAGGCAGCAGAGGTTGTTATCCTATCAACTTGTAACCGGGTTGAGATATACGTATCATCACTGGAAGGTACCGTCAAAGTAGAAGATGTTTTTACATTTCTTTCAGACTTCCATAAGGTTGAGCTAAGTGCCTTCACCCCTTATATGTATCATAGCGAAAATGACCGGGCTGTTAACCACCTTTTTTTTGTAACTGCCAGTCTCGATTCTATGGTACTGGGCGAATCACAAATCCTTTCGCAGGTCAAAGACGCTTATACCACTGCAGCCATGGAAGAAACTACGGGAAAGGTTTTGAACCAACTGTTTCAGCAGGCATTGAATGCTGCCAAGATTGTACATACAAAGACCTCTATTGGGAAAAGAAAGGTCTCCATCAGTTCTATAGCGGTAGAATTTGCCGAGAAGATATTTCAAGATTTTACCGGTAAAATGGTTCTCGTGGTAGGTGCTGGTGAAATGTGTGAGCTTTTATTAAAACACCTTTATGAGGAAGGTGCACGTACCTTCATTGTTGCAAACCGTACATATGAGCGGGCACTAGAACTAGCCAATGCCTTTCACGGCCAGGCAATTAAATATGACTTGCTGGGAGAATATCTCGCAAAAGCTGATATTGTTATCAGTTCTACCTCTGCTCCCCATTATGTAATCCATGCACAGCAGGTAAAAGAGGCTATCAGACATCGGAGAGGGAATCCTATGTTCCTTATCGATATTGCCGTTCCCAGAGATATAGAACCTGAGATTGCCAATATCGATAACGTATACCTCTATAATATTGATGACCTGCAGTCTGTCGTAAATCAAAATATTGACGAAAGGACAAGGGAAATAGAAAAGTGCCGTGTTATCATTGAGGAAGAAGTCGAACACTTTATGGCAAAGCTTGAGGAAATGAAAATTGAACCTGCCATAACCCAATTACGCAATCATTTCCACACAATAGGAAAAGAAGAACTGAGCCGTTTAAAACCGAAATTGAAGAATTTCAATAATGGAGACTGGGAACAAGTCGTTTATACCATGGAGCGAACGATTAACAAACTTCTGCACCATCCCGCAAAAGTAGCAAAGCAGGAGGCGAAAAACGGCGGTGGGTATCGGTATGTGGAAACAATCAAAAAGTTATTTGGAATATTTCATCATTCAGACCATCCCCGGCATTAGTTCTCTGAGGTACCTCTTCTTCCGATTTCGGGTACACACAAAATTTGATATTTTGCAAAGTTATTTCATGAGCGAGTGGATTCTCTTTGTATCGAGTAATGCCTTTTCCATTGGTACAAGAGGTGTTATCTCTATATCAGTAAAAAACGGGAAAAGGGGTAACTTCGAAACGATTTCATCCATTTCCTCATTTGATTCGGCTTCAATAATAGCGGCAGCCCCCCTCTTTCCGGCCAATTTCCCGCCGGCCAGGATCTTTCCCCGGCGTTGAAAACGTGAAAAATATTCCCACTCCTTTATCACACATCCCAAAAAGTCTTTTACAGACATCTGAGGCATCTGCTTTATCTCAACTTTTAACAAAAATAACATACCTTTTCCTTTGCAATTTTATTCATTACGTAGTTGTTTGAGGAACGAAACCCAACAAAACTTTACATTGCCAGACCGCCGTCTACGCTAATCACATGACCTGTAATATATTTGGCATCATTTGACAACAGAAATACGGCTGCTTTTGCAACCTCTTCAGGCTGACCAAATCTCCTTACAGGAACCATTTCAATTACCTTATCTTTATACTCTTGTGGCAGTACCGATGTCATGTCTGTTTCAATAAAACCACATGCAATGGCATTCACGGTAATATTAGCCTTTCCCACCTCTTTGGCAAGGGCCTTTGTAAAACCAATCATTCCGGCCTTGGAGGAGGAATAATTTACCTGTCCTGCCATTCCCATTATTCCGCTTACTGAAGTTATATTCAGGATACTACCGGATTTTTGCTTTATCATATGGGTAATAACCGATTTGGAAAAATTATAAACACTTTTGAGATTCGTATTGATAACGTCATCCCAGTCATTTTCTCCCATTAAGGCAAGGAGTTTATCGCGTGTGATTCCTGCGTTATTCACCAGAAAATCAATTTTTCCCAACCTGTCCAGAACCTCCTTTACCATATTTTTGGCACCCTCAAAGCTGGCGGCATTTACCTGGAAGGAAGTCGCCTTTGCACCTATTGACTCGATTTCTTTTACCAGTACATGGGCAGCATCGGTATTTTTATTGTAATTAAAGGCAATGTTACAACCATTTTTTGCCAGTTCTAACGCAATTGCCCTTCCTATACCCCGCGTGCCACCAGTGATAATTGCTACTTTACCTTTGAATTCCATAGTATAAGCCCCCTTTTATGAGTAATTTCTCTTTTTATCAATAATTGCAAGTTGGAATTATAGTATAGAAATGGATTTTGAAATGCAAGGTAAAAAATATTGATAAATCTGGGGAATACACCTTATTCCATCTCTTATCCTGATACCTGGAGCGACACAGCCACAATTATGGTATTCAACAGTTTTTATTCAATAGCTTTAACCGCATCATTTCAGCAAATAAACCAACTTCGTATTCAATGCCTTTTACAATATCGTTTTCTCCGGCAAAATTAACACATTTCTTCATTTCTTTAAGTGCCCGTGCATCTCGATTCAGGAGGGTTTTTGCCAAAGCTAATGTGTGATCTAAAACCTCTTTATGTGGACTAATTTGATTGACAAGTCCCCATTCGAGAGCCGTTTCTGCACGGATCATTTTACCAAGGAATAACATCTCCTTGGCACGGGTGGCGCCAATAAAGCGCGGCAAGCGCTGTGTACCACCGAGGCCGGGAATAATACTCAGTTCTGGTTTTGCCTCAGGCAGGCTGAAGAATGAGAGTTCAGACGCTATACGCAGATCACACAGCATCGCTATCTCCAGACCGGCGCCAATAGTAACACCATTGATAGCGGCAATGACAGGTTTTTTACAATTTTCAATCTCAACGAACATCTCATGTGCACGACGGAACCGCTCGTAGTTTTTCTCTGCTACCAGACCGGAAATCCAGGAACCAAAAAGTTCATCACGGTCAGCACCGTCACTAAAAACTCCTCTCAGTTTACTGCTAAGAATAATGGTGCCAATCCTATCATCACTCTCGTATTGGTCCATCTTGTCATAAATGGCATCCAGAAGCCACGAGCCAATTGAGTTTCGTGATGGTTTATTCATATAAATAACACCAATCGCTTTACCGTTGTCGGCCACGATCTCTTCAAATTCGATATGCTTATATCCTGAGTTATCGCCACGATTCATACGGATGTCTTTCATGTTTCGAAACCTTTGCTAAATATTATGGTAAAAATATGACATATCGTAATTTCTTCCATTCTGACTTCTGAATTCTATCTCCATAATAAAATCCTGCTTATATCTGTAAGGCTGTTTTAAAACCCTCATGAATAGCCTCAAGTGCAGTGCGTACCTTAACGCAATCACCGATATAGTGTATTTCCGGAAATTTTCCCTCTATCTGGTTTTGAAGATCATTGTTGGGACAGTATCCAACGGCAATGATAACCGTATCTGCCTTTATGAAGTACTCCTGACCATCCTTTTCATAAGTTACCCCACTGGTATTTCTTCCGTTTTCATTGCCATTGTCGGTAATTCCTTTAACGGTAACTTCTGTCAGGTCCCTTATTCCCGCGTTTTTTAATTCTTGCAGGATAATCCACCGCGTAGAGATGCCAAATCCCCCTCCAACCTTCCTCTTCATTTCCAGGATGGTAACATTACGATTCCCCTTTGCAGTGTATTCAACCGCTTCTCCGGCATCGATAACTTTATGCTTGAGGAGAAAACATGCCGTGTCCGGATTCATAGCCCCCTGTTTAGCTACATATAACGCTACCTCGCAACCTACCGTTCCACCGCCGATGATAACAACATCTTTTCCTATAGGAACTTTTCCTTCTAATATGCTGCTGGCTGTATACACATTTTTCCCTTTTATTCCGGGGAGATTGAGCATTATGGGTTGTCCGCCTGTTGCCACAACAACCGCATCGGGATGTTCTTCCTGTAAGGCATGCAAGTTAACTTCTTTTCCGGTTTTTACCTGTACTCTTAGTTTTGAGATTTGTTTTTCCAAATAGGTTATAATATTTTGTACCTCTTCCCGGCCTGGTGGTATAAAGGCATAACGCAATTGACCGCCCAGTTGGTTTTGTCTCTCATATAAGGTAACATTGTGTCCTCGCAAAGAGAGGACACGGGCTGCTTCCATACCAGCAGGCCCCCCTCCAACGATTACCACTTTTTTTGGTTTATTTGCTACCGTGATTTCATATTCGCCTTCATGTCCTGCCATCGCGTTATAGGTACAAGATACCGGTTTAAAATTAAGCAAGGAATCAAAACACCCCTGGTTACAAGCGATACATGTCCTTATATCATCAAATTGCTCATTCTTATATTTATTCGGCAATTCAGGGTCTACGATGAGGGGTCTGCCAATGGATACTATGTCTGATTGTTCGTTATCCAGGATCTCTTCAGCCAATTTGAGATCATTGATTCTCACCGAGGCAATTACCGGGACCTTTACCTGTGATTTGATTTTTTGTGAAAAGAACACATAGGCCATCCGTGGAATAATCATCAGCATGATTGGCGTCCTACTCTCATGCCAGCCAGGAGAAACATTAAAGGCATCAGCACCTGCCTGTTCCAGAATTTTTGCAATTTCCATGCTCTCGGATATCTTAAGTCCATCTTCAACAAAATCATCGCCTGACATCCGAAAGATGACAGGATAGTCCTTCCCGACTGTTTCTTTTATTGCAATGATTAATTCCCTGGCAAAACGTACCCTGTTTTGAAGAGTTCCGCCATATTGATCGTCACGCTTGTTTGTAGCCTTTGAAAGAAACTGGTTGATAAGGTATCCCATACCGCCATGGAGTTCTACAGCATCAAAACCAGCCTTTTTTACCCTTACCGTTGCGCTGACATACTTATCAATTACCATTTTAATCTCCGGGATTGTCAGGGCGTGAGGTTCTTGCTTAATACTTCTGTGGGTTAGTGATGAAGGTGAGACCGGCTGCATTTTTGTAAAGAATGATGAGGCACTTCGGCCACCATGGAGAATCTGTGCGACAACCTTTACATCGTGTGCATGGATAGTATCCGTTAGTTTTTTGAGCCCCGGAATAAATTCATCCTTATCTAATCCGATGATACTTTTCCAAACCTTGCCATTCATTTCCGGATAGCATCCACCTACAACAATGCATCCAACGCCCCCTTTTGCCCGTTCTTTATAAAAATGAATAATTTGGTCATTAATGGTACCATCCGAAGTAAATCCCAGATCCATGGCAGACATGATTATCCTGTTTTTTACTGTCATTTGACCAATGTGTACTTTGTCAAATAATTTGCTCATATTTTATGTTCCATTCTACAAATGGTAAGGAAAATACATTGATGAGAGATCATGACTATTTGCTGTTTATTATATCACATGAGAATTGAGAATTTCGGAATTATAAGTCTCGTATGAATTTTTGTCAAGTTTATCCTGAAAACTCACGGATTTTATATTCCCGTCACTACATCAGCCGTTTTTATATAATGTCCGTAGAGTTAAATTTTTTTATCTATTGCATAAAAACCGCCGCACTTTATAACAAAGTTAACATTTCGACACATACGTTTGCATTCTTGACCTGAAGCCGTACTTTTCTAAGGAATATTCCAGGAAATAAAATGAATCCTTGACAGTTTATCCTCTTTCGATATAAGATAATTTTTTTAAATTAAGAATAACGGTTCGACCGCCAATTTACACGAATAAAAGTTTCATGAATATGCCTCGTACTATTCAATGAATAACCCGAAAATACTAAAAAATATTCTTTATTTGATACTTTGCGGCAGTCTGTCCCTGGTTGTTATCAACTGCACACAATCACCGCGGCATAATGCGATAGATACACATTTCAGAGTACTTGATAAGGTTAAAGCAGCAAAAAAGACAGAAATAATTGACTACTTCAATACAATAAAACAAATAACCCATGAAGCAAATAAAGACAAGAAGATATTGCAGTGTTTCAATGTCATGAGAGAATATTATACTTCTCAACCTGGCGTGACGAATACTTCGTCTCTTTACAGGTTAGAATATGAAATGGATGCACATTTTGTAAATAAATACAGGGACTTTTATGATATCCTTTTTGTTGATGACAAAGGTTTTGTTTTCCACAGCATTAAGCGCGAGGATGATTATCATACCAACCTTTTTACCGGTATATTTTCTGATACGAAATTGGCAAAACACATGAGGAGTAATCCCGATAACGAATTCGTGGATTATGATTTCTATCCTCCTTCAGATGAACCAGCGGCCTTTTTTGTTGTACCAGTTCAGGAAAATAACGTGAACCATGGCTGGCTCATACTCCAGTTTCCCATCGATAAAATCAATGCCATCCTGTCCGATCATAAAGGTCTGGGAAGAACGGGAGAAGTTTATCTTGTAAACAAAAACAAGCTCATGTTGACTGATTCGAGGTTTATCGAAGACAGTACCGTCTTGAAACTAAAGGTCGATACAGAGGCCATTCGGCTAGCCCTTACTATGAAATCCGATAAAAAAATAATCAATGATTACCGGGGCGTAAAGGTGTTGAGTTCTTTTGAACAATTTGATATTTTTGGACATACATGGGTTATCGTTGTTGAAATTGATGAAGACGAAATTATCTCGGATCATTACAGATTTTATAAAAAATATTATCTACCAAAAATTGTGGAGTACTACTCAAATATAGCCACAAACGTTCACTCGTCTCAAAGAGAAGGAAGGAAAATTACAAAGGGAAAAAGGGTTGATATGAATGAGTTCTGGATGACAAAATCGGGAGAGATACTTGAAACAAAAGGAGTCGGGCCCTGTACTTCACTGATTATTTATTATCCGGAAAAATTTGGATATCTTGCTCACATTAGTCCGACTGATGAAATTTACCAGGATTCTCTCGCTGCGAAGTATTTATTCTCATTATGGGGAAGGAAAACAAATTTTCTGGGAAAAATCCTGGAAAGGATACAGTACTATGATATATATCCATATCAACTGAGAGACCTCCAATTTATTATTGTTGCTCCTCATAACAAGAGTCTTGGAACCATCATTGATCAATTGTACGACAGGGGAATAAATTTAACTCAAATAAAATTTCTATTTAATCCCGGAGCAGATTATGCAAATGTAACCTTCGATCAATCGGATGATTCTGTTTATGTAGAATGGTTAACCGAAAATAGGCAGATAGGATCCATTTTTGAATACGCTTCCAATATTGAATCAATCGGTTCCCTGATAAAAAGGATGGTTGGATACAGTTCCCCCGTGATTTGATTATGATTTCCCATAATTATTACATCTTTAATTTTTTAAAGCAAAATCAATGATTAAATTAAATAGCCTGTCATTTGAATCATTGGGAGTAGCCTACAGATCGCATGCATGCGTGCATTCAAACCGAGTCAAATGAACCCTTTTATGACCCAGTCTGAATGCAAAGGAAGTTGAATCAAACTTAATCGTCATCGTTGGAGTTATCTTAACGGATTTATAGTATTCAAGCGATGAAACCGAACAGTATTTTAGACCGGGTGGCACGGACAAACTGGTTTGTCCGTGATGGTACAATCGAATCCTAGTTCGTTTTATTTGGTTTCATTATATTCTGTTCGGTTTCATCTATTGGATGCTATAGAACCAAATTCGACTAGTTCAACCTCATCGTCTACGATTAGTCCAACTCCAGGACAGTATATCTTTTCACTCTCTTCGCCTGGCTCAAGTGGACTCGTTTCAATTACCCTCACACAATTAGAAAACGTGCCTGCTTCAGTAACTATCTCAAGCCCCATCTCCACGTGTTCTGCACGGTCCAAAGCAATGCCATCTGCTTGTTCCTGGAAATATCTCGCTCCTAAGAGAAAAGTTCCGGGCATAATAATACCGGGTTCCGCCAGACCATTGTTATCAGGCCCACCCGCACGCCAGGCTCCTTCGTGACTTACGATCTCTCCATTCTCGTAGATATCGACATCTTCTCCAAAATAGAAAACGTCGTTAGTCTTTTCACATATTGCGAAGAAGTTTCTCGATACCTCTACCAGTTCACCATTCACCGTTTCCCTTTCCTCAACAACTCTGGTTTTCACCGTGCCAATATCCGGGAGAGAGATATTTTCAGTTCTAGAAAGAACTGTAATCACAACGCGGAGCGTTTCACCATCCTCCTCGCCCTCCAATACTAATTGATAGCCTGGTTTGAGAATGAAGTAGGTATTTGCTCCTCTTGTTTTAAACTTGCAGTCTTCCAATCGAAATTCAGTAGTGAACTGGGGTTCCTCATCCTGCGCCATAACGATGCCGCTAGACAGCCCAAGCCAGGTGAATACTATGAATACCACCCAAAAAAATGACACAATAGTCGGTGTCCTCAGGGCAAAACTGACACACTTTGACTTCATCATATCTACCTCCCTCTTTGTTTATAGCTTCTGATAAGCATTTCACGCTTTCCTCTAAGAGACTGTCTGAGAAACACATACGGTAGACCAATCGACGTACCATACGGAAGTATTTATCCCGAAGAAATCGTTGCAACAATGCGGAATACGAACGGAGTTTACGGAACAAGCCTGTTCGCGTCCGAGGCCTATGGTGCCGTCGCGAAGCCAACCTCCGTTATGACCCTGTTCCCATTTTCCCCTACTGCAATTACCTCGAACCTGTACTCCTTGCCAGGCTCAATGAGCTCCGCCGGAATAGTCACCTGCGTGGTCGCCTGGTCGAGAACTGCACTAAGGATCCTGACCTCGTCCGTTTCTACCTCTATTTCCCAGAAGGCAGCGGCTTCGCCGTCCGTTCCGGGATCCCATGAAATGGTGACCGGATTGTTTGGATCCAGCACGGTACCATCGGGACCGAGGTTCACTGGCGCGGCTGGAAGTTCGTGCGACAGTTCTACCTCGCCAGTGAGCTTCTCCCCGTCGACTGTCCTGCCCTCAAGCTTATACACCCCCTCCGGGAAGCGGTCTCTGACATCTTCCTCCTCGAGCTGCGGCTCCTCGCTTTCGAAGGAGAACTCACTGAGGCCGAGCTTTTTCAAACCTTTTTTAGTAGTTATCGTAAGGATCCTTCGGCCATTGGGGTTTACGATATTAACTACTTCCCAGGCGTCCGCACCGAGGAAGCCCTGAAGACCCAGATCGCCATCTGTAGCGTTGAACTCGAAGAACAGGGCGAATTCTTCAGCCTCTGCCGCATCGGCCCGACCGTTAACCCCAAATGTGAAAGAAACCTCAGCTATCAGAAAAAAGGCCAATACACATAAAAAAGACGACACGGTGGCCAAATAACTGCTGCATTTTGACTTCATCATATCTACCTCCTTCTTTGTTTAGAATTCCAGATAGGTGTTTCAAGCGACCCTCTTAAATTAGGTTGGGTTTTATAAGACAAAAAACTAACGATTTTTCTTTTTACCCACCCCTCCCCTCCCAAGAGGGGACTAAGGGGTGGGTTTCCCTCCCAGGATGGGACTTCTAAATTCCCCTCTTGAGAGGGGTGGGGGTGTGTTTATTCATTGCTTAACGAAAAGATTAAAATTACTAATAATTTAAGCATATTCCATACCACTTTAATAAAAAACCGTAAGTCAAAACACATGAAGAGAAAATTAGCCGCTTAAAATCTAAAAAGTTATCGTATAGAATAAATCCTGAATTATCTGAGTTTACGTAACATTTTAATTTTTTGAAAAATCCAGTGGTCATAAAAAACGATGTAACCCCGTTAGGGGTGATCTGTTTGTAGCACAATAAAATTCGATAGGGTAAATAGCTCCGTAGGAGCGACCTGTATATGATTTAATATATAAACAGGCCGCTCCTGACGGAGCTATAGTACTCATGAGATGAAATCGAACAGTATTTTAGATAGGGTGGCACGGACAAACTCGTTTGTCCGTGATGGTTTAATCAAATCGTGGTTCATTTTGTTTTGTTTTATTGTGTGATATTCGGTTTCATCTGTTGGATGCTATAATATATGTTATGTATGGCATCCTATCTACAAACAGATTGCTCCTACGGAGCTAATAGATAATACGTTTTTCAAAACAAAATTGTTACAGCTTTTCCAATGTTATACTTTGCCGCTAAATCAATGATAAATACATCTCATGCCACTCAAATCCCCCATGAGTCGATTTTGACTTCGAACTATAAAGAAAACCGTACTTTTGATAGTAAGGAATTAGTTCGGACTTGCATATGAGTAAAATCTTCTTCTTTTTTAAATCTTTAGATATTTCGATAAACCTCGACATAAGCCTTTTAGAGACGCCAGTACCTCTGAATTCCGGTAAGACAGCTAAAGAAAAAATAACGATATTTTTGCCATCACTCACGTGGCCGATCATATCTTTAAATGCCTCGTCCGTTATATCTTCTTTATTTGTAGCTCCGCTATTAATCATCCCGATGATCCGCCCTTTTAATTCGGCAACCAGAAATCCTTCAGGAAACAGTCGTATACGTTTCTGTATTTTTTCCCGTGTTGCAGCGTCAGAGGTATAGCAGGCAAGTTCAACGGCGTAACATGCATCTAAATCATACACATTGACATATCTAATGTCCACGTTACACATACTGTCGTACCTTTACCATAAAAAATCCGTGGCGAACCATTAAGTAATTGTAACAATTTATACACAACGTCATTAATCAGATACGAATATGTCATTCCCACGAAAGCGGGAATCAAGAAAAACACTGGGTTCCTGGTCAAGCCCGGAATGACAGACATTTGTAAACTTATGTCGCTATGTATAGTTTTTTGAAAGTCGGGGCAAAGCATTTGTACGGTATGTAAGGATACGACTTGCTATGGCGTTTGGCAAAGGCTTCTCCCTACCATAAACTATACAAAATGCTGACCCTTCTTTCAAAAACTCAATTATTACAAAAAATTTATGGATCCAGAGGGCTACAGCCTCCTAATACATTCTTTGAGACAATGTGGGTATAAATCATAGTGGTTTGAAGGTTCCTGTGTCTGTGTTTCAAGAAGGTTCCATTCCGTTTCAACATCCGGCGATCTGATAGAATTGCCTTTCTGTAAAGATGAGAGGAAATGACCGTAAAGCCTCAAAGCATTATCCGCCTGTTTGACCTGCCAGTCTTCATGCGTTTTCGACAGATGTTTAAGGAATAGATTCTTCTGCTCAGAATTCAGAATCTGAAAATCAGGTATACTAAGAAACCATAGTAATCTGAGGCACATTTCAGGTAAAAAGGTATGTATTTATCTTTAATCAGCGCCTTTTGGATGAGGTAGTCTTTAAAAGACAAAGGCATAATAAATCAAATAATTAATAAGATTCCATATATTAATTATATTATAAAAACATACTCACTATTTTAACACAAGTTTCGCTGTTTATATTTGACAACTAATTTGTTAAAACATAAAATGACTACCTCTATAGAATAAAGATGAAATTGAATGTTGGAATCGAGGATTAACGAACTCATTATGGAAACCGAACTCTTAAAGAAGCTTTCCACAGATCCAGCACTGTGGCCATATTACATGTTCCTGGCAGGCATCACGATCTTCATACTGAAGATCATAAACGCTGCAGCTGATGCTGCGACCAAGCATCTGTCCGAGAAAGTAAAAAAGAGAAAAGGATTGCTGTCATTATCTAAGGTAGCCGCTCAGGTGGTTATGATTTCTCTGGTCATATACATCTCCAATGCTTTCTACTGGTCGCGGGCGATTGATCAACTAGTACCATCGCCCACAAGTAAGCCTATCAACACTTGCGAAACAACGGTTGAGATTGTGATCGAATCTGATGATAAAGGAGACACGCACTTCATGGACACTGGCGGCTATTTGGCATTTGTTCATAACGATCAACCTTTACTCATTACAGCAGCACCTGACTCGTGGGGACGATCAATAGCACCTAAGGAATACATGTATCGTGGCATTTTCAGAATGGATGCAACCGATACAGCAGTTGGAAAATCTGTGGACATGCTTCGCCAAACGCAATACGTACAAGTGGGGTTTCAGCATATAACGAAAGACTACTCGCTCATCAGAGGTAAAGCTTTATGCGTAATTAATAGCGAAGTTCGTTTCGAATTCTCATTTCCCGCACAGAGAACGCTCGATGGAAAAGTATTTGTTCGAGATCTTGAGTTTCTTGAGAAATTGCTCAGATAAATCCCCAACAAGTGCATGCCCGACATTAGTTGTTCCAGAACAATCCGCAAATTGACAGGTACATAACGTGCTATAGTAGAATGGCACAAACAGAGAGGAAAATAAGATGAAAAAATTGCCACATCACTTTCTATTTGCCTTTTTGATGCTTTACCTCGCAAGCAACCAAGTTCTCTTCGCACAAGCAAAGCGTGAGAATAAAGAGAATTTACCCGTTGCAACACAATGGCTGTTTGATGCTGCAGGCGACTCAGGCCGTTCAGCTATCAATGCTGTTTATATGCTAGAATGCCCAAGACCTACATCAAAAGGAACAGGCTTTCTTCTCCAAGGTGGATATATCATTACAGCAGCACACGTAGTGAAGGATTGCCAAGTATCCGATCTAGTCGGGGTTGCTTCGTCGGGAGAGAAAATTTCCTTCAACAAAATGTCTATTGATCTTAAGAGGGACTTGGCTATTTTAATCCCCAGTAAGAAGATTGATGGAGGATTGCTATTAGGCTCAGACAATGATCCACCCGTAGGTACTGTTGTTTCAACTTGGGGATTCCCGCTTGCCTATAATGGGCCAGCTCCATTACTTTCGGTTGGATACTTATCCGGTTTCATTGCGCAGCAAACGGACCAAACTGGCACATCTTTCGTTAAACACTTGGTTGTCAATAGCGCGTTCAATCCAGGTAATTCCGGCGGGCCATTGTTCAGAGCTTCAGATAATCGAGTAATCGGTGTTGTTGTAAGCAAGCATGCACCATTGACACAATTTCACCAAAATGCACTGAAAGCTTTAGCTAATCAACAATCAGGTTTTGTTTATAATGCAACTGATGAGAATGGCATACAAATTCAATTCTCAGAAGCCCAACTTGTCGCAAGTCTTCTCATATTTTACAGACAGCTAAGTCAAGTGATGATTGGAGAGGCTGTTTCTGTATCAGAGTTGCGAGTATTTCTATCCGAGCAAGGTATAAAACAGCCTAACAACGCTACCAAATAAGTCTCGGGCTACCAAGAACAAATAGGGTGAGGTTTTTGTGCACCCCAAGGCTCGCATAACACCTATAATACCTCTGTTTGTCAAGAAAATAAATATCCCTGATCGGGAAAAATAAGTAAATATGGATATTCAAGCAAATGAGTGGGTAAAAATGAGCCGTAAATTGAGTATAATACAGTATTGTAGGTTGGGTTGAGGAACGAAACCCAACAACCTAATATGGCAAGAAAAAAATGCAATATCACAGATCACAAGCGAAAGGTACGATTTTCTTCTTTACCGTAATAACAACAATAGAAAGAGGATATTGTGTCACAAGGAAAATGTGGCGCTGATAAAAGAGGCGTTCCAGTATGTTATTAAGTGCGAAAAAAAGAGAATTGAATTCGTTTAAGAAAAAAGAATGGGGAAAATGATAAAATGCAAAGGATAGTACTCCTGCTCACTTCCATTCTAATAATGTTTGTATTTGAAATCCGGACGCCTCAGTCGCTATTCGCGGAAGAAGCCACACTTGAGGAGTACTCGGTCAGTCATAGAGGAACATCAGAAACAGACCCTCCCGGCTTTTCTGCAAAGCTGTCTGATAAGTATTTTGGAAATGGAACAGCAAAGGCAGCCATTATATTTAAGATGAGAGACAACTCAGGCACCCTTTCCCTGAAAGTATGGAGAAAGGTTGCCAGAGGAGAAATTACCTTTGCCCTGCTGGTGTTCCGAGTCGAAATTTTTGGGTACGATTATTCTGATACCCTTGTTTATTCACGGGAACTTGATGGATTTACCTTTGGCGACAGCAATTCAGGGAACTGGTCAAAACAACTGAAAGACCTCCCTGTAAATATCCGGCAAATTACGATAACCTTTTTTGGGAATTATGAATAGGAAGTATGATCATGGACAAATCAAATATACTAAGTAATTTTATCGAGGTCTGCACAAAAAGAGCAATAAAAAATAAAAGGAAGAAATAATGGAAATATTAAAGGAAATTAAACAATTATCCCGTGCTGATAAACTAAAAATAATGGAAGCTCTATGGAAAGATCTAAGTGGTGATGAAGAAAAGTATGATTCGCCTTCATGGCATGAAGATGTTCTAAAGGAAACTGAAAACAGAATGAATAACGGTATCGAAGAGGTTGTAGATTGGGATATTGCTAAAAAAAATCTCAGAAAGAAATTTGAGTGAAAATCAAAATCCTAATTTCTGCTGTAAAAGATTTAGAAAAAGGGTGATCATTTTATGAAAAACAAGGCGAGGGAATGGGAAATTATTTCTTTGATACACTTTTTTCTGATATTGATTCCTTAGCGCTTTTTGGGGGAATTCACAGAAAGATTTACGGATATCATCGATTGCTCTCCTGTAGGTTTCCTTATGCCATATATTATAAAGTAGAAAACAAGAAGACTGTGACAGTATAGAGAATATTGGATTGTCGTATGGACCCAAAGAAAATCGAAAATGTTTTAAAGACGAAATAAATACAACTTTATTGAACTTTACTATTTGCCATATTTACTTACCACCAAACATGAATTATTTCCATCATAATCCATGTTATTTACCAATGCGTTTTGGATCTCTTTTTCGAGGGGTTTTTCCAGTGTGAGATGTAGATTTATCTCCGGATCTTTTTCACTGTAATTGATGATATGAGGTATATTACTTGTATTAATAGACATGATTGTGGATATGAGCTGGGCTGCGCCTGCAGTGCCGTAAGCTTCACCGATGTTTGATTTGACCGCTGAAACTGGGATATTACTGCTGTTTATACCAAATAAAGACCGGATCGCCTTTGCCTCGATACTATCCTGTATCTTACACCCATTTGCATGCGCACTGATCAAATCAATATGCTCTTTCTTTATTTCAGCATCTTCCATGGCATCATGCATAGCCCTTTCAGCCCGGCGAATCCTCTCATCCATTGAATATTTCTTTCCACCAACAAAAGAGTTGCCAAACCCTTTTATCTCTGCATAGATGTTGGCCCTCCTTTCCAGGGCATGCTGAAGTTCTTCGAGAATAACGATGAAGCTGCCTTCTGCCATGATAAAGCCATTTCTTTCCCTGTCAAAGGGCATACTTGACTCTTTTGTACCATTGAGTCCTGATAATAAACCACGCAGATAAAATATGAGATACAGGTCAATAGAGATTTGCTCAACCCCGCCAGTAACAATTACCTTAGCCATATTTTTCCGGATCATGTTAAACGCATTTCCAATGGCATCCGTGCTTGATGTAAAACCTGCGGATATGGTGCGGGCAAGCCCTTTTATTTTAAAGATGACCGATACGTAATTAATGGAAGAATTGAGGGCAACATCATAGCTGAGCATCGGCGATAATTCCGAGGGGTTATTTCTTATAATCTCATAGAAATAATCTGTCGTTTCTGAAAAATTTCCCAAAGACGATCCAATAACGATACCCATTTGATTTGACAAAGAACCATCTTCCGGAAGCTTTGCGTCATTCAGGGCCATCTTGGCTGCCGATCCCAGGAACCGTGTTCCCTTGTTTAAATATTTCAAACCTTTGCTGCCAAGATGTACCTCCGGCTTGAGATCTCTCACCTCCCCACCCAGCTTGCAAGTATAAGGAGAAAGATCAAGAGTGGTCATTGGTGCAATACCTGACTTTCCATGAATAAGATTACTCCAGAAGTCTTCTTTACTGCATCCAAGGGGAGATACAATACCAATTCCAGTAACAACAACTCTTTTTTTCATTTAACCCATCCTGCTAAATATAGTCGTGGCATTATTACCACCGAAGGCAAATGAATTATTTACGATATGGTTCACTTTCAGTTCCCGCGCCACGTTCGGTACGTAATCAAGATCGCAATCAGGGTCTGGCGTTTCATAATTAATTGTAGGAGGAATTATGCCATGCCTGAGGACGAGACAACAAACAACTGATTCTACTGCACTCGCTGCACCCATAAGGTGTCCTATCATAGATTTCGTAGAACTGCACGGGATTTTGTAAGCGTGTTCCTTAAATACCCGCTTTATGGCCGTCGTTTCTGTCTTATCGTTATGGGGTGTACCGGTGCCATGCGTATTAATATAACTGACATCTGTTTCCTGAAGCCCTGCCATTTTTAGTGCATCACTCATGCATTTTACTGCACCTTCACCCTCAGGATGCGGGGCTGTCATATGAAATCCATCGCAGCTCAACCCATATCCTGCCATTTCAGCGATAATCGATACGTTGCGTTTTTTTGCAAACTCGTACCGTTCCATAATTAATACCCCTGCCCCCTCTCCAATCATAAGACCCTGCCGGTTTTTATCAAAGGGTTGGCAACGTTCAGGCGCTAATGCCTTGAGGTTATGAAAGTGGGTAAATTCTGTTTGAGGAATCATATCCCCTCCACCAACCATTACCACATCAACCTTGTTTTCTACAAGGAGATCATAAGCCCAGGCAATGGCATGGTTGCCGGATGAGCATGCATTCAGTGAGACCATAGTCGGCCCCTCAAACTGAAAATATTGGGCAAGGACATTCGTGATTGAATTAGGAGGATAAACGGCGGCAACGATTTTGTCAAAACCGTTATCTTTCTTTGATGTGTCCCGTCTCATAAGCCTTTCATGGGGTGTTAATTCGGCCGCCAAGGTTCCGATAGCGATACCGAATCGCTCTCTATTGAGATTATTTTCCCCGTACAGAAGACCACTTTCCTGCAATGCCTCCCGGGCAGCATAATAAAGATATTTATGGATGGTATTTTCTTTGATCTGGTTTTCCAGTTCAACATCCAGATGAAAATTCTTTACTTCGCAGGAGCGATGTACCTTGTATTGAGAAGTATCAAAGGATTTCATATCATTCGCCCCGTTTTTGCCATGGATGAACGATTCCCAGCTCTCCCTGATACCAATCCCGACGGGTGTAACTAATCCCAAACCTGTAATTACGATCTTTGACATGATGAGATAAAATTCCCTTTAGTTAAAACAAGAGAGGTCAACTATCCATTATGCTACATGAATAAGTTGACCTGTGGTTATATAGAGATTTAAACAATACAATTACCAGTCAGAATTTAAATTAGGCCTTCGGCTACTTAAAACTTAAATTTTCCCTCCCTTGATGGGAGGGACTAAGGGAGGGTGATTAGCTTGCTCTTACACCCCCACCTAACCTCCCCCATCGAGGGAGAGGAAAATTAACAATTTGAATTTCCTAAACGTTAATTGAGGCCTTCGGCTACTTTTTATATCACCTATGTAGTGGCGAGCCTTGTATTCGCCCAAATGGAAACAAAAACAAACGTCTGAATTGTACAAAACAAGGGCGAACACAAGTAGGGGCAGGTTTAAAACATGCCCCTACAAAGAATATTGAAATTCCCTGGCATCAAGATGACACTTCAACCGGTGCCATTTTCACCTTTTTTCCTTGTTTTCGTGATTGATTATATTGTTTTAATGCCTCGTCATAAAATCCCGATGACTGTAATTCCTTTAGATTTTGAATTAAATGTTGATACACATTTTGCCAGTCTAAATTAACCCTGAATGCGAACATTGCCGCATTCATATTGTTGTTCAGTGACTCCTTCGCATTTTGAAAACGCTGTCGCAATACCTCTGTGGCGTAAATCTTATCGTATAAATATTGGAAACCGTCGATGAGTTCCTGGAGGGACATATTTTCCAGAACATAAGTAAGGTGATGAGATGTGTAATATTTCCAATCCTCCGGGAAATTCGTCCTGAAAAGCCTGTCTTCAGCATTTAACCGGTGATACAGAGGTGTGTTGATGAATGGACACAAAATGCCACAGGTCATGATATCGACATGTGAATTTAAGACAAAATCAGCAACCTGCTTAAAGGTTTCCGGGGTATCGGCATCATTTCCGAATACCATGGTACCCCAAACTGCAAGGCCGTGTTTACGTATATTGGCTATTGCCTCGAAATATTTTTCGATCGTGATACGCAGGTTTACATTTTTGTTCATTGTTTTAAGGGTTTCTTCGTTAATGGACTCGATTCCAATGAGCACCCCGACACATCCGCTTTTAACCATGTATTCAAGGGTTTCGTCATCCGCATAAATATTAAGGGAGGTAAAACCAAACCAGTTTTGATAAATCCCCCTCTCCACCATGCCTTTAAACAAATCCCGGACACGTTCATTTGATTTTTTACTGTGCCCGTAAAAGTTTTCATCTGTCAATATTAATCCACGATACTGACCTTTGATAGATTCAAACTCATCTAAAACATCTTCGACAGGTCTTTCCCTATACTTTTTCCCCTGGAATTGGGGTACAGAACAGAATTCGCAGCTAAATGGGCATCCCGCAGTAGTTATTATACCTGAGTACCGGTATTTATACTTATCTCTTAAATATTTTCTATCAGGCCTCAATCCATGATAAAGTTCCATGGGTGTAAGGGTACCGTCGTATCTTTTTTGAAGACAACCATTTTCAAAATCTGAGATAATTTTTTCCCAGGTTGTTACTGCCTCCCGGGTCACAACACAATCTACATATCTTGCTGCCTCTTCAGGATAGCTTGTGGCATGGATTCCACCCATAATTACCGGTATACCACGTTTTCTACAAGCTGTTGCTATCTGATAGGCTCTATGCGCCTGGTAGCTTACCGACGTAATACCCACTAGATCTGCCCCACCGAAAGTAATATCTCCCGTGCTTTCATCGATTGCGTGTTCCTGAGTTTCATCGATGATATCAACCTGCCAGTTTTTTGGAGTCAGCACTTTCAGATAGCCAAGATTTACTGGCATTTGGTTCAATACAGAAACATTTTCCTCTCCGACGTTTCCGATCGGATGTGGATTGATCAGTATAAGTTTTTTCATGAATATTCCTCTTTTTTGGGTACTAAGAGAACCTGAGCAACGGCGTAATCCCGACAATGAGATAATGATACAGAAATACTATCAACGCACTTTTTTTCTGCTAACTCTTTTACACTTCCATAAAGATTCACATAAGGTTTACCCATTTCATCATTCAGTAGCTCAATATCTGTCCATTTCATGTTACCAATCCATCCTGTGCCCAATGCCTTGAATACAGCCTCTTTTGTAGCAAAACGGGCTGCGAAATGTTGATATTTATTCTTCTTAGGTGTACAGTATTCCACCTCTTTATTAGTGTAAATCTTTTTTAAAAAACCTTCGTTGGCAGAGAACAATCTTTCGATACGTTTTATCTCAATAATATCAATACCAATGTACATACTTATCTGCTATTTTATCCCAACTACTGTAACTTCTTATAATACAAGCATATGATACAATAAAAAAGGCATTTTACAGCTTTACAAAATTAATGTCAACGACAATTTCCCGTGCTTGAATTCTCTTATTACCTGAGATTTGATAAAAAGGCAAGGGTATGAAGGATCGACAGGTAGCCAAAAGGGCGTGATCAATACATGACTTTCTCATGCATGACCAGCGAGGTGGAAGCCTAGACCAGTGAGAGGTGAGTTCATGATACGCGATACGGGAATACGCGTATCGTGCATCCCAAATTTTGCATCATGTATCATACGATGAAGACATCGCATAGAAAGTATTTAAACGAATTGTTCTTGATGAGATTGTATGTAACAGCAGACTTTATTTCTTCCTGATCGCTTTGCCTCGTAAAGGGCTTTATCTGCCTGATTTATTATTTCATCTTTATTACAGGTATGATCGTCAAAGGAGCTGACACCAATGCTAATACTCATAGTAACATTTATATTCATATCTTTATCCTCTACGCTGCGCTTGGATATACTATCCCGCAATCTTTCAGCAAAGTCCTTAGCACCTTGAATATTAACATCAGGAAGGATAACAAGAAATTCTTCTCCACCATACCGGGTAACGATGTCAGTAGACCGTGTCATCTCAAGTAAAAAAGAGGAAAAATACACGAGTACCTTGTCGCCAAAAGAATGTCCGTAAAGATCATTTATTTTCTTAAAATAATCAATATCGATCAACAAACAGGAAAGAGGGTTTTTATATCTTTTCGCCCGGTTGAATTCAACCTCTAATACCTTGTTGGTGTAACGCCGGTTAAAGAGATTCGTCAAACTGTCCCTGGTTGAAAGCTCTTCCAATTTTTTATTAGCCTCTAACAGACTGTGTTCGATTTGTTTCCTTTCCGTAATATCGCGAATGATACCGGTAAAATAATACTGTCCATCGGTCCATACTGATAATGATATCTCTATGGGAAACTCTGTACCATCTTTTTTTAAACCACTTAGTTCAACAGTTTTTCCTACAATCTTCGGTATCCCTGTAGTTGTATATCTATTTATTCCTGTTTGATATACATTTCGATATCGTTCAGGCATTAATAAGGTAATGAGTTTACCGATAATTTCGTCCCCGTATCCAAACATTCTTTTTGCTGCGGGATTGCAGAAAATGATACGTCCTTTTCCATCCGTTGATATAATTGCATCGATAAAAGCTTCTGCAATAGCGTAGTATTTCTCTTCAATCTTTATCTGTCTAGATACTACTTCTAGCGCTTTATCCAAAGTTCTGATTTCTTCCTCGTAAGTATCCATCATCTATTCTCAATCAATATAGCACCAAATTGAAACCAGTACAAACCAACATAAAATAATTTTTTGACAATTGCCGCTTCTCCAGGAGCTGTATCCGTACATTTTGTAACCGCTTCTGTCATTCCCACCTTTGCGGGAATGACAGAAGCAATTATCAAAATAGCGTTCTAGCAGTTGCCATTAACAGAATACATTCACCATTCTAAGTCTCTCGATTGTCTTGAAATGTTTTTAACGTATTTTTCACCGAGATCTATTGCCTTATCGTACTCTGCTTTCTTAAAACATAACTGACATTCAACATAGTTATCAATCTGTTTTAAATTAGGCAGAACACCACTTTCGTCCATGCGTATTCCCAACTCCGGAGACTGTATAATAATCTGAAAATTACTCATAAATACTTTAAATTTTTTAACATTGCCGCAGTTCGGACATACAAAGAATTTGTTCGTTTTCATTTTCAATACCCTCATTTTATAATAGTATAAATTTTTATAAATTTTACTAATGTTTCTGCAAGTCCGGTATGGTATTACGTTTTACCTACCATTCCAAACCTTAGAGTAGATTCTTGGTTGACGGTTTCAGAATCTCTCTTAATATTTCCAAACGTTAAATTAACTGTTTTAGTGATAGTACCATCATAAATCTTTCCTATACTCCTTATAGAAAATTGGAATATTTCTTGAACGATCACCTCCTGCAATTAATTTTTTTCTTGTAGTAATTTTCCTTATCACACCTTATTCGTACACCACAGAGAAAACAACTCTATGAGAAGCTAGAGGCAAAAGATGGAAAACCAGAAATCTCACTTTCCAACTTCTTATTTCCAATATCTAATTTCTAACTTCCTACACCTGGTGATGTGCAGAACTATAGCATCACACCTTCAACAAAACGTCTTCAAACAGTCCGGCATCCGAATAACATTCAAATCGAAATCCTTTTTTATGAAAAACAGTCATGCAGGCACGGACTACGCTGGAGTCATAAAGGATGCCACTATTCTGCGATATTTCATCTAATGCCTTATCGAGCCGAGAAGAAGTCCTGTAAAGCCTGGGAAAAGATATGGCTTCCACCACATCGGCTACCCCAAGGATTTTTGCCTCTAAAATGATATCTTTCTCTAATAAACCGAAAGGATATCCTGAGCCATTCATCCTTTCATGATGCTGGAGTACTATCTGAGCCACAGGCCACGGAAATTCTATTTCCCTGAAAATATTGTATCCAACACGGGGATGATCCCTTACCATTTCGAACTCAATTTCTGTCAGCCGGTCCTCCTTACAAAAGATCTCTGCCGGTATGGACGCTTTCCCAATATCATGAATCGCTGCCGCCAGACCGATCCCCTCGATACGGTCCTTTGAAAATCCCATCTCTTCGGCAATACAGCAAGCAAGCTGTGCTACCCGCCTTTGATGCCCTGGTCCATACGGATCCTTCGACTCAATAATCAATGTCATACCATGAATTACGCCTTGCAAAGATTTTTGTAACTTCTCGATACTTTGCTTAAATGTTCTTTCTTGACATTTCCGATCCTTGATCTCTTCCATAAGTTCTTCGTTTACTTCTATCAACCTTTCTGCATGTTCCCTTGCCCTTGTTTCAAGGAATTCATTCAGTACCCTCAACCTTTCTTCTTCCTGCTTTCGTGTAGTAATATCCCGGCCAATTCCTACAACTCCAATGATATTTCCCTTCGTATCCCTCAAAGGAAAATTTCTATATTCGCATACTACACGAGTATTTTTAAAAGAAAGTTCGCATTGAGAGCTTTCTCCTTGTAATACCCTTATATAGGCATCCATCACCTTTTCCAAATTTAATTCATCAAAAAGAGATGAAAATGGCCTCCTATAAAATGCCTCTGGCCTATGCCTAGTAAACTTCTCAAGTGTCTTATTCACAAATAAAATATTTCCTTCTGTATCGCAGGCATAAATAAGATCAGCCATTTCAGATAATAGCAATCTCATTATTTCATCCTCTGTTGGCTTGTAAATGATTTTTGACATTCCAAAAACCTGTTATCCCTATAATTCAAATACCGAGACTGTTTGGAGCTCAACGCAATTGCGCAAGCGATGCATGCTAGAGATTTTTATTGCTCCTGTACCCGTTGCTCGTTGTATGTAATCCATTACCCGTAGTCCAGACAACGGCATGAACTTCATAACAAAATCGTACAAGCTTTTGCTGTTTCCCACCGTAGGGTGGGATAGAGAAATATAGCTGTTAATAATACTCATTGCTTGCAGTAGTTCATCGCAAAATGCAGGCCGTTATTGCGAGGAGGATGAAATATAAGGTAAGATACAGACGCAGAAGGTAGAACCTTATTACAGAGTTATTTTTGTATGATTTGATACAACTCTAATTTAAGAATAATTCTCGAATAAATTTATCTATATACAACTTTGCTTTATTTCATTTTAAACAAGGGTCGGTCAAAAGGTAGAATGTCTGTATTATCAGTATAATCGGCTTTGCACAGAACTATTAACATTGCCTTCTATGATTATCTATTTTGAGGTTATGGATTGTATGAGGCGTGAGAAGTGTAACATGCCCAGAAATGTTTCGTCACAAAAATGTAACATGACACACTATATATATATGATAAATGTGGTCATTCAAAACTCTGTGGAAGACCTCTCCTTTGTTTCCTCTTTGCGAAGGTGGGAGCGGGATGGTTGTAGTAACATTCATAAAATTCAACAAAATACTGAGTAACCACTAAAAAACGATGAAATTTACAAACTGAAAGTTATATAGAGTCTTCATTTTATTCATGTATTTTATATTAATTTATATTCTTTGATTTTCCGATAAATTGTACGACGGCTCATGCCTAATAGTCGTGCCGCTCTCGCCTTATTCCATGCAGTCTTTTTCAGCGCCTGAATAATTGCCTGAGGTTCATCGATTTTTATATCTTCAAGTAAAGAACTCTTGGTTCCGATGAATTCCTTAAATACTTGTGGCAAATGATTAACGGTAATGGTTTTCTGCCGGCAGAGAATAAATGCATGCTCCATAGTATGCTCCAACTCTCTTATATTCCCCGGCCATGGGTAGTCCATAAATATTTTTTGAGCATCTGAAGAAATGGCCACAATTTCTTTATTCAGTTTTTTATTGAATTTATTGATAAAGTGGTTTATCAAGAGCGGCATGTCTTCTCTTCTCTCCCTCAGTGCCGGAAGGTTGATCTCTACTACCTTTAAACGGTAATAAAGGTCTTCCCGGAATTCACCACGCCTGATTTTCTCTCGAAGGTTTTGATTTGTAGCGGCAATGACCCTGACGTCAACCTTGATTGGGGTAGAGTCTCCAACCCTTTCAAACTCTCTTTCCTGGAGTACCCTCAAGAGCTGTAGCTGCATCCTTGGTGTTATATCACCAATTTCATCTAAAAATATCGTACCACCGTCCGCCTTTTGAAACCTTCCCACTCTATCCTGAATGGCACCTGTAAAGGCACCCTTGACATGTCCAAAAAGCTCACTCTCAAGCAAACTCTCTGATAAGGCAGTGCAATTTACCTTTACGAAAGGTTTATGGCTGCGCTCTCCTTTGTAGTGTAAAGCCTCAGCTACAAGTTCTTTTCCCGTCCCACTTTCTCCTGTAACGAGGACTGTAGTCTGAACATCAGTCAAATCTTCTATGAGAGAATAAACAGATTGCATCTTCTCACTTTTTCCGATAATGTTATGGAACTGCTGCCGTTCTCTCATATCCCGCTCCAAATCAGCCAAATGTGTCTCATCTCTTACTACTAAAACGGCCCCTGAGAATACACTTTTATTATCCAGAAGTGGATATGTTGTAATTGCAACAACCTGTTGTGAGCGAAGTTTGTGTTTACACTCAACACGATATATTTCCACAGGCTGTTTTTCTTTAATGGTTTCTTCCAGGGCATCAAGGCACTGTCCGTTACAATATCTCGGAAGAGAACTTAATGGCTTTCCAATCGCATCGCGGGATAAATCACAAATACCTTTTGCTGCTTCATTAATCTCTAATACGGACAATTCCTTGTCCACCGTGATAATTGCATCTTTTACACTACTAAAGATAGCTTCGAGATTTGAACGATATTTCTCTTTTTCATCTAACAACCCCTTATGCAGTAATGCTATCTTTGCAACACGCAATAGGGTCTCCTGTCTTACAGGTTTGGGAATGTAGTCAAAAGCACCTAGACGGAGCGCATCTGAGGCGGTCTCGATATTGGGACTGCCTGTAATCATGACAACGGGGGAGTTTAAATTCCGAGACCTAACCTCTCTCAAAAAATCAATTCCCGTTTTACCTTCTAATACAACATCTGCAAATATCAAATCAAAATTTGATTCTGCAATCTTTGCTAAAGCCTCATTACAATCTTTGACGGTCGTTACCAAGTATCCTTCATCTAAAAGAAATCTCTCAAATGTAAACCTGATGCCTTCTTCATCATCGATTACGAGAATTTTTGCATTCATCATTACTCCTTTAATATTTGTAACCATTCAAAACTACAAATTAGGGTCAAAATCTCCAAAGACAACATTACTATACTATAGCGAAAATCTCAGTGTTATGTTAGATATTAAGAAAAACACGTGCCAATACTTGGAAAGAAATAAGAAAAATAATAAAATCTTATTTTCAGATGATAAATTCTCATAAATTTTGTAATAACATATCACGAGAATGTTGTGTTTACTTTACTTATTGAGATTTGATGAAAACGAATCATTGCACTTAGGATATTTTCGTGCAAGAAGAATAGGAAGAAGATATGAACATGAAGTAAAGGAATGACAAAACAGATACCAAAATACATCTGAAGAAAAAGACACTCTATAATTGTCTCACAAATCTAAGTAATTGGAATTTCCTATCGTGAAAGCAATTAACGCAAAATATAAAAGTGTGCCATGCTACATATATGTGTTGTCACAAATGTGTGACATGGCACACTACGTGATACAAGACAAAAATATACAACAAGGTGATAAAGGGTATACATATCACGAATCTTGCATTTTTATTTTGTACTCTTTAATTTTTCTGTAGATCGAACGCCGGCTAATACCTAAAAGGTGCGCAGCCATAACTTTATTCCATCCAGTTCTTTTCAGCGTTTGAAGAATTGCCTGAGACTCATTGACCTTCATGTTTTCATAAGGAGGTTTTTTTGTTCCAACAAATTCTTTAAAGACATGTGGCAAATGATTAACGGTAATGGTTTTCTGCCGGCAGAGAATAAATGCATGCTCCATAGCATGCTCCAATTCTCTTACATTTCCCGGCCATGGATAATCCATGAATACCTTCTGCACATCAGAAGAAATGGCCTCAATTTCCTTATTCAGTTTTTTATTGAATTTATTGATAAAGTGTTTTACAAGAAGCGGTATATCTTCTTTTCTCTCCCTTAACGGTGGAAGATTAATTTCCACCACCTTTAGACGATAATAAAGGTCTTCCCGGAATTCACCTAGCTTGATTTTTTCCTGTAAATTTTGATTTGTGGCAGTAACAACCCTGACATCAACCTTGATTGGGGTAGAGTCTCCAACCCTTTCAAACTCTCTTTCCTGGAGTACCCTCAAGAGCTGTAGCTGCATCCTTGGTGTTATATCACCAATTTCATCTAAAAATATCGTACCACCGTCCGCCTTTTGAAACCTTCCCACTCTATCCTGAATGGCACCTGTAAAGGCACCCTTGACATGTCCAAAAAGCTCACTCTCAAGCAAGTTTTCTGATAAGGCAGTACAGTTTACCTTTACAAAAGGTTTCTGGCTACGTCCTCCTTTATAATGTAATTCTTCAGCAACAAGTTCCTTTCCTGTTCCGCTTTCTCCTGTAATTAAGACTGTTGTCTGAATATCAGCCAAATCCTCTATAAGAGAATAGATCATCTGTATCTTTTCACTTTTTCCGATAATGTTATAGAGCTGCTGCCGTTCTCTCATATCCCGCTCCAGGTCAGCCAAATGTGTCTCATCTCTCACTACTAAAACAGCTCCTCTATTATCAAGGAGTGGATATGTTGTAACATTAACAACTTGATGCAGATGATGTTTGCGCTTATAGAGGATTTGGCT
>JBDIVL010000027.1:0-58530 GCA_039794405.1 Candidatus Jinrextremum sp. | reverse complement strand
TTCACCTCCCATTGCTCTCCACCTCACCTCACGGTGACGCAGTTATGGTCGGTTACAGGGTGGAAAGCGTTTTCCCTGGAGCGGTCTTTCACCTCTCTGGCAGCGTACACTCTCAGGCGCACTAGGGTGGGCATTGCCCACCAAAAATAAACAACCTGGACATGTCGCATACACCGCACAGGCAGACGGGTAAATGATATTTTGGTGGGCATTTTGCCCACCCTACTAAAACTTGACCCATTCGTGAAGATAAATCGGATATAAAATATTTAATTATGGTACTACAGATACTTCTACCTTGTGCGATTCATAATCGTTTTCTTCCAATGAAATAACATATCCATTCGTAGCCGCAAATTCCAGCGTACCCTTTGGCAGAAAACGATAGATAAGCCTTGCCGTAATAGTTATTTCGCTGTTATCTATTGTTTGAAATTCATAATGGGTCGTATCGGTCTGATTTGCTTTTATACGAGTATCATATAGTTCCTCAACCGCAAAGGCATACAGGATATCGTTAAAAAAAGGATCTAATTCTTCATTATCAACCACCATCCTGTTATGTTTCATAAAAACCTTGCCCGGCTTTCCTGCGTAATCTCCTTCCCCTTCATAATATCCGTCCGGGAAATTACCACCAGGTGTGTCTATTGTTTGTTCATTCACCTGGGCAAGAGAGGTTCCTGACTGTGCGGCTTCGACGAGAAGGACAACATTCCGCTGGGTTACACCCGATGGATATGTATGACCTGTATGGGAATTTACTACGTTCACATCGAAACTCACGATTCCACTTTCTACCTTAGTGTTGGTAATAGTAAGATCCACAGCCCACTCCAGATATCGCTTTTTTTCTCCCACGGATGCATTTTGATTTGTACCCTCAAAACGGTGTGGATAAATCGTGCGGGGATCTCGTTTGGCAGCATACCTCCTTTTATCCTGCATATAAAAAGGATCTGTAATTTCCGTGTAACCGGATATTGATTTACCGGTAACCAGGTCCGGCGGTGGGTCTTTCATATGACAATCCTGGCACTGCAATATCTTTCCTGTATAGTTATCCACAGGATAATCCTCTTCAAGACCGCTATAGCCGCTGAAACGCCATTCCCGGTAGGTGTCTTCACTCCAGAGAATGCGTTCAATTTGGTCACCAACAGGCTGATCGTTCTCATCTACCGGCTGCAGATACAGTTTTCTCGCATCCTGATGGCAGAGGGAACATATCTCGCTTTTTTTAAATTGGGAGACATATGAGGCCTGCATATTCTTATAAACAACATCATCGAACGGCCCGAACATTATTTTACCTTCCAAAGTTGTTTTCAGCAGAGGATCCGGGCGCAGGAGATCCACCTTATAATTTACACCGGGTTCCGTCCAGTACTCTTCTTCGTCACGAACCTTTCGCATTTTATGGCAGAAATCACAGTGAACACCCTGTTTGTCTATTGAAGAGAGTTTATCTTCATCAGTAAGTATACCGGCCCTCATATCCCACAAAGGGGTAACACCGTCTTCCTGCACCCTCGAGGCATATGATGGCGAGTGGCAGTCCGCACAATCATGTAAATGCCCCGCGTCTCCCATAATCTTGTATCGCTGGCCTGTTGAATCCTCAAAAATCTTTCCCTTATCCCCCACAAATGCTGGATTAGGATCATCAAAAATGGACGCATCTGCAAAATTGGCCCGATCACCGGTTACATACCACGCCGTGTATAGGAGAAAAACAAGCTGATTGATTGGGTTTACGGCTGCATTGGCCATATCGGTATCTTGCCAGTCATTATAAATATTACTATGGCATTTCTTGCAGGTTTTGGAAGAACTGTACTCGTATGATGGGTGGTCTTCTTCAAGAACAGCAGAAAGACCGATGCCGACCTTATTGTCATTATTATCATTTCCCAGAATTACCTTTGCACCCGCATTTTTATATCCTTCTTTGCCTGCTGCAACAATAATTGTTTGGCCGAAAATGCCTTCGTAATCCAACGAAAAACTTCCATCCTGTCCCGAAATTATAAATTTGTCCTCTTCTTCCGGGTAATAGCTTTCATCTTCCTGGTTAATATCGGCAACACCTTGAATTCGCACGCGTGCATCGGCAAGCGGCTGTTTGCCACTACCCTGAATTTTCTCATAGACATTTCCTGTTAACTGCCATTGTCCAGAATAGCCGATAACAAAGCTTGCCTTTCTGACGATCTTATTCTTTGCATTTTTTCCCTGTAAATTTATAAGAGTAGTTATCTTATCACCAACCGTATACTTTGTAAGTGGGGCAGAACCTGTAAAGGCATCCAGGTCATCATCCCATGTTAAGAGATATTTCGCTTTCTTTTTTGTCTTGTTCGACTGCAGGGTAAAGTAAGATTTTTTTATTCCTCTGTAATCAAGGATATTCTGTGCTACCTGGACATAGATGGTATCAGTATTCAGAAATGCCCTGTCATCGGTTGAGTAATCGGCATTTCTACTCAAGATAAAAGATACACCTGCAAAAGAAGTCTTACATAAGAGAAATAATACCGCTAAGAAAAAAAATTTAGTGTTTATTCTTTTAGAAATCTTCATAATTACCAACCTTGTTTACAGTTAAATAGGAAAGAAATTTGACAATGTGAAAGCAAGTTGAATTAAGCTCTCGTACCAGATATCCCCCTCGATGCTAGTCCTGACCCACAAGTCAGTAAGTTATTTGAAAATAAGGGGTTGTAAAACTAAGTTTCAAAGGACTCGAAAATCATAAGTCCTTTATTAATAGCAACTTAATAAATTTCTCCCTTCTGACTTATGGGTAAGGATGAGTTCAAGGGGAGGAACACTTTGTTTGAATTTCTTAAGCATTAAATTAGGCCTTCAGCGACTTTTTTATAATATATAAGCGGAAACAAAGCATTTACTGATATTAGTAGGCAAACGTACCAAACATTTTGGTTCAATCGTAAACAATTGAACCAACCATGAGGACATGGCAAATCGTCTGTACTTTTGTCCACAATTTCTGAAATTTTTCAAACACAATGAGAATAAGTCTCAATTTCAGCATTATAAAAAAAAGAAAATCGATTATCAAGCAATTATTTTACGAACACTGCACAGGAATCCTCTTTTGTCATTTGTTTAGTTGGAGATATATAATTCAAAAAAATGGAGTCCGGACAAAAACGCCCAGACTCCGAACTTTGATTACAAAATTCTTTTCAGTTACCCGATCTTACAAATTACTCTCGAACTCCGAGATTATTCGCCTAATAATAAAAGATCATAATCTTCAATTTCACCGAATGCAGTAGAGATATCACCATGAATGGGAGAAGGATATCCATATGAGACCCAAGCCCTTACCCAGAAAGGGCCCTCGTAGGAATGATCCGGTACCTTAAATTTTTCTACAAATCTATTCATATCCTTGATTTTGGATTTATTTTTTTTACTCTTTGAGACTCAAGACGCCGGATGGCTTCGTCTTCCGTCTGCCACATCTTTCTAGTTTCCATATCCATAACCATATGTAAACCACTATCAACCGGATAATCGAGTAATCGCTTCTGTACTTCGTCCACAAAGTCATAAAATTTCTGATCTTGATCAAAATAGCCATGCCCAATGATTAATAATCCTATCTTTTCTTTATCCTTACTGCCTGCACCCATTACAGCATAGGAATAACTAGCAATCATGCCAATGATTGCAATCCATAAAAAAACCATGAACACATAATTCTTTTTTGCTCTCAATCTCATACATCCTCCTCTTTTATCGAGTTCCCTGCCTTTATTGTAATATCGAAATATACCATCTCCAAACTACCGTTAAAGATGAAAAATTACTCATTTCATAAAGATACATCTATATATCACATTTTATTTCAGATCTTATGAATCACCTCCTTCAGGATAAATTTTTTTCTTTTTCTTGTATACATAATCATCCCGTGGATAGCCATCACCGTCAGCAGCAACGCCCGCTGCATAAAACGTTATCGGACCAGCGGCATCTCCAGGGGCCATATATTCAACGTGCCAAATTTTTTTTGAAGTGCCGCTATAGGAATTTTCAATATATTTACCTTCGTCCTCTGGTTTGAGATTTCTGATATCTCCCGTTGTGATTACCTGGGTTGAGTTCCCTATTGCTTGAAAAGTTACGACCCGATAACTATTCTCATCAAAAGCGGTCATTTCAAAACCGTGCTTTAAGACATTACTCTTAGAAAACCATATCTTTACCTTGATATGTTGTCCGGGGATGTATTGAGGTGAAGAACTCTGAATCTTGCAATTCCTGAATTGAGAGGAAAAGTATTATGACAGCCGGATTTTCTACAAGTACCTTTATCCCCCGGCGCCCCTGTTACATAGGCTATAGCACCGGTAGACCAAGCATACAAGGTATCCTTGAATACATTATTTGTACAAATAGCGCAAAAGATACTTACCACAAAATAAAACCTCACAAGCTCACTCCCCTTTTACAGAAAATTGAGAAACATAAGAACATCAGGATTATTCACCATGCTGATGTACATCTTCATGGGATAGTCGGACGATTGAAACTGCAGGTTTATTCACCGGATTGATATTCATACGGTTAATCTCAATTTCAATAAAATAAGCAAAAGAAGAAAAATCGAATTCGTGGATAAACTAAACCCCTTATTTCTGAAAATTATCATTCGAGGAAAAAGCAGTACTATCGAACTCCGCAAGCGTTCCTGTTTTCCCCGTGAGGTTATTCACCTTTTTTAACTTAACAATTACATTGTTTCCATCATCGTTATCGGAACAGCAATAAACGACTTCTAAGAAATTCCAGTGGGATTACTGCCCAGATCAGAAGGATTTGTAATATTACATCGCCCTAGAATCTTACCTGTCTTACTACCTTTATGCTGAAATAAGGCATTATCTGTCTTACATTTTGTACGGCTTTTTGCATCTGGTATACAGACAGAACCTATACACTCCAGACAGAATGGGCAAGGACGAGAGGCTGAAAAAGCAACAAATTTCCTGATACTGTTGAAACACACAAAAGCTTTTTAACCTTTATTCTCATAAGCAAAATCCCTTTGGAAATTATCCTGATAAATAAAAAAGATTGAGCAAAAAAGAGGATCAAAGTTCCCCTTATCACAGATTTGAAATTGAGAATGATAATTTTTGTATTTCAGACATCACTCGTACATCATCAAGGCAATTCATAATAGGTTATATAGTATTCGTCATTGCGGGGGTTGTATCGGAAGCGATCTTTTTGAATATCTTGAAGGATAACGGTGAGCATACAAAAGGAAGAATGTTGAACATTCTTTTAGGAACTTCGAGATTGCCCGGGTTACTGAATTACTGCTCGTGGCAAGTACTCCTTTTCTTTACTCCGGGATTGCAATAGGTATTGCATTTAAGATCGATATTATGTATCTTCAGTACCGAAGCATCGGATAAAAAAGCCTAACAAGAGAGACACCCTTTCTTGATTATCCCTGCCCGTGTCCCTTGGATTAATAACGGTACATATTAGCCGGTCGGTTGTTAATCTCTCTTTTTACCAATCAAATCCAATCCTTTATCTTCCCGGCTGAGAAATAAGGAAAAGGCTAAGATGAAATTATATATTTTCAATTTACCGTCCTTTTCTGTTATTATACAAAGTTCAATTTAAGATAAATTACAGTCCTTCTTACTGAACTGCTTCTTACTTTCCTTTATGTATTTCTTCCCGATATCTGCAGCATTTTCAAATTCTGATTTCTTTTGGCACAATAAACACTCAACATAATTATCGTTTTGCCGCAGATTAGGCAAAATGCTGCTCTTATTGACACAAATTCCCAACTCTGAAGATTGTTCGACAATCTGAAAAGTGCTTCTGAATATTCGAAATTTTTTTGTATTGCCGCAATTTTGACATGCAAAAAACACGCTCGATACCATCATACCATCTCCTTATAAAACCAAAACACTTCTCACAAGGGTAATGTGTTCTCCCAATATTCTAAGCAAACACACCTTAGCTTAAAGAAAGTCGCAACCCCATTTTCAAAAGTTGCCTCTGCCCCTCTTTTAACTTTTGATAAACGGATGCCCAGGACCTTTTCGCATAGACAATGGGAATACCTTTTCCTTCAGCAATCCTTTTTATCTTATGTGCTAAGTTGTGATTAACAAAGTCATACAGCACAATGATAAAATCCATTGTTTCCGGGATTCCATCATGAACCTTTTGCCCGCCCCTCCCTGTTATATGACGAACGTCGGTAATACCAATTTTATCTAATTCCTTCGGGATACTCCCCAAGTGGTCACCGCCTACAATAAGTACTGACATCTTTTACCTCCCCTAAATGTTATTGAGACTCAGTCTCAGTAATATATATTAAAAAATATTTTGTGTCAACAGAAAATTTTAAAAATATCATAATTTGTAATACTTTAGTTTTATATGTTGATTTTGCCATTATTGTAAGAGTTTGTTTTACTTCAGTTTTGTTAGCCACGGATTTTTAATAAATCGTTTGCAGAGATACACGATTTGCGTCTCTACCATTGCAATTTTTTATCCGTGTTCAATCCGTGGCCTAATTTATCTGATGGGTGCGCTGCGCTTCATCCATCCTATATTACTCCATCACTCAATTATTTCACTGCCGCATCTTCAATAGTCTTCAACCGCCGTAGTTTTTCTGCTTCATCATATATGGGCCTTTTTCCCCATTGTTTGGGAAGTACCCCACCACCAGCTTATATCCTGCTGCGCATGGGCTGTCCCTTTATAACCCTGTAAATGATACCAGAACCACATCTCACCATATTCCCTTTCTATCCCGGTTGGATTTCTGTCCTTCTGTGAGAATACAGCATAAGCGCCAAGGATAGGACCGATGACTGGCAAGTGCCCGTTGGTCTTTTGGAAAAGACTATAAACCTCCGGGCCTAATTTATCAGGTCCCAACACCTTGATTATTAAATCGCTTAAAGGGAAAGGTGGCCTATCTTCCGGAGAAGACCGAACCATATCCTTATCAAAGAGTTCTTCCATGATGAGCTGTGCCTCATCTATCCGCTTCCATGATTCAAACATATATTGATCAAGAGAATCAAGCCGCATGCTTGAAAACCGGCTGCTGTGACACTTCACACAAAGCTCTATCCAGTAACGGCGCTTTGCGGTACTTTCCGGGGAATATATTTCAAGCTTCTTGTCCATAGGAGGGATCTTAATCCCATAGGGAAAATCTTTGATTTTTGATTTAAATTCAACTTCCTTTGGTGGAATAACTCCCATACGCCATATGCCTTCTGTCTCTACATTCATCTCCCAGTGCCCATTGCCCACATACATATGGCAGTATTGACATGTAGGTGCAGGATAATCCTTCCCCAGAATAATTTCAGAAAGTTTCTTCTCCCAATTCCATTTGTCGCCAGACGTCTCATACATAATTCCCCACCTGGAATGGATATAACTTTCCCAATCGGGATGATCTGGTCCCATGTGGCAGCCCGAACATACCTCAGGACGGCGTGCCTCTGCTGCTGAAAACTGATGACGGCTGTGACAGTCATCACACGATGACATACTTTGATGACACTGGTCGCATCCAACCATTGAGAATTTTTCACCGCGGTGGTAATTCTCAACGTACCACGGTGTGGATAGTCCTCCTTCCCAGCTTTGTGCATGGTTCGGTTTACCGTAATCCCTACCCCTGGCAAACTCTTGTGCCTGTTTTGGATGACATATATAACCACACGCATTATCTGCCGTGGGCATAAAGAGGTTCTTATGGTCACTTCCATGACAGTAGGAACAATATACACCGTTCTTTGTACCAGGCTTCCAGTTATTCAGATCCTTGCCGATGAGATGCTCAATCTCTTCCGTTTCTGCTGCAACTTCCGGATTCTTTTTGGGATTGGCATGATTTGACAGCTTCCACTGTTCAACAATACCGGGCGAGGATTCCTCATGACACTCCACACATTGGTCAGGCCTGTATTTTTTCAAAAGCCTTTCCGTAATCATGGCTTTCAGTTGAGAAATAATGCCTTGCCGGGTTGAAATACAGATAAAAGGGAATGGGTTTATAAAATTCCGCCCATGGACCGTCACCTTGCGATAAACCCACAAAGTCCTCAAACATTTTCTTTAATGACAGATCAGGATAGGTAAAAGATCCCAAGAGTAGGTGGTATACTCTATAAAGAAGATGTCTGAGAAATATTTTCATTCTCTACCACGAAAACACCTAAGCTACAATACTTTTTCAATTCCTTCAATACTCGCATACCACCTTTCCCCCTTTTTCTATAAAAACTGAAATTCGTATTTAGGAATCTAAAGATACCACAACTGCCCTCGTTTTATATCAAAATTTCCTGAAGATTATGGATGTCCCGGTAAGCCTTCTCACCGCAACAAAAACAACATAAGGACGTACATGGGTTTCGGTATGGGAGCACACTGGAACATCCGAGACTACCTAAAAAGATGAAATGGTGGACTCACTTTGTTTCATGTGGTTTAAGCCCTTCTAGAAAATTGTACAGGTCTTTTTCTAAATGTTCAGGCTCTTCATAACCCTCTTCCTTGTATACAAGTTCTCCATTTTTATAATAAAGGACCAAAGGGATTTTCTTAACATGGAAAATATAACGCATCTCCTCATTATCCCTCGCTATAAAACTTGGAAAGTTAACTCCTTTTATCCCGGTAGAATCTTTTGTTTCCTTCGCTGTACCATTGAGCAACACGCCTATTATTTCCACATTGTTCTTTTTATGTTTTTTATATATAGAATTGAGTTCGGGAAGGTGCTCCCGATAAAAATGATTCTCTGTTGTTAAAAAGATCACGGCCACCACCTGTTCACCTTTTGCCCTGATAATATCTTTTAATTGTGAGGATGTTACCTCTTTTGCATGAGAGATTTTCGGTAGAAACATCGTCATAAATAAAAGCAGAAATACCAATAAATTTTTCCTTAATAAAATTATGGGCATGGTTCTCTCCTTTCTCTGTAGATATGGGTTTATTTTCAAAATAAAAATCTGCATATAAATTACCATATAACTTTCCAGCAAACCTCACGCCCATTACAGAAAATATAAAAACATGAAACGAAATCCCATCTCTTTTAGGAAATCTACTGCCGTTTTTCATGGAATTCTTCAAAACATAAGTACCTGAACATAAATATTTATATTTTTATTTTCCCAAGGTTTTGAAATCGATGTACGGCTTTGATTAGTGCCAGGCATATACAAACATACCAAAACGTTTCGGTTCAATCGTAGACAATTGAACCAACCCTGAGAACACACCTGAAAAAGTACAAAAATTTATGTTCAGGTACTTAAATAACAGCCATCGCCCACTTTCACGCTCCAATTAGCCCTATGTGTATCTGTAAGAGTTGGCGCATGTGCCACTATCTTATCTGTTGAGGTATTCATAGTCACTACACAATCAGAAGGACCTATTATCCTTCCTTTACTCCAAAATCCGCTCGCTGTTTTTCTACCTGCATTTCAATCCATTTTGTAATATTGCTATGGGGCAATAGTGTCTTCCCACTGTAAATGTAGGTAAGCCCCTTGAGGGCATCCACAATCTCCCCTTCCACGCCACCTGAAGAAAGTAAGTGTGGAATAACGATCACCCTTCCGCCTTTGCTGCTCATCTGCACCATCATCCTTAGCTCCTGAGTAGCCTTATCTCTAATCTCTTTAGGAGCGTCGCTCCTCCAGGTGGCAACCTTAACCTCTTTAAAACACCCCTTCTCCCGGACATACAAAGCAAGTTTTTCCATATCTTTAAGCCAGAGCCTGTTCTCATTCTCGTTGTTAGGCCCATGTCCAACGATGATAACCGTTTCCGCTGACGGGTCAGAGCACAGTTCCTTTGCCCTTTCCAAAAGGATATCTGCTACAAGAATGCTATTGTCCAAAGCCCCTGTCATATGAAACCTTATATTACTCTCCAAACGGGGTAGTGATTTAATATCTGTTGTGGCCGGCAGTTCTTTTTGAAGACCTAAAATGTAGCGGGAATTCCCGATAATTGGACTATGAGAAGAAATGAACAGGGGTATTACTATTACATCAGTAACACCCTTCTTTTCTAATATCCGGACAGCCTCTTCTATCGTTTCTGGATCTGCCATACCAAAAGCTACTTCCAGTTGGTATTTATCTCTTAGCGGTTTAACTGCCTCCAGTACAGATGTATTCCACGGGGGGATCTCTCCTGACGGGTACTTTCCATGTCCATGAGTGTGCATTCCATGTGCAAGAACCAAAACACCTGTCGTTTCTGGATGTGCTACTAATACTGTCCTTTCCTGGAAATCCGATTTGTTTATAATCAAACATCCTTCTTTATCACAAATTGAATTGCTCTTTTCAGGAATAGGTATAATTATCTGTTTTTTTATAGAGTATTTTCCTTTCAGCAGGATATCTTCAGCACGTATCGGGAGAACAGATAAAAATCCCATAAGCAAAAAGCACGTAATAACCATGCAGCATTGTATAAATCTTTCCATAATCCCTTCCTCCTCTCTATTTTTGTAACTACAATCATTTGAGATGTAGTATTTATAAGTAGAAAAATTTTTATGCTCTGTAAGCCAGTTCCGGGGTGGCACGGACAAACTCAGTTTGTCAGTGTTTTATGATCCACATCCATGTGCGTATAAAAACAAACATGGACAAACCAGTTTATCCGTGCCACCCGGCCTGGAAGTTATCCCAAAACCTCTATTGAGCGGCCATAATCACTTGAAAATATAGAGAGGTATCCAGCACAGCAACAGGTTTTGGGATAACTTCTCAGATTTCTCCCGGAGCATGCCCTGAGTGAAAGATTTCTCGTCACTTCGTTCCTCGAAATGACATGCAGAGACCGAATTGACAAGGAAAATACCGAAATGATAGAAAGAGACAAAATCAGGAATTTAAATACTTTATCTGCAATGCATCATTACCAATGAGTCAAGTTTTAGAAGAAATTACCGAAACCACAGATTCCACAGAGAAAAATATCAAGTTCGTGGATGGGTAGATGGGTAAATGAGTGAATGAGTATTTAACTCATCCACCCATCTACCCATTTACTCATCTACCAAAATCTGTGGTTTCAAGCTCTTTTATCGGTCAAAGTCTTCGCCTCACGAGATATCTTGTCTTTCCTTCAAAAATGCAGGATACGGTCTTAGCGAATTTGCAGATATGAGAATCGTTGTTGCATTGTGTATGAGAGCTGAAGCCACGGGGGTTATCAGACCTAACATACCAAGAGCAATTAAGAAAGTATTAATTCCGATTGCACAGGTAAAATTCTGTCTAATGCGTGATATGGTATACTGTGATATCGTCTTTGCCTCGATAATCTTCTCAAGCTTTACATCCAGAAGCAAAACATCACAAGCCTCTTTCGTAATATCCGCACCATGCTTCATTGATATACCAATATCTGCAAGGGAAATGGCAGGAGAATCATTGATCCCATCGCCGACCATTGCAACCACGTTACCGTTATCTTTTAAACTTTTAATTATTTCTGTTTTTCTTTCCGGAAGGACTTGCGCATAGTACTCCTCTATCCCTAATCTTTCCGCAATATTTCTTGCTGCTGCCTCGTTGTCGCCGGTAAGCAGAATAATCTTTTCTACGCCTGAACTCTTAAGCATGGTAAGGAATCTTTGGGCATCTTCCCTTACATTGTCCTCAATGGCAACAATACCCGCAAGCTTATCGTCCACAGCAACGTAGAGTATCGAGAATCCTTTACCCGCAAGATTTTTTATGAGAGGTTCTTCACACTCCATGCTGATTTTATTATCCTCGGCTATAAAATGTCTGCTCCCTACCAATATCCTTTTCTCCTTGATCCTCGATGCGATACCATGAGCGAGGATATATTCAACTTCAGCATGGTTCTCTTCATGGGTAAGACCCTCTTCTTCTGCCTTTTTCACTACAGCGGTTGCCACCGGATGCGGAAAGTGTTCCTCTACGCATGCCACATTTTTTAACAGGTATTCCCGGCTAAAACCATGAAAGGGAAAAAGATCATAGACTTTTGGTTTTGCTTCAGTAAGGGTGCCTGTTTTATCAAAAACAAATACATTTGCCCGTGATAATTTTTCTATAAATCTACCACCTTTTATGAGGACCCCATTCTTTGATGCAGTTATGATCGCTGACATAATCGCTAATGGAGTTGATAATTTAATGGCACATGAATAATCTACCAGGAGTACAGAAATTGATTTTACAGGGTTTCCCGTGAAAAGATAGAGAAGTCCACTGAACAAGAAACTGTAAGGTACAATCTTATTCGCAAGCCTTTCTGCATAGCCCTGCACATCGGCCTTTAGTCCTTCTGATTGCTCAATTACCCTGATTACCCTGGAGATCCTTGTTTCACTGCCAACTCTTATTGACCTTACTATCAGAAGACCTTCTTCCAGTACAGTACCCGCGTATACCCTCACTCCTTCCCTTTTCGGAACCGGGAATGGTTCGCCGGTAATTGAAGATTGATTGACCAGGGCTGCACCTTCAACCACAATACCATCCACGGGAATACTACTTCCCGCTCTTACAACTACCAGATCGCCTTCTGTTACACCCTTATTATGAGTCCGTACCTCACGGCCATTCCGCTTTACCCATACCCATTCATCAGGTCCCTGAAACATTTTAGAAAGGCTTTCCCTTGATTTCTGCCGTATTCGATCCTCAAGGTAATCACCGACTTTTAAAAAGAATGTAATTAAACTTGCTGCCATATAATCCCCTCTTACGAGCGAAATACCAATAGCAGTAGCATCAAGGGTATCTACGTTCAACTGTCTATTCCTTATCGACCGGCAGCCTTTCTTAAGTATGGGTAGAGCGCCGAAAAGGGCAAACACCGGCACGAACATCAGTGGAATCACGGGCCGCACAATGAAAAGGGCTCCTGCTATAACCGCAACCCTTTTTTTCTGCTTGAGGGCACTTCCCTCAGGGTTTTGTTTTCTTTCAAAAAATAAGGAAGTTGTTTTTATAGTCTTTAATACGGTGTCTTTTACATTGCTGATACCATTGTACCTTACAAGGAGGTTCCTGGTTCTGTGGTTGAAAGATAATTCCAGAATTCCTTCAATGTCTGAAAATACTTTTTCTATTTCTGAACTTTCAGGGGTATGCTTCTTGGGTAAATGAAGATTTACCCTCATCCGGTGGGGAAGATCATGGACAATCTGATAATTCATTCCTTCCTTTCTTTCTCTTCCGTCAGTTTCTGAATCATTTGTTCTATCCGGTCAAGACGGGTTTCAGTCTCTTGCTTTTCCTTCATCCTTGAAAAAAAATATGTTCCGAGAAATACAGCAGCGGCACCGGTAAAAATACTTGATAGCGAACCTAAATACATCATTGATCTATGAAGAATACTCATGGTACGTCCTCCTTATTAATTTTTTTCTTTAAAATCTCTTCTACCTTCTGTTCCACCCTTTTCAGTATCTCCTCCTCCTTTTTTGTCATCTCTGTTTTTGATCCGAGGTCTTTCTGATGCGCATGCTTTGCCTCTGCAACAATATCCTCTACATCTTCCTTCACGTTCTCATATTTTGTTACTATCCAATCACTAAATGCGATACCTTCCTTTACAACACCAACAGCCACTGGCCTTATTCTCTTCGATAACTTGCCAATCCCCAGGAAAGCAAGCGCCCCCAGTGCACCGCTGCCAAGAAGTAATAGACTTCGATTGCTAATCATACCCTTTTCCTCCTTCTTCGTTAAAAACTATATAAGCAGTTTATCTCTACAAATGAGGCAAGTATTAAAAGTAAGATGAAAAAGAAATAAAGAAGTAATACATAACGCGGCAAATCTGCAACCAAAAAGGGGGAATAATAAAAATATGGAGCCAAAGTAGGGACGCAATATTTTACGTCTTCACAACTCTCCCAGAAAACAAGTTTTTACAGGGTAATACTCCAGAGGCCAAGCTTAACCTCAACTTTAGTCTCAGCCTTAACCATTGTGTCTTTCTTCCCTCTGTCTTTCCATGTTTCCATGGTTAATCTCTTCCGACTCGCTCGGATAAAGTCGACTATATCACGGATTTGCCTTATTTTCAAACAAGATTAGTTCCTTCCTATTACTGCATTCATCACTATGGGAACAAGAAAATTAAGTGGTTTTGGGAAAAATGCATGTGCGACCATCTCTACCAACATATGATTCACTATATCAGTAACCGGTAGTTTTGGTTTCCTCGTTTTTATAGGCAAACAATTGTTGGTTGTTTTTCCTCTATATTCCTTAATAATATGACTAATGTATTGAACTAAAACTCGCCTATCCACCTGCTTTTCATCAAACTTCACAAGAATCCTGCCCGTTCTGTGATTAACCGTTACTTCTGTTATTCCTGGTTCATAATTTCTCATGTGCTCTTGCATTTGTCTACATATATGCAGCTTTCCAATAAGATACTTACTTTCGAATCTTATCCTTCCTGGCAGTATACTTAAAAGCGCCATTTTACCCTCCTTAACTGATAATTTTTTCCCCCCTTAATTAACAAAATATAAACTTCTCTAAAATTATGGAGAAGAAAAAACCTGCAAAACAACACCAAATCCCAAAGAGATGATATAATGTAACCTCCCACATGGACCGTTTCATGGAAAAACAGCCATATATCATCCCTTAGGGGCTTATCGCAGGTTTTTTATGCATTCGGCTACAACCATTTCATTCCTTCAGAACTCATTGCTTCCTCGTAAAAGATAGTTTGAATATCATAATCTATGAACCTTCATAGCATAGTTAGTGTATCGTTGTTATTTACTATCTACCACCAAGAGCTGGTTTAATCTTGTAGATTGAACCATGGTTGAACACAGGCCTGTGCGTTTTTGATTGGCGCAAGGCACAGGAAACACACCAAACGTTCAGTTCAATAGTGGACGTTGAACCAACCCTGAGGACATGAAGCAGAGGCGCAAAATCTTAAGTCTCTCCTTTATCCGTATCATCCTGAAACTTGCTTACAGAAAATGAAAATTCCTATACTATGAAATTCGGGCATTATAGAGTTGCGGGATCTTTACATTTTGGACCTTCAGGCTTGGATTTTAATCCTCAACTACGTAGAATATTGCGGGAATCAACGATGTGTATTACTGTAGAGAAGCTTTATTTTATTCTGATTTTCTTTGAATTTCTGGTAGTTACTCAGATAAAGTTAATTACACACTATTATCCTTGCTAAGGCGCGAATCAGTACTCTCTATCCCCCCGGACTCCCGTCTTCGTGAAAATGGCACCTGGACCGGGTTCTTTCTTCACTATTTTACACCGCACTTTGAGTAACTACTTTTTTTTGTAAACTGGATTTATAGATCTCACATTCAAAATAATTATTACCACAATAATATATAGCTGCTTCTATGCTTAGACTATTTAATTTAACACAGTAGCAATCATTACTAGGTGGCCTCTTCAGAAATGGGCATCGCTTGTGAGAAAAGACCTTTCTCGATATTTTTCTCTTCATCTAACACTCCTTCCATAATTAATCCCTACTACGGAATTGATAACCCTCCACTGTGGCTTTCCGAGTAGCTTAATTATAAACGTTAGATTAATACAACAAATATTGTACCAAAACAGCAACAATTCTATTTTTTGTCGTATGACAGATTGTTATTTTTATTCTACAATACTACAGGGTAAGTTCTCTGGGCTATCACCTGTAGGTTTAAATAAAGGTCTTTTCTGCAGCATCCTTCTTTTTCTTCATGAGAACAAATAACATTACCGTTTTTACGACAGAATTTTTCTTTTCTCTGCTGTATTTAGATGTAGAGATTTTACACAAGATACACCTTCAAGGTCTTAGAAAGAGTCATCCTTTTGGATACTTCGAACTGTGGAAATTAATAAGCTTCCATACAGATATACGTTTTCATTCACCTCCCTTCTCAAAAAGAGATATGGTAACCATCCCTGACCCAGGTAAGTCAGATAAAAAATCCAAAACACAAAATCCGAAACGATATCAAATACTGAATTAAATATGTTACATCCAGTTTATCTTCACACCCGTTTGTACGAAAAAATTACGAAAGTCAATTTTCAATTTTTATCTTATCCTTCCGACTCGTTTGGATTAGGATAATATTATTCTATCCACCACTACCAGAACCACTCCCGGAACCGCTTCCACTGCCACTTCCTTCAGGACATTCACCAGCATCACTGGTATCCGCCTCGGACGGGTCCTCACCATTTGGACCCTTTGCCCCTCCGGCTATCCAACGTTCTATCTTCTGGGTCTCATATTCCGTAAAATAGGGACCGCCAAAAGGCATGCGATGACCATTTTCAGCGTCCTCTTCTGTTTTTTGCCCCCGGAGTCGCTTTACGATCAAGCTTTCTGATGGGTTATCCAGATCCACCAGTGCTTCATGCACAGTTCCGTCGGCACCAGAAATTATGCCGTCCCAGCTTGTTAAATCCATACAAGCAATAGAAGGAGAACGTTCCTTTGATGTTGCATCGTTATTATTGTAATGACACTGTTTGCAGGGGACACTGCCATTTACCGATTTGGTTAATAATGGAAGTACATCCCGGTTAAAATCAGGGGAAGGGGTATCATCTTGAGCGCCTTCTTCGATCCATTTACGAATCTTAGCAATTTTTTTCTTACTGAAGAAAGGTCCGCCATATGGCATTCTCGACTCGCCCTTCTCTAAACCCTTTCCCGTTAATCTTTGCAGGAGGAGACTATTATCGGGATCGTCAGTATCGATAATAGGTTCAGTCCCTGCGTCTGCACCAGCCATAATATCTTGAAAAGAACCCATATGAAACTCGGCAAAGGCATTTTCAGGAATGCCATCGCTCTCTATGGTAAGGCTGGAAAAGTGGCAGGCAATGCAAGGGGTTGATTCACTGCTACCGACCGTATTCCCTTTTACAAAAAGGGGAAGGATATCATTGGTAAAGCTCATCGCCCTTTTGTTCTTTTTAGAAAATGTAGTTCCCGCATTTTTTTCTTCTGAAGGTTGGTTGCTTGCACTGCTTATTTGAATAATGCCAATTGCCAAAACAGCAGAGGTGGCAATTCCGACAGCAAGAGAAAAATATTTCCTTTTACTCTTATTCATTTAACCGTAACGCTCCTTTTTCAAAGTTAAATTAACCAAGAATTCTACAGAAACCGAAGATGTCTAAAGTAGTTCATTTTCATAGTTATCAAGAATGTCTCTTATTGTTTGACTGGCAGTATTGGCTTTTCCTTTGTTCTTACTATCACTGGCGTCCCTCAAATCCTGAATGGCTTCCTCTATCTCTACCCTCTCGTCAAACCCCAGTCGTATTTCAAGATCTTCTAAAAATACCCTTGAATAGAGCAGTGCCTCTTCGGCCGTTACCACGGCATCTAAACGATCACCTTCGCCAAGGGCAGACTCATTTAATTCTAATTCGCCCTCTACACGGCCAATAAAGCCCTTGCTCAATTCGCTTACAATGGTATCGGCATCTACACCTGATAAATCACCCGTAAGTTGCGATTTAATCGTTTCACTACCTGTAGAATTATCCCTCGAAACAAATTCTTCTATTATCCGGTAATAAACCTCACCCTCTTTTTGCACCTCCAGTGCCTTATCTGTATCTGTATCTCTATTGTCCAGAATTGCTTCCACCTCCCGAAGAACGGCTATATAAAATGCCCTTACAAGGGAAAGCCTGATAACCTGTCTCTGCACCCCAATCGCAATCTCATCCTCACCGGGATTGTTTTTCTCAAGTGCATTCTTTCCACGAATAAAAGCAACGGTTATTTGATCCTCAAGATTCGGATTGCTTCCTGTGTCAATGTTCGTCCGGTCTGAAGTAATTACTTTATTATCCCGGTTAGCCGTGCCCTCGAGCGGTTGATAAGCAGCATATGCCTTGTCCCAATCCTGAATAAGTTCAGAGCTATCTTCATCATTAAATTCGTCACGAACATGAGTAATACGCTCAAGGACATACAAATAAAAAACCCTCTGAAGTGTTTTATCAATAACCTGGGCTGCCAGCTTTTTATCTACATCATTTTTAATATTCTCAATAGCATCGGAAATATCACTATCCATACTGAGATTATATTCTGCATCCATCTCTTTTGTTAAATCTTGCAATTCTCCCTCATAAGCAGATGCTATGGCATTCCCGTCCATGGGATCTTCTCTCCTCAGGGTACCGATTTCACTAAAAGCAGAAACTGCAGCGTCGATGGTACCAGTATCAGAAGTTTTCGAATACGAAGAAAAATTTAGGGTGAAATCCTTTTCTAAGTCCTCACCATTCTTCTTTACGGTAATAATTTCAGATGCATCTTCATAGCCCACAGAACTAATCGTAAGTTTATGCTTTCCCTTCTTCAACTTGCCAATCTCATATGAGCCATCTGAATAGGTAAGGGTAGTATTTTTGTTATTCTTTTTGCCTGGTTTCTTTTTTGATTTGATAACGATTTTCGCATCTTCTATGCCATCACCATTCTCATCAGTGACGAAACCCATCATTGTAGCGGCGAAAAGATCAGATTTGTTCACCCCCAAAAATTGCGTACTGCCTGATAAACTAACACTGATAAAAATACCTATTGGTATAATAAGCTTGTTAAACAACGACATTGTTTTAAATCTCCTTTCTTTTATTTAGACTCAGTCTCAATCATTAAAGTAAAAAAATAGGAAAAATATCCCTATAATAATTACGATGATACCATAACTCTGTTGTCACTACAAGAATGACAGCCAAAAGAACCTTCCCCGTATGGATCGGCCTTCAGCCGTCAGCCTTTAAAAACTACGGCTGACGGCATAGGCTAAATGCTGAATAATCTCACCAGGAATACAGCATAACAACTTATTGGAGATATACAGATTATCTCATTCCACTTCCGGAACCACTTCCACTACCCGAACCACTCCCACTTCCAGAGCCACTACCCGAACCGCTCCCGCTTCCAGAACCACTCCCGGAACCGCTTCCGCTACCTGAGCCGCTCCCATCTCCAGAACCTTTAGACTTTAGTTTAAAATTTAACACCTTATTTTGTCCCTTTTTTAACTTAAAGGACCTTCTCTTCATTGTAAAACCTAACTTTTTTACTGTGAGATTATATTTGCTTGCACTCAAATCGGTAAATTCGTATTCACCATTTGTTCCCGTCGTATAGCTATTCTTGAATTTTAACTTTTTACTTTTCAATAATACTTTTACACCGCTAATTGGGTCTCCAAAATCATCTGTTATCGTTCCCGATATACTACTGGTAGTTGTTGGTGTAGGTTCTGAAGTAGGGGTTGGAGTATCAGTAGATGTCGGTGTAGGCTCCAAGGTAGGAGTAGATGTCTGGGCTACTACCCCACTATGAAAGGCCAGATAATTCATGGCCACGGCGACACCTATACCCAGGAATAGCTTTTTAATCATTTTTTAACCTCCAGAAAATCTTTCAGAAATAAGGGACTATAGTAAAATAAGATTGAACTTAACGCCTTCGGAGAACGTATGGTTGATTCGACCTTGCAGAATGTTTCGGTTCTATCGCGGATAACAGAACCAACCATGAGGATACGGAGTGGAGACGCCAAATCCTACGTCTCTACCTTTGTCCGTGTCACCCTGAAAGTCGCATAAATCAAATGAAAACTCCTATCGATTAAACAATAGCAACAGGGAACTTCGTATCTGGTCAGGTAATCACCTCCATTGAAAGCTATAAAGAGCTAACCAATTATAATCGGCCACACCATATCGATTCCTCTCAAATTCTACGAGCTTTATCAGCCTGTCCTTATATTTATGCCGCTCAAAAAGCTTGGATGAAATAAGGATATGCTTTGGTTTTTTCTTTAAGCGGTCCAGATCCTTTATCACACCGCTCATGCGTGATACAAAGTAAACATAGCTGTTCTTTTTATCACACCATTCGGGGGCATAATATTGAAACAAACGCCAGTCATTAAGGCAATAGAATTTTGTATCGCCCTTATCGTAATTTTCTGTTATATACTTTATCGTTGAGACAGATGGAGGTTCGTCATTCTTATTCATAGAAACAATTTTACAAGAATCGACAGCCTGAGTAATGAAAAAGACGGATACCATAGCATAAAATATTGGAACGCTAAATTTCTTTCCCTTGAAAGAGTAGAATATATGCATCAAGCCAGCACCGATAATTATAGTCAAAAAAGGTATAAGTACCATAATTTGCCGAATTGCATCTTGTATAAAAGCAACCCATAAAAAATAAGGAATAAAAAAGACCAAAAGAAACTTATTCCTCAAATTCCATTTTTCATAGAGAAAAAAGAATACGAGAGCAGCTACAATAAAGAGAGTCGGGATGATTCTTAGGCTAGAAGTATCTGTCCACCATGTGCCCAAAGAATGGGCGCTCAGATTATGAAAGATATCGGAAAAGCGTTCACCATAATCAGAAGTTGTGATAATGGAGTTTCCCTCTTTACAGAAGTGATAATCAGCGTGACTGAAGAATTTTTTATAACATTTATAAGGGGTAAAACGGATAAGCAAGTACCCTAGCCATGCAACTATACCAACGCTTAGGCCTGATCCCCCCCATATAATTATCCTTTTCTTGTTATCTATTCTCTGACTTATAACACAGGCGGTGTATGCCATAGTAGGTATAAGAGCAAGGTACGTAACCCGGATACCTAATCCTAAACCTAACATTACACCTCCCCATGCAAGATATTTCAAAGAAATCCAAGATTTGGCATTTTCACTCAAAACCTTCCTTTCACTTCCATTCCTATGAGGAAAAGGTGATTGAGGAAGATTTTCTCCGCCGCTTTTATGCAAAGGAGCCAATGACATCCCACAGGCACATTCTATTGCCATAAAGAAAAACAAGATTGCAGTAATGACAAAGAACAGGCCAAAGGCATCAGATAATGGTTTCTCTGCCTGTAACCATATCTGTGGATTTATAATATACAGGATAACCGTGAGGATGGCGACTCCACGGGAAAACATCCGTCTTGATAACTCATACAGCGGAAATACGGCAAGGCTGCTGAACAAAACACCCGAAAAGATCAAGGCTTGTATGTCAGATCCTACGATTTTGTACCAAATCCAACTAAAAAACATATAAACCGGATAGCCCGGAAAGTGAGGCTGATCATGCAGGATATCATAGCCTTTTGACAAGCCAAAGGCAAAATTGACACTATCCCATTCATCAATGTATTTACCAAAATACCATAACCTGGTAACAAGACAAACAACTACTGCTGCTATGGGAATTATATAACCATACAGAGAGATATTTCGCGTTTGGCTTCGTATCTTCGCTAATTGATAATTTGCGGATGCCTGCACTACATTTCTCACTTTATATTATATTTACACAAAAATAATCCAGAGCGTAAAAATTTGCCCTGCCAACATCATCCCGTAAGAACCAACACCACTCCATTGACATTATTATCAGCTTCTGCCTACTGCTTACCACGAACAATCAACAACCCACTCCTCTTCATGCCGTCACAGAACTCACTTCAATCAATTCGTTCTCAGAGCGCATCGATTGTAAATCTTCCTTTTTACCAAGGTCATCCCGCATAAGACTTCGCGCAGCAGCAATCCCCATTTCCATAGAGGTATCCATAAAAATATATCGAAACGTCCCTTGCCTGCCGCACGTAATCAGATTTTTATAACAATCAAGGAAGTCAAAGAGTTTCTGTTTATGGAGTGTATAATCAAGACTATAAACGGGATAACCATGTACCACTCTTGTTGTAAAATAATCAATCACCTTATCCTGGACGTCAATCCCCAGATCTTTCAAGTTTGCAAGGCATCGTTCCAGCAGTTTTTCTTTGGGACAATTCCATATTTCATCATTCTCATCACAAGGTATTTCAAGCATAATAGATGTTTTCCCTTCCGGAGCACTGAAAGGACTTCGGCGTTTCGGTTCCTGAATCCGCGTCATGATATACTTACCTTCCGAAACATACATCCATGTATTGTCACTGATATCAGGAAGATTAACGAGGATATTAAGAAATCTCACAGAACGGAATTTTAGTGCAGATGCACTGTTCAGAATCTTACTGGTAAGACGGTCCGGAAAGGCCTTTACGAGATCTGGCAAAGGAATCGTCGAAATAACAGCATCACAGTCAATCGTTTTTGCCATACCGCGCTGGACATAAGACACACTTTCCACACTTTCGTTATGTAAATTTATCGCTGAAACGGTAGCATTCAGGACAATCTTTCCGCCCATAGCTGAGATCTCTCCACTCATCATATCAAACATCTGCCCTATACCCTTTTTTGGATAAAAATAACCTTTGGCATAGGTTCTCGGTGTGCCTTTCTTTAACTGAAAAAGGCGGAGAAGGACATCCTTAAGATTCAACAAAGAAATCCTTTGAGATGCCCAATCTGATGATATGAACTTAGGAGAAATGCCCCACAACTTTTCGGTATAAGGACCAAAAAACAGATTATAAAGTGTCCGACCAAAGCGGTTAACAATCCAGTCCTCAAAAGAGGCATCCTTTTTTCGGAAGAGTGTCTTGGAGATGGCAGCCACTACATACGCAGTAAACGCCTTCAGATTCGTCCAAAGATCCATCTTTAAGAATATGTCCTTAGCGGATAAAGGGTAATCAAAGGTCTTACCTTTTAAAAGGATAACACTCTTTCGGCTAGAGGTCAGCAACTCATCACCCATCATTTTGCAAACGTCCTCAACAAGCTCTCTATTCTTTGAAATAAAACGGTGTCCTCCAAGGTCGAAACGAAAACCTTTATATTCATTAGTAATACACAACCCTCCGGCTCTAGAATCTTTTTCAATTACCACAACATCATGTCCGCACCTGGATAATTCCCAGGCAGCCGATAAACCACAAGGTCCACCGCCAAGCACCACAATCTTTTTCTTCATTTTCAGTACTCCCCCGAAGAAAGGAATATAGACTTTCCCAGCATATATATGTATATGTGCTGTTTACATCCAGACAGTCTATATTCTCTAAAGTCAAAATAAAAATCTCTAAACTACTATCCCCGTAGAAAGCGAAGAAACCCTTCGCTCTAAAAACATACCTTTGAAATTCTCAAGCATTACATTTAGAAGTACGTCGCAACGGAAAATAAAAAGGCATTATTTGCCAAATCAGGCATATCCTTTTCTTCCATATTAATCTGATAATCCAGCTTAAAGACTGTATCTTCGGTGTAGCGATAATTCAGTCCAGGGGTAATCCGATTTCTCAGCCATTGCACCTTTTCGAAATCATCATCTCTGCCGGCAGTTTGCACTTGATCCCAACGCAGAGCCGCCGTAAAGGTTGAATCTTCAGTAAATATACCGGGAGACCATTCCTTGAGGAGAGAAGGCATAAAGTGGTACCTTGCTTCTATATAATAGCCCCACATATCATCAGGAATACCGGCATCTTCTGCAAAACCATCCGTTTCTATAAATGCGTAAGCCCCTTCCCCTACCAGCTCAAACGGACCTCTTTGATACGTAAAATCCAAAGCCGAAATGGTTAGCTGGTTTTCATTTTTTTCATCATACCGGGCTGTGTAAGCAGATCCACCAAACTCTAAACCAATGAATGGACTAAAAGCAACACGGCCTACAACACCAGGACTCTTATTATAGTTATCATGGAAGTATCCACCCCCAGCGCCCTTAGAACCTCTCATCCCATTCGTTTCACCAATCCTGATAGTCCCATCGGCATCTAAACCATTAAATATACCATTGGTGACATAAATTTCATAATCGAGCTTACTTAGCTCCGATGGATAAAGGGTACCAAAGAAACCCATTCCTAAATCTGTAAGGGTTGTTGGAATAATTAACTGATTTACGAGTGGACGGTCAGTAAAGTCCTGCAAAGGGGAATCGTGTACTAAATTAAATTTTCCCAATGGCGTAAGAAGAAAACCACCCCTCCAGTTAATCCAATCGTTTATCAAGAAATCAATAGTACCAAACTCCAAAATCGCCTCTCCGGACCTGCCACCTCCCACACCACCAAACTCAAATTCTATCTCGGCCGCGAGCTTTACACGATCTGATATATCCGAATAAATAAAGGGTATAAATCTCTTTTGCGTAAAACCATGAGCAGCATCTTCGTTTTCCGGGGCCCTGAATTCAAAATCCATATAACCACCCAAATAGGTATTTCTCCCGAATCTCCGCAAAAACGGTTTGGTATAAACCCCCCCAAAGGATGGGGCGAGCTTTTTTTCCGCTAATTCACTTGACTTCTTGGCTAAATAAGATTCTTCTGCAATGTGCCGGTATCCATCCTCTCCAATATGGTCTCTAACAGACGGAGGTATCTCAGATACCTCCTCTTCTGCAACCTTTACATCCTTTTTCTGCACTTCTTCTTTTAATGATGCAATCTCTTTATCTTTTTGGGCATCTTTTTCAATCTGCTGCATGAGCAGATTTTTTATTTCGCTCAATTCCCTTTCAAGCACCTCTACCTTACCCTTTAGAGCCTCCGTTTCTGGAGACTCTGCAAAAGCACTAACGGTAAAAAAAGATGATATTACTAAGGGTACCATAAAAAGAACCAAGTATCGCATAATGGAATTCTCCTCTATTTATTGGATATCAACACATATTGAGACTCATTCTCAATAAGGGCATTGTATATCTGCATTGCAAAATTGTCAAGAATAAAAATATTGATTTAATAAAAAAAGGGCTGTGCAACGGATTCGTTACACAGCCCTTTTATAAAATAATCACCCAAAACAGTTGTTACTTAATCAATTATCGATACAAATTCTCCTGAAACAGAACTATCGTTTGTATATATTGTAGGCATATAAAAAGTGTTCTCCGCAGCCTGGTCGATCTTTTGGTTGCACTTTTGGCACCGCCTGTTGTGTGGCCCTCTACTGATAAATTTCCTTCCACACATAAGACATGACCTTTCTGCTTTATCGGTGTAAACATTTTTTAGAGAAAGGCTCTTTTCGTTATATTTTTTTGAACTTTTACGTTTTGGCTTTTCTTTTTGTTGTACACTCATCAATGTACCCCCAAGAAAGGTTAACAAAATATAAATCACAGTTTAAAACAAGATAATGCTTTGCAATTGTTCCAAATATTAAAATTATTTTTTCTTGTTTTTTCGTGGATGACACGTATAATATGCATTGTAGTATTTTTCAAGTTTAAGCTCACACCCGATACTTTACGGGGCGTAGCGCAGTTTGGCTAGCGCGCCTGCCTTGGGAGCAGGAGGTCGGAGGTTCAAATCCTCTCGCCCCGACCATACAACAAAGCAAGATGTACCTTTCCTTACATTTTTTCCACCAAGGCTTATTAGTTTCTCCTGTCCTTCCTTTCAAAAGTTCGTGAGCAAAACTTCTCAACGTTATCCACTTTTTAGATTACACGCGTCTAATCGCTGAGGTAATGATAGAAAAATTTATGCCAATTGATGCTAAAAGAAAATTATTTAAAATCTTCGTTTGGAAATAAATTTTTATGAGCTTCCGGATACAAAAGGATGAGGGAATTTAACATTTTCTCCTGGAATAATATCCGGAGAAAAAAACTCAGAAGATTGTGGTTGTTTTTGGGAATAAAAGGCTTGCAATATGGCAGGAAACAAGGAGAAGCGAGATAAAGAACAGATAAAATATTCGATAAAAATGAACGAAAAGGCTGTGGCAGATATGAGAAATTAAATTCAAGAAACCCTAAAGAATTATCCTGCTCATCAAAATTCTTATAATTAAATACAAAGTATGATCGTTAAGGTAAAATAAGGGAATGTGTGACATTGACACAGAAATGTGCCATTACAAAAGTGTGACTGACACAAATCCTGGGGATAGTCCAAAATTTTATAAACCGTTCAGGCCATTTAACTGCTTGAACGGTTTATAAATTTTGTATAGTCTGAAATGATTTTCAAAAATACGTAAAATGGAACAAATACCCTGTTATTCATGAATTTGAAAATCGGCAAGCGCAACCGGCATCAAAAGGAAAAGAAATAAAATTTCAATAGAATTATTTAGATTTTGATTTTAATTTTTTGGGTTTTCCAGCCTTTTTTGTAACCGTCTTTTTAGTTGTTTTCTTTAGCTTTGCTTTCGGTATAGGAGAAGGATGGCAAAGTAGCTCACGTTTAGGAGCAAGTCTTCCGCACGAATCACAAACATATTTTAAACTAACAACTTTAGGTGCGCACACATGTCTGGGATCACCTGTTATCGTACCACAAAATTTACAAGCAATAGCTTTTTTCGCAGGTATTGGCTGACAAAGGTGTCCTTTTTCAGCAGTTACCAAACCGCATGTCTGACAAGTATAAATATTATTCATAAATTAACCCTCTGTTCTATCCATTGATTTCTGATTCGATATATAAAATGTTAAAATATACTGTACTATATCTTCTTCCTTCTGAAAGACCTTTCTTAGAAAGGAAATGGCCTCCGTAACATTTCCCTGCTTTAAAAAAATTAAACTGATATTGCCATAAGCCGCAGTCAAATGTTCATTTAATTGAATAGACTTTCTATACTCTTCGATAGCTAAATCATAATCTCCTTTTCTATAGTAAACGGTTCCGAGATTATTATGCAGTGCAGCATTTTCTGGATTACTATTGATAAGGGTTCTGTACTCTTTTATAGCAAGGGCATAATCTCCTTTTGTTTTATATGTTAGTGCAAGTGCGGCACGGATTTCATCATTGAAAGGAAATTCGTCCAGCGCCTTTTTATATATTGAGACAGCGTTATCATACTCCATGACATCAAAAAATCTATTTCCCCTTAATAATAAACGGACATCATAAGAAACATTCGTCGCCCAGCACCAGGTTGCGGTAGATAAAGCTAATAAAGATATGGTAAATACCCATCTTTTTTTCAGGGCAATCTCCGATAGCGTTATTCCTTTACTTTGAAAGAACCTGATAACGCAAACGCCGAAACAAAGGCCCCATGCAGCACCGAGGAACGTTTGAAAACTCCCCAACCACCTCTGCGTATAATATGCAACAATGAGTCCACAAAAAATCAGTACAAGCTCATAGCACCAGGTATAATTGGATTTTTCAGAAATTAGCCACTTGAATCGGCGGGTAAGAGAGATTACATTCACACCCCATCGGTAACGTAGTGTACCATTTGGACAGGCATTTTTGCAAGCAAGACAGCGAATACAATGTGTATTCACAACAGCACTGTATTGAGCAATCTCCTCGTGTACCTGTATCCCCATGGTGCAGCTTTTCGTACAGCTCATACATCCTCTACACACGCCGACCTTACGAATGCGCCAGAAGCTGAAATTATCGAAGATTGCGAGCATAGAAGCCCATGGACATACGTATCTGCAAAACGCCCTTGATCCCATGAGATAAATAAATAGAAAGGCATCAAATAAGATAAATAGCGCAATAATAATAGGATTTCTGGGAAGGTCCACCGTCATTACCTGTGTATCACCGATACTGATGTGAAACCGGGGAGAGCCGTAGATAAGCCAAAATTCGTAGATTGCAGCCAGTGTCTTTAAGAGGAAGACATACTGGATGATATTTGCTCTTGAATGAATGATTTTGGGATTTATCCCAAATATGTTAAGGATCTTTAAGGCGCCTTCCTGAAAGAAGGCGAAGTGACATCCCCATCCGCAAAATAGTCTTCCGAAAAAGACCGTAATGAAAATTACAAAAATAAAAAATGCAGCGGCAGAGTTCAGAAGACCCATCCCGAAAAGACTGACAACACCGTTTAGACTAAAAGTTCCGACTTTTCGATAACCAAGCTTATACCATAGTACAAGATGAACAATAATAAATATATTTATGAGAAATAAGACGAGCAATCTTTTCTTATTAATGTTCATATCGCAAGGAACCAAAATAGAACTATTCTTCTGTAAACAGCATCCTTATCTTTAAACTCCCCACACCTTCTACATCCCCTCGAAAGGTATAAAAACCGGGCCTGCCAAGTGTATCATAGATGTAAGCATAATAGGTAGAGGAAGCAGGAATAGTAATATCCTCTTTCTCTACGCCTCCCCTCGGTCCAGAGAGTTCAAAAGTTACCGTCACATCTTTGTCATTACCGCTATAGTTGATTATGACAACCCCCATATATAATTTATCAAAGGTCGTGTATTCGAATTTAAGGGATATGGGTTGCGATACAGGCAGGTCTGAGGTAGCAAAGGCACCCATTAATTTAATATTATCTCTTATCGCATATTTTCTGTTATTGCTATTATGAACAACATATCCCTGAATTTTACCTAAACCCCCTTCTTGTATTTCACTGAATACCAGAGGAGATTGTAAGAAAAACAGGACTAAAACCGGTATAAAGAGTAAAAATATTTTGTATATCATGCGCTTTGTTCTTGGAGTTTCTCCACGCATCCATTTTCTCCTTTTGCAGTAATATTGATTTTCCATGAATTTTGTATGGATTGTGTACGGAACACATACGAAAAGATTTGTAATTGCTGTGTGAAAAGATCCCTACATTTTCATACTTTGCCCTTATAATTGGTACCCCCAAGGGGATTTGAACCCCTGTCTTCAGGCTGAGAACCTGACATCCTGGGCCACTAGACGATGGGGGCTAAGAAAATGCAAGGAACATCAAAGAGATATGATTTCCCTTATATAAACTCCTGATTACGGATAAAAAATACTACATTTACTGTGCAATGTCAATAAAATTTCAATTTAATTAACACAGGACTCTTTCTCCCGCTTTCGTTATCGTTACCCTGCCAAAATCCTCCATCTTGCTTAACTCTTCAGCATTAAAGACGGGGCCGTCGATACACACCCGTTGGCCGCTGCAGTCGCATTGACCACACACACCAAAACCGCACTTCATATACCTCTCCAAAGATACCTCACACTCAATACCATAATCTCTACACAATTCAACTACTCTGTATAACATCTTTTCAGGGCCACAGGTATAAACCTTCTGGAAACGCTGCTTCTTAAGTATTTCCTTCAGAAGGTCAACGGTGGTTCCTTTAAAACCAAGAGCCCCATCTTCGGTACACAATCTCATATTTTTAAATCGGTTCTGATAAAGTATCTCAGAAGCGGTTCGGGCACCATGAATGATAGTTACCCCGTTACGCAACCTGTCTACAATCGTTGCCAAAGGCGCCATCCCTATCCCCCCTCCCACAACACATGAATCTGCCTGTAAATTAAATTTCCGCCCATAGGGACCGCGTATACCAATTATATCCCCTACTCTCTTAAGGTGAAATGCATTGGTGAATATGCCCCTTTTCAAAACAGAGATCCCTATGAGATCACCTTGAATATAAGATATGGTAAAGGGTTTTTCATCAAGAAGTGGAATCCATATCATTACAAACTGCCCGGGATCAAAATGCAATTGAAGGCGAAAAAAGAACGTTTTTACGTTTGGAGACTCCTCCCGGATATCACAAATCTTCACCATTGTTGGCTGTTCAATCATGTGCAGCACCTACAATCTCGTGAATAGTATCAAAACCATTCTCCTGCATCCATAAACTCATTTCTTCACAGACCTTCTTAAAAACCCCGATGCCACGGTAATAAACTGCCGTTCCTATCCCAACGGCTGACGCCCCTGCCATCAGCATCTCAATGGCATGCCGTCCGGTAGAAATTCCCCCTACACCAATAATAGGGATTTTTACGGCCTTATATAAATCGTATACGCACCGTATCGCGATAGGTCTTAAGGCATCACCGGTAACACCACCCACTTGAAAACTTAAAATAGGCCTTCGGGCTTCTATATTAATGATCATACCCGGACCCATAGAATTAACTGCTGTAATGGCATTTGCCCCGGCATCTTCCGCCGCTTTTGCAATCGTACAAATTTCTGGAATGTTAGGAGATAGTTTTATGAATAGAGGCAATTTCGTTATCTTCCTCACCGCAGAAGTTATGTCCGAGGTAGCTTGCGGGGTACCCTGCCCGGCAAGGAGCCCAAACCCTGGAGTATGGGGGCAGGAGAGGGGTATTTCTACTGCTGAAAACTCCCGGGCGGAAAGACCTTCAACAACCTTTATAAAATCTTCTTTTTCCGTACCAATTACACTGGCAATTACCGGAACACCAACATCCTGAAGGTTCTCGAATTCCTTTGCAGCTTTTTCAACACCCGGATTTGAGTAACCTACAGCATTCAACATGCCTGCCTCAAAGGTAATAACGGTAGGGTTTTTGTGCCCTTCTCTCGGCTGTATGCTAATCGATTTTATCGTTACGGCGCCAGCACCATTTTCCGCAACACGTCTTAATAAGGCCTTCGTTGTACCCAATATTCCGGACGCTGAGATAACCGGATTCATTAACTGAATCCCTGCCAGATTAATTGATAAATTTATTTTAGACATTTTGAGTATTATAGTAACCGCAAACTAAATGTAAACGAATTTTATTTATAAATCCTTATAGTTTCTCACAAGAATACACTTGACACTTTTAGCAAAATATATGTTTTTCCCTGCTGCGAAGCTCGATAATCACTGAAACACGGAAATCAAGAAGGCTCGGAAATGAAGAGAATGTCGGGAAAGAGAAATGGTATTTTCTGTCTTTCCGTACTTCAATGGTTATTCTCTCCTGACTCTTTCGGGTTAGATTTATCCTTGACAATTGAAGAAACTCATATAAATATAGTGGTTAAGAACTTTAAAAAGAAATTTTAAACCATTATGAGATAAGAATCAATTGCTTATGAAAATTCTTGGAATCGATCCTGGTACACAAGTCGCCGGCTATGGCCTGATAGAAACAAAAGGTTCAAGGATTGGAGTTATTGAATATGGTTCCTTTAAAACCGATAAAAAACAAAATTTTCCACAGCGGCTCAAGTTTATCCATTCTGGTATCATGGATATTATTTTAAAATATCAACCGGACCAAATGGCTATCGAAGAGGTTTTTTATGGTAAAAATATCAAGTCGGCGATAAAGATTGGCGAAGGCAGAGGTATTGTATTTCTTTGTGCAGCATTGGCAAACATTCCTATTACTGAATATGCTGCGACAGTTATCAAAAAGGCGGTCGTGGGTAATGGAAATGCCCACAAGAACCAGGTACAGGAAATGGTGAAAATCATTCTGGAATTACCGGAAATCCCCGAACCGGAAGATGCTTCTGATGCACTTGCCATTGCAATTTGCCATAGCCATAACCTTAATTTCAAAATGCAAATTTAAAACTCAATTTACGATAAAAAATCCTTTGTTTAATCTTGACACAAAAATCGCCTTTGCTATAATCCAATTTTCTTTTATTATTATTCTTTTTTACTATCACTAACCCTTTTCATTAAATGAGATAAAGTCCATGGAAAATGCCATTCGGAAGGCAAATATACTCATAGAGGCCATTCCTTATATACGATCTTTTAGAGATAAAATTGTGGTAATTAAATTCGGTGGAGGGGCAATGTCCAGTGATGAGGTACTCACCAACGTGCTCCAGGACATCGTATTTATGAAAACTGTTGGTATTATGCCAATATTGGTCCATGGCGGTGGTCCACATATCACTCAAGAAATGACAAAAAGGGGGTTAAATCCAAAATTTATTGAAGGTCATAGAATCACGGATATTGAGACCCTGGAGATAGCAAAAGATGTTCTCATTAACCAAATCAGCTCTTCCATAATAAAGAAAATTTCCACATTGGGTAATGAAGCTACCTGTATCTGGCAAAACGGACACTGCCTGATAAAGGCAGAAAAATACTACGCAGAGACAAAGGGAAGTGACGGTACCCTGAAAAAGTTAGATATTGGTTTTGTAGGTAGCGTAACATCGATTGACAGAGACACATTCTTACATTTGTGCAGGTCGTGCACCATCCCCGTTGTTCCACCTATTGCAAAAGGGATTAATGGGGATATCTATAATATCAACGCAGATAATGTAGCTGCATTTATTGCTAAAGCACTCAATGCAGAGAAGCTTGTTTTCCTCTCGAATACCCATGGTATTATGACAAAACCAAATGATGAAACCACCCTCGCTTCTACCTTACATGAAAACGAAGTCCATGCACTTATTGATAAAAAGATAATCAGCGGCGGAATGCTTCCCAAGGCATTGGCATGCATTCATGCAGTAAAAGCAGGAGTAAAGAAGGCACACATTATTAATGGATTAATACCGCATGCACTTTTATTGGAGATATTTACCGATAAAGGTGTCGGAACACAAATCATCGTATAGACCCTGAGAAAATCGGTTAATTGAGCTAACACAGTTTCTTGGATCAACTTAAGAAACCCACCAGCCCGAGAAACCCCATGGAGAAACGCACTGCTGTGCGTCTCTACAAAGGTTTGAAATTCCTATACGTCAAGAAGGGGTGTAGATGGCTCAGAAATATATCCTGCCTTTTACCATCTTGGCTACAATAATCATTCTTGCGTCATCATACAAAAACGCCAAAGGCTATGATAATGCAGAGGACTACGATCCCGATATAAACTTCTGGCCAATTTTTTTCTATAACAAAAAAACAGGAAAAAATGAAAAAGAACTTGAGGTATTGTACCCCTTTTTCCATGTAAAGGAGAGCGAAGACACAAGCATATTTTCCTTCAGGCCTGTCTACAGCATTAAAAGAACCCCAAAAGAGAACTATAAAAAATCTGAATTTCTCTGGCCTCTCATGTATGCCATACGTACTGAAGACAGAATATATCAAAGGGCCTTCCCCTTTTATTTCTATAGAAAAGATACCAGCGGTAATATCCCCGAAAAAGATATTACTTTCTTTCCCCTTTTTTTTAAGAGAACACAAAACGGAAAGGATTTTGCTCTCTTTCCTTTCTATGGAACATTTCATCACAGATTCAATCAAGACAAAATACAATTTGTCTTATGGCCTGTCTATACGAAATTAATAAAAGAAAATCGTCAAACGTGGAATATTATCTGGCCATTTTTTAACTATACCACATCAACGAATCGTGATGAAAACGGATATAAGTTTTGGCCTTTTTACGGGAAACATGAGAAAAAGGGGAAATATAAAAAGGGTTTTATCATGTGGCCACTTTATGTTTACGTCAATGCCGCTATAAAAGACACCGGAGAGTATAAAGGCTGGGGAACCATTCCTTTCTATATCACCGAGAAAACGCCTGTATCTGATTCCCGGTCAATTTTATGGCCACTCTTCAACCACATAAAAGATAAGCAGAAAGGATTAGAACGGTGGGATTATCCATTTCCCATTGCAACAAAGATAAAAAGTAAGGAAAGGAATAAAAATGCCTTTCTGCCATTCTGGAGTATTAACCACACACCTGATACAAAAACACGTTCATTCGCTTATCCTTTGTTCTGGTTAATTCATTATCAGTTAGGTGATTCCAGAAAAATTGATACGGTACGTTTTCTGCCTTTTTATTGGGAGCGTCATAAATATTTAATGAGAGATAAAAAACATGCTGAACTGAGACAGATCTGGCCTTTCTATAAAAAAGAAAAAGAATTTGATTCCTCCACAAACCTTGAGGCGCTTTCTCTCTATCCGTTATTGGACGACGGAGGCTGGGAAAGAAACTGGAAACCGTTCTTTCATATTTATGAACAGAGAGATAATAAGACCACCGGCATAAAAACAACACGCTTCTTATGGAGGCTTTATCACCAGGAAAACAGCACACGATTTTCATATAGAGAGATAGCACTTCTTTTCTCCTTATACAAAAATCATGAAGGAACTATACATCTCTCCCTGTTCGGTAACATGATTGCATACAGGAAAAACAAAACAGACCAATATATCCGGTTATTTTATCTATTAAAAATACCCTTGACTGATACAATAAGAAAACAATAACAATTTAGCCTTTTGGAAAATCCGCATGGTTGGTTCAGTCCGGCAGATTGAACCGTACATTTGGAATTGGCATGTCCGCCTTTGACTGGTGTCAAGCGCATGAAAAACGCCAAATGTTTTAGTTCAATCGTAAACGATTGAACCTACTTCCATAGCGGTTCAAGGTTGCAGCCCAATGTCATTAAGTTAAGCCTAAGTTGGTTCAATCTTGTAGATTGAACCACACGTTTGGGCGTTTTGACTGGCTTTGGATCGATTCAATGAGTATTGCGGACTGAACTCCATGTCACGAATTGCTACACAGGCTCTGGATTGATGCCTAGTACCGATAACGGGCTCAAACGTTTCGGTTCAATCGTGGACGATTGAACCAACACCGAGGGGGTTGTTTTGGTCAAATAATCCTTAACTTAATGACATTGGTTTGCAGCCTGTATCTGTCTTTTGGAACACTAACCAGCTTTCATTGATAACTCCGGAACAGAAAGAGACACCTCTCCAGGGGTTCAAAGAAAGGGTGTTAAACTGCAAGTCCTTTGATTTATTCCAAATGAGGGGTGAAAAACTCGTAAAAGAGAGATTTTATACCATGGTAAATCCATTAACCTACGTAGGTACGAGGGCACTTAATCTATTCCAACTGGCAGGTGAATTACTCCAGCTTTTCGTCAATACCCTATACCGGTGTAAACATGCCTTCAGGAATTTAGATAAAATTTTCCATTTTATGGTGAAGATGGGAGTTAATACCTTACCAATTGCTACTTTTACATCACTTTTTGTAGGAATGGTTATGGTTCTTCAAACGGGATATACCCTGGAAAAATTTGGTATGGCAGAATCGTTAGGCGCCATTGTTCCTATTGCCATGGCAAGGGAGTTAGGACCAGTGCTCACAGCACTCCTTCTTGCAGGCAGGATCGGGGCTGCAATTACAGCAGAAATTGGTACCATGAATGTATCAGAAGAAGTAGCTGCCCTTAAGACCCTAAACATCGACCCGGTCCGATACCTTTCAATGCCCCGTTTTCTCGCTTGCTTGTGTATGCTGCCCGTTTTGGTTATTTATGCTGATGCGATAGGTATTTTAGGCGGGGCTTCCGTAGCTGCAGCATATTTTCATATTCCTGTTAAAGTCTATTTTGACCGGATGGCAGAGAGTCTGGAAGTCCTTGATATTATCAAAGGCCTTGTAAAGGCAGCCATTTTTGGTGCCACAATCGCTATAGTAGGATGTCATTATGGCTTGAAGGCAGATGGTGGAGCCGCTGGTGTAGGTGAGGCAACAACAAAATCGGTGGTCTGCTCGTTTGTTTCAATATACATTTTGAATTATTTTATCACCAGGTTATGGCTGTGAATGGTGTTGAGATCGATATACAGAAGTTAAATAAGTCCTTTAACCGTTTACAGGTACTTAAGGACCTTGACTTAAAAATACGGAAAGGTGAGACTACGGTAATTATTGGGGGCAGTGGAACAGGAAAGAGCGTCTTATTAAAGCACATTATTGGGCTAATAAAGCCTGATTCAGGAAAAATACTTATACACGGTATAGATATTACAACAAAAGACGAATCAGAATTAGGAGAAATCAGAAGCCGGTTTGCCATGGTATTTCAATCTGCCGCACTATTAAATTCACTGACAGTAGCTGAGAATGTCGGATTAGGGCTTAAGGAACAGCACCGGCTTTCCAAAAAACAAATCGATGAAACCGTTATGGAAAAATTAACATTAGTAAAAATGGAACAAAAACATAACAGCATGCCTGAAGAACTCAGCGGAGGGATGAAAAAAAGGGTTGCAATTGCCCGCGCCCTCGCAATGAATCCGGAAGTTGTACTCTATGACGAACCAACAGCAGGTCTTGACCCCATCATGGCTGGAAATATTGATGAACTTATCATGGAGTTAAAAGAAAAATTTAAAATGACATCGGTCGTTGTAACCCATGATATGGAATCGGCATTCTTCATCGGAGACCATATCTGCATGCTTTACCAGGGAAGGATTATTGAGGAAGGTGACCCTGAATCATTCAGACATAGTAAAAACGATATTGTTACTCAATTTATCACAAGGCATAGAAATGTAAAAGTTGGAGGTACGTGATTATGGAATCAACATCTATATCAGCAACGAAGGTAGGTATATTTTTTATCCTCGGCATGACAATACTTGCAGTTCTAACCTTTCGCATTGAGAGAGTCGGCGAGTGGTGGAACTATTACGATCTTATAGCATATTTTGATGAAGCGAAAGGCTTGGAAGTTAAGAGCAATGTTACCCTGGCAGGGATAAAGGTTGGAAATGTAAAAAGCATTGCTGTTGAGGGTGATAAAATTAAGGTCGTGATATCTATCCAAAAGAGTATAGCAATCCGAAAAGGATCGGAAGCCTCAATTATCTCTGATTTCCTATTGGGGAAAAGCCATATCAACATTACCCTTGCATCATCTTCTAATCCTGCATATAATGCTGGTGAAATAATAAAGACTGTTGAATCACCTGGTTTCATTGATATGGTATCTAAATTAGATAATACATTAACAGGATTGCAGAATATAACTGAACCATTGAAAGGCATGCAGGAACTTTTTGATTCGTTAAAGAGTAGTGGAAGATCATTAGAAAGTTCTCTTCCGACACTTAATAAATTACTGGATTCAACCCTGGGTATTGCAGACAAAATCAATTCAGGGCAAGGGACACTAGGCAGATTGATTACCGATGAAGCACTTATAAATAAATTGGACTCTGCTATGGGAGTTATCCAAAAGGTACTTACAAACAATGAACAAAGTATAAATAATGCCCTTGCAGGACTGGGAGACCTTGGCCCTCAAGTGAAAGAATCGCTGAAGGAATTGAACAGCGCATTAAAGCCTCTAACAGAAAAAGGTATTTTTACAAATCTCAGCGATGCCTCGGAAAGTATAAAGAACATCCTTGAAAAGATAGAGCGGGGTGAGGGTTCCTTAGCTAAGATAATTAACAGTAATGAGCTTTATGTGGAAATAGAAAAGCTTGTCAGTGATCTGAGGCAAACGATCCAAGGGTACCGAGAACAGATTCCTGTTGGAGCATTTGGGAGTATCGTATTCAGTGCCTTTTAATTAATCCTCCTTAATAAATGACATTTTTGCAAGTTTTCGTCAGACACGAATTACTTATAAAATTCAACGATAAGATTGTTGTATATTATTATAAATAATGTATAATTATGGCTTCTTTCCGGGGTTGAAATCAGGATAAAATTTCAATCCCTTTTTCATTATTTGAGGAGATGGAAAAAATAAAAAATATGAAGACTAATGAGATTAAAGAAATATATGATCACTACGTTATTCCTAATTATACCCGGAACCCTATCTTACTAGTCAAAGGCAGTGGTGTGGATGTTTGGGATGCAGAAGGGAAGCGGTATCTGGATCTCTTTTCCGGTTGGGCAGTAAGCCTGTTAGGACACTGCCATCCCAATGTTGTTGCTGCTATTCAAAACCAGGCAGCGAAACTCCAGCATGCCCCTAATATTTATTATACCGAGCCGCAGGGATTACTCGCAAAACACATATCAGAAAAATCTTTCGGTGGACAATGTTTCTTCTGCAACAGCGGCGCTGAAGCTAATGAGGCTGCAATTAAGCTCGCTCGTATTCATAATTCAAATGCCGGGAAGTACAAAATCATTACATTCTCAAATTCATTTCATGGGCGAACAATTGCCACGGTTACGGCGACTGCGCAACCAAAATATCATAAAGGATTTGCACCCCTTATCGAAGGATTTTCCTACGTCCCGTTCAATGACCTGGAAGCACTAAAAAAATCGATTGATGATAAAACATGCGCCGTTATGCTCGAGACTATCCAGGGCGAAGGCGGAATTAACATTGCCACCAAAGACTTTCTGCAAGGTATTAGAAAATTGTGTGACGAGAAGGGATTACTCTTGATCCTTGATGAAGTACAGTGCGGCATGGGACGAACAGGAAAATATTTTGCCTATCAGCACTATGATATAGAACCAGATATTATGACACTGGCAAAAGCACTTGGTGGTGGTATAGCCATTGGGGCTATGACAGCAAAAAAAGAGGTCGCAAAAAGCCTTATCCCGGGCAGCCATGCATCTACTTTTGGTGGAAACCCATTGGCATGTGCGGCCGGTGTGGCAGTTTTTGAAACGATTGAAAAAGAAAATCTCCTTGATCATGTAAGAAAAATTGGCAGTTATTCCCTGGATCAATTAAAATCATTACAAAGAACGCATAAGGCTATCCATGAGGTACGTGGCATGGGCCTTATGATTGGGATTGAACTAGCAGTGAACGGGACTGATGTCATTAAGAACTGTATTCAGGCAGGCTTATTCCTTAACTGTACACATGATAAAGTTATTCGGTTTATGCCCCCTCTCAATGTTAAAAAAGAATCCATTGATGAGGGATTGAGCATTTTAAAAACTGTTCTTTCTAAAACTTAATGTACGAGAGATGCTTATGAAATGTAAGGATTTAATCTCAATTGCAGAACTTTCACAACCTGACATTGAGGAGATATTCAATGTCACGAAGGAACTCAAGGAATGGCATAATAAAGGATACGACGAAAAATGTCTGAATGGAAAAATTCTGGGCATGATTTTTGAGAAAAGTTCGATGCGTACGCGTGTTTCTTTTGAAGTGGCAATGGTACAATTGGGCGGCCATACCATTTATCTAACCCAGCATGATGTTAATATCGGTAAAAGAGAATCGGTAAAAGATGTCGCCCGGGTATTATCACGTTATGTAAATGGAATTGTCATTCGTACCTTCGGACAGGATATAATTCAAGACTTAGCCAGATTTGCCACTGTGCCGGTTATTAATGCCCTGTCAGACTATCTCCATCCATGCCAGGCACTCACAGATATCTATACCATCAAAGAAAAATTTGGCACTTATACAAACTTAAAGTTCGCCTTTATTGGTGATGGGAATAATGTTGCACGATCTTTGGCGCATATCTGTGCAAAATTGGGCATTCACCTCCATATCGCATCACCGGAAGGATATGAGCTTACTCCGGATTTTATCTCGAAAACGAAACAAATGGCAGATGGACAAGACACCATACATCTTTACCAAGACCCTAAGGAAGTTGCAGAAAATGCACATGTCCTTTATACAGATACATGGGTCAGTATGGGACAAGAAGCTGAAATAGAGGTACGGAAACAAGCTTTTAAAAATTATCAAATCAACAACAACCTTTTGAAAATTGCAAGGAATGATGTCAAGGTAATGCACTGCCTGCCGGCTCATCGCGGAGAGGAAATTACCGATGAAGTTATTGATGGACCACATTCCATTGTATATGACCAGGCTGAAAACAGACTCCATGTAGAAAAAGCACTTTTGAAACTCCTGCTGCGAAAATAGGTGGTGGAATATTATAATATGAGAACTGATAACCGTAAATATGATGAACTACGCCCGCTCATCATTAAAAGACATTTTACAAAATATGCACCGGGCTCGGTACTTATCCAGGCAGGGAATACAGAAGTTATCTGTACCGCTTCCATCGAAGAGAATGTTCCACCCCACATTAAAAATACGGGAGAAGGCTGGATTACAGCAGAATATTCGTTGCTTCCGGCTTCCACACCTACGAGGGTTGCAAGAGAGTCCACGAAAGGGAAAATAACAGGAAGAACCCATGAAATCCAAAGGCTTATCGGCCGTTCATTACGTTCTATTATCGATCTCGCCTTGCTTAAGGAACGAACCATTTGGATTGACTGCGATGTCATTCAGGCAGACGGCGGTACACGTACGGCAGCTATTACGGGCAGTTACGTAGCATTAATAGATGCTCTTGCCTGGTTAAAAAGCAAAGACCTCATTAAAGAAAACCCCATCTTAAATAGTGTTGCTGCCGTAAGCGTCGGCATTGTCAATAACGTTACATTACTAGACCTCTGCTATGCCGAAGACGCTGCGGCACAGGTGGATATGAATATTGTAATGACAGGCAATGGCAAATTTATCGAAATACAGGGGACAGGAGAAGAGTATGTGTTTGACGATGAACAACTTGCGAACATGCTGAATATAGCCAAAAAAGGAATTCGTGAGATTACCGAAATTCAAAAAAAGGTATTGGAAAGTTGAATAATTATATTTAATCTTGTTTTCAGGAAATAGAAATTTGGAGAGTAAACACAATGAGTTCAGTTATAAATGAAATTCACACAAAAACGATCTTGATTGCTACACAAAACAAAAAAAAGAAAATGGAAATCATAAATATCCTCAAAAATATACCGGGGATTGTACTTCGGGGATCTGAGGATTTTCCCTTTTTACCTCTTGTCGAAGAAAACGGAAATACCTTTCAGGAAAATGCTATAAAAAAGGCAACGACACTGGCAAAGGCCTGTAACACGTGGACAATGGCTGATGATTCCGGACTCGAGATCGATGCACTCAACGGACGTCCTGGCATTTTTTCCAGCAGGTACGCAGGCCCCGGAGCGACCGACGAGAAAAATATTGAAAAAGTATTATCTGAATTAAAAGGGATACCAAAAGAAAGGCGTAAGGCAAGATTTGTTTGTTCCATTGCCCTCGCCAGTCCAAGTCAATTGCTCTTTGTAGTAGATGGAAGTTGTGAAGGCCTCATTACCGAAGAACCGAGAGGAAAAAACGGATTCGGATATGATCCTATTTTTTACGCAACCGATTATCATCAAACCTTTGGCGAATTGGTTCCTTCAATTAAGAATACAATCAGCCATCGTGCCATCGCGTTGAAACAATTTAAGGAGCGAATAATATCGCTTGTTGAAAGGTATTAAGAAACATCAAAGATATTAAAACCAGCCTTAAACCAGACTTAAAAACGCTTATAATTTGCAAAAGCTATGACCTTTGTATGTTTTTGATTTATTATGCCACGTACATAAGACTTACAAAACATTTCTGTTCAAGCCAGCTCTTGTGGAGACGCACAGCAGTGCGTCTCTACTTTCGTTTTCCACCGACACAGATGATTTGAGATTTCTTTTTACTTTAGGCAACTACAAGACTTCATTCCAATACCATACAGCTATCTCCTGTATTTTCTTGAGCACCCCCCTGCTTTACTGGCTTAAACAGGTGCAAATCTTCCCAGATCTTTCAAATATCCTTTATCCGAACAGATGTAATAAAATCAAAGTTGCGATATCTGGCTGGATATCTGGATATACAACAATACCTCCCGTTCCAGAACAGGCCCTTTGATATGCGGGTAAAGGCGATTATTGGTGTCTCCTCCTCTTGACACCGTAAAGGAAAATCCTGGGCATAGTTCCCTCAAAAAAGGCCTCAGTCACAAGCACCCGGATTGCTACCTTCTGCCTGCCACTTTTCCGTGAAATCTTACCCTGATACTTGATTTCTTATCTGCAAAAGTGAAATTTTTTCGAGCATTTTACCATTTATATCCCTTTTTTTGAAAATTTTTCGCTATAAGAGGCATTACGATCCATTCCGGTTGCATTACGTCCATCATAGAAATTCAATTTTTTCATCTTAACATATTAGAATATATATACATACGCCAATATTATCTATAAATAAATTTTCATTTGGTATAATACTTGTTTTAATAAATTTAGTATTAATTTGATGTCAATTTATATTTTTCGGTTCATTATACAGAAAAGAAATACACAAGCAATTATCCACATACTATCTTGCTTATTGTCCCTGGCATAGAAAAGTGTAGTTACTCAAAATCCTGATGAAGACCTTCCCTTTGCCCCCATTGCGAAGGGGTAAAACAGGGGGTAGGAAGAATATTCATAAAATTCAACAGGGTTTTGAGTAATTATGAAAAAATAATATTCTTTTATAGACAAAAAAGAGTTGAAAGTTTTGAAATTTTTTGTATCATTTCAAAATTCTTTTGTAAAGAAAAGCATTTGGGATCTCAGATTACCTATCAAAAAACAAACGTAGATAACCTGAAAAAACTTGCTCTATCAAGCTCAAAAGCCTTCTATTTTGTAAGTCGCTTCGAAAAATTTAAAACTGTTATCAAGATATACCAGAGAGATTTCTATGTATTGGACCCTTGTTCCTTTCAAAGTAATCGGGAGTTTTGTTCATAAGTTTATTAGGGAACTCGGAAGAATGGGATGTTTTCTCGCCGAATCCTTCTTTTGGATGTTTTTTCCCCCCTATTTACTGCAAAGAATCATAAAACAAGTTAATTTTATTGGCGTAAAAACCACACCGGTTATTGTTTTAACGGGTCTGTTTACAGGGATGGTACTTGCTCTGCAAACATATTATGCCTTAGCCAAGTTTGGTGCTGAATCCAGTCTTGGCCCTGTGGTATCCTTATCATTAATAAGGGAATTAGGACCGGTTATTTCAGCCTTGATGGTCACTGGATGTGCAGGTTCTGCAGTAACGGCCGAGATAGGAATTATGAGGATATCAGAACAAATTGATGCGCTTGATGCCATGGCCTTAAATCCATACAAATATCTAATAATTCCTAATTTAAAGGCAGGCATCTTATCGCTTCCCCTCTTGAACGCTATCTTTGTTGTAGTAGGTATTTTTGGGGGATACGCTGTAGGTTCGGGGCTCATGGGCATATCAAGCGGGACTTATTTCGGTGGTATTCAAGATTTCGTTAACATACGTGACATCCTTGAAGGTATATACAAATCATTAAGCTTTGGTATCTTAATAACGTGGATAAGCTGCTATAAGGGGTATTATACAGGATATGGAGCAGAAGGTGTAAGCAAGGCAACTACCCAAGCGGTAGTACTTTCATCTGTTGTTATCCTGATATGGGATTACTTTATGACCTCCATATTAGTTTCATAATAATATTAGTATAAATACACATGATTGAAGTTATCGATTTATACAAAAGTTTCCATGGATGTGAAGTACTTAGGGGTGTTAATTTAAAGGTAGAGGAAGGACAGATCCTGGCCTTGATCGGAGGTAGTGGTAAAGGCAAATCCGTATTACTCAGGCATATTATTGGCTTAGTAAAACCAGACCGCGGCAAGATATTAATTGATAATCAGGATGTCAGCAAGCTCCGGGGAAGAATGTTGAAACGATTAAAGGAACGGCTTGGTATTGTATTCCAGGGAGGAGCGCTTTTTGACTCCATGACAGTATTTGAGAATATTGCATTTCCCCTCAGGGAAAAGACCAGGATGAAATCATTACAAATTCGGGATACGGTATTCAGGGAACTTGCCAGGGTAGGACTTTCAGGTGCAGAAAATAAATATCCATCACAGATTAGCGGTGGCATGAAAAAAAGAGTTGCGCTGGCCCGATGCCTGGTCATGAATCCAGAAATAGTCCTTTTTGATGAGCCAACGACGGGTCTTGATCCTTTAATAGGAAAGGCAATACATAAATTGATAAGGGAGTGTCAGAAAAGTTTTAATTTCACTGCTATCATCGTTACCCATGAGATCCCGGCAATATTCTCTATGGTAGACCGTGTCGCCATGTTATATGACGGGAAAATCCTTGCAGCAGGCACCCCCGAAGAAATAAAGATGTCAAAAGATCCAGTTATCCATCAGTTCATTTGTGGGGAATTAGAAGGCCCTATCGGCATAAATTAGGCCCTCGGCTACTTAAACGTAAATTTTCCCTCCCTTGATGGGAGGGACTAAGGGAGGGTGATTAGCTTGCTCTTACACCCCCCACCTAACCTCCCCCATCAAGGGGGAGGAAAATTAACAATTTGAATTTCCTAAACGTTAAATTAGATCTTCGGCAACTATTTTGGATAAAACATTTCGTAACAATTTAGTTTTTTGAAAAACGTATTATCTATAAACTCCGTAGGAGCAACCTGTTTGTAGTAAGATTTGGATTTAAAAAAACTAAAATATTACAACATTTCAATGAGGGGCAAAAAAATCTTCAGCCCCTACTAAGATTGAAATTCCTATACATTAAATAGAACAACACGACTATTATTCTAGAAGGTAATAAATTATGAAGAAATTTGATGTTGAAATTGCCGTTGGTATCTTTGTCTTCTTTGGCATCCTTTGCTTGGCCTATATTTCGATAAAATTTGGAAAAATTAATCTGATAGGCGATCATTATTATCCAGTAAATGCAGCGTTTAGTACAGTCAAAGGACTTAAAAAAGACACGGTTGTGGAAATATCCGGGGTTGAAGTAGGCAAGGTCGATAGTATTAAACTCGTTGATTATGAGGCAATCGTCAGATTATTAATCCGAAATGATATAGAGCTGCAAGAAGACGCAATTGCCTCAATCCGGACAAAAGGACTTATGGGGGAAAAGTATGTGGAAATTACTCCCGGAGGATCAGATATATTAATAAAATCTGGCGGTTTGCTGCATCAGACGGAACCACCGCTTGATTTAGAAAAGTTAATAGGAAATTTTGTTTTTGGAAAAGTAAAGGACTGAAAACTATGAAAAACAAAATAATGAAAACAGTATTAGGTATTTTTGTAATTTCCTTACTAACATCCACATCCGCTCTTTTATGGGCACAGGAACCAGGAAAACTCATCATGGAAACTATCGACAGAGGATTAGTAATTTTGAAGGATCCATCCCTGAAAGGAAATGAAAAACTTCTGGAGCGCCGGCAAAAGCTCTGGAAAGAAATTTCACCTATTTTTCATTTTGAAGAGATGTCCAAGAGGGCGCTTGGACAATACTGGAAAAGCCGTTCGTCCGAAGAGAAAAAAGAATTTGTAGAGTTATTTACCAACATCATGAAAGATGCCTATATAGGAAAAACCGATACATATTCTGGTGAAAAGATTATTTTTGTAAAAGAAAAACAAGCAGATAAATACGCCAACGTACAAACAAAATTTGTCACAAACCAGGGAACGGAAATATTAGTAGATTATTATTTGCTCAATGATCAAGGGAATTGGAAGATTTATGATGTAGTTATCGAAGGAGTAAGCCTGATTAATAATTACCGTACTCAGTTTAATAGTATCTTAGTTAAATCCTCATACAGAGAACTTGTCCAGAAAATTAAGGAGAAAAACGCTAATGGGTAAGCCCGTTTTACTGATGTTATTCCTTGGCCTGATAAGCTTTTCATCATTATCACAAACGTATGTATTGGGAGAGGACTTACCCGTTTCCGAAAAACAGTCTCATGAGGTAATAAACAACAGCGAAGAGACCAGCACCACGATAACGGACGAAAATACTAATGAAGAACTAGAACCTGTTCAAATAGAATTTGATACCGTTTATGTTAAAGATCCGATAGAACCATACAACCGGACTATCTTCGCCTTCAATGATAAAACGTATTATTACGTAATGAAACCCGTAAGCACAGGATACAAGAAAGTGTTTCCTGAAAAAGTACGGGTAAGTATCAGAAATTTTTTCTTAAACGTCAAAACACCAATTCGGCTTTTTAACTGCCTCTTTCAAGGCAAATTCAAAGGTGCCGGAACAGAAGGGTTGCGTTTTCTTGTTAACAGTACCATCGGACTGGCAGGATTTTTCGACCCGGCAAAATCAAAATTTCATTTAGAAAAACAAGATGAGGATTTTGGACAAACCCTTGCCAAATACAATATGGGAGCCGGCCCTTATATAGAATGGCCAATCATTGGCCCGTCAACTCTCCGTGATACTATAGGATATGTAGGAGATATGGCCCTTAATCCGTTAACGTTGATTTCTTTTTTTATCGGACCATGGGAAGGCTTTGCAGCTAATGCATCTGATGTTAATAATGAAGTTTCTTTAGATAAAGGAGAGACTTATGAAAGCATAACAAAGCCAGCTATTGACCCCTATATTGCACTTCAGGATGCATACATACAGAATCGATTGAAAAGGATTAAGGAATAACCCAAACAGAAAGAGGAAACCTCTCAAAGCATTTCTTTTTCTTATTTCAGAAATCTCCATTTGAGCTAAAACATTTTCTGTAAGGAAAGTATTACCTGCCATAAGATATTCATTTGAATACCGGAAACCACCTGTCCCACGTCAAACAGACAAAAATCAATGAGATTTATCATTTTTAGCTTCAAATCATAAATTCCATTTTTTTCTTCCAATGGTGATATGCGTATATAAATTGACTTGTCATAATACTTTTGGTAAAATTCTTTATTTGTACAAACAAGGATATATTCTCATACGCTGATTAAGGAAAGGGCCAGGAAATGGGTAGCTATGCCATTGGCGTAGACCTGGGTGGTACAAACCTACGGGCAGGTCTTGTTGATAGAGATGGGAGGGTACACCATAAGCTCTCAATAAGAACAGATTATAATGCCAACCCACAGACGATCTCTGATCAAATATTTAAACTGATTCATGATGTAATTCATGTCTCTCAGGTAGAAATATCTGATATAGCAGGCATCGGACTTGGATCTCCAGGACTTATTGATAAAAGAGGTGAAACAATCATCTTTTCACCTAACTTGCCACAATGGCGTAATATACCCATCAAGCACCTGATAGCAAAACGATTCGTGGTCCCCTGCGTCTTAGAAAATGATGCCAATGCCGCAGCATGGGGTGAAAAATGGATAGGAGCGGCGAAGGAAGCGAGTTCTATGGTGATGATGACAATTGGTACAGGAATCGGAGGAGGCATCATCATAGAAAATAAACTTTGGCGGGGCGCTAATAATGTGGCTGCAGAAATCGGTCACATGATAATCAAAATAGATGGGCCAAAGTGCAATTGTGGTAACAACGGGTGTATCGAGGCATATGCTTCTGCCACAGCCATGGTACGGCGCTTTAAAGAATTATTGAGCAGCGGCATGTCATCTTTACTAAAAAACTCTGAAGAGATTACGGCAAAGATGATCAACGATGCGGCAACGCAGGGTGATAAGGCATCCTTAGATATCATAAAGGAGACGGGACAATATCTTGGTATTGCTATAGTGAACATTATGCATATACTAAACCCAGAAGTGATTGTATTAACCGGTGGAATGACAGGTTCGGGTAAATTATTGATGGAACCGATTCAACAAGTAGTAAAACAAAAAGCCTTTGAGGCATCATATAAAGATACGAGAATTGTATTCTCACAGTTAGGAAATGATGCGGGAATTATTGGAGCAGCAGGATGTCTACTGAAAGAATTAGAAACTTCTGTATAATTGCACATATTGACCATGGAAAGTCCACCCTGGCAGACCGTCTGCTGGAAAGGACAAATACTATTACATCGAGAGAATTCCGAAACCAGATGCTCGATGATATGGACCTGGAGCGTGAACGCGGAATCACAATTAAAGCCAGTGCGGTTGCCTTGAAACTTGTAAGGGAAGGCAAGGAATACAACCTAAACCTGATAGATACACCGGGCCATGTAGATTTCAGCTATGAGGTGTCGAGAAGTTTAGGCGCTTGTGAAGGAGCACTCTTATTGGTGGATGCCTCACAAGGTGTCGAAGCACAAACCGTTGCCAATACCTATCTCGCTATGGAACATAACCTGGCAATTATCCCCGTTATTAGTAAGATCGATTTGCCACAATCCAGGCCCGATGACGTACTTCATGAAATGGAAAAGACATTGGGTATCAACCCTGAAGATGCAGTCATGGTCAGCGCAAAAACCGGAGAAGGCATTGACAAAATTTTTGATGCCGTTGTTAAGCATATTCCACCACCAAAGGGCAATCCGGATGCACCATTAAAATCGCTGATTTTTGATTCAGTATATGATGAATATCGTGGTGTCATTATCTATCTGCGTATCTTCGATGGCTCCCTTAAAGTGACCGATGAAATATATATGATGAAGACAAACCGCTCTTTTAAAGTAGAAGAGGTAGGAGTCTTTAAACCAAAAATGGTAGCCAAAGATTGTCTCTCTGCTGGAGAAGTAGGTTATTGCATTGCGAATATCAAATCTATTCATGATGTTAAGATCGGGGATACCGTTACCCATGCGAGGGAAAGAACTGCAGAAATGCTGCCGGGATATCGGCCACCAATACCCATGGTATTTTGCGGTATTTATCCAACGGATAATGCCAATTTTCACCTGCTTCGTGAGGCACTGGAACGATTAAGCTTAAATGATTCATCATTCACATTTGAACCGGAGACTTCGCAAGCGTTGGGATTTGGATTCCGGTGTGGATTCCTTGGACTTCTCCATATGGAGATCATCCAGGAACGTCTGGAGCGTGAGAGTAATATCAGCATCGTTCAGACCGCCCCGAACGTAACCTATGAAATATTGAAAACAAGCAAGGAAATCATTAAAGTTGATAATCCAGAAAAGGTACCGCCGGTAAACGAAATTGAGGAGTTCCGGGAACCGGTGGTACGTGCCAGCTTTGTCCTGCCTACGGAATATTTGGGACCTATTATGCAGTTGGCTGAAGCGCGCAGGGGAAGATATAAAAGTACGGAATATCTCAGTGAACGGCGTGCAATCCTTGTTTACGAATTGCCACTGGCGGAAATTATCTTTGATTTCTTTGATAAAATGAAGTCGGCAACAAGGGGCTACGGTACTCTCGACTATGACTTTATTGGATATGAATCTGCAGACCTTGTAAAACTCGATATCCTTGTGGCGGGTAAGCGTGTAGATGCCCTTTCAACAATTGTACATAGAAAAGAAGCAGATATGAAGGGAAGAAAATTAGTAAAGAGGTTAAAGAATGAAATTTCACGACACCTCTTTGAAGTTGTACTGCAAGCTGCAATAGGAAGTAAGATTATTGCGAGAGAAACAATCCGTCCGGTTGCAAAAAACGTGACCGCCAAGTGTTACGGTGGAGATATTACCAGAAAACGAAAACTTTTGGAGAAACAGAAAGAGGGGAAAAAGAGAATGAAATCTATTGGTAACGTGGAAATCCCGCAAAAAGCATTCTTATCTGTACTATCTGTCGATGAGTGAGGTGTAGAGTGACAAAGATAAAAGAAAAACAAACGATTCCTAGCGGTAATAAAGAGGGAAAAAAGCGCAAAGGCAAATTACGTGAAAATATTGAATCCATCGCCATCGCCATCGCCCTGGCCTTTGCTATCCGCTTTTTTGTTATCGAGGCATTTAAAATCCCCACGGGTTCTATGGCACCAACCTTATTGGGTGAGCACAAGAATGTAAATTGCTCGAATTGCGGATGGGCCTTTTACGCAGACCGTCAAAGTGAAAGTGCGACCTGCCCTAACTGCGAGTCTTTAATAAATATCTCTGCATATTGTGAAGCCTGCGATAGCAGAATACGATATAACTGGCCTGCGTGGCTATGGAGAAAAGGGTCTTGTCCAACCTGTCAAACTACCACTCCATGGGCGGATTTATCAAATCGGGTAATCCACGGAGGAAACAGGATTCTGGTCAATAAATTCTGGTACAAATTCAAAAATCCCCAGCGGTGGGATGTTGTAGTGTTTATTTATCCATTGTATGATCTTACCTGTAAAAATTGCTCCCTCCATTTCCCTGATACCAGATGGTACGATGGTTTGCGTTGTCAACGGTGCGGCTCAACAAGCTTTTCAAAAAAGAAGAAGAACTATATAAAACGCCTGGTCGGCTTACCGGGTGAAAAGCTGCAGATACTCAACGGCGATATTTATATCAACGATAAAATACAAAGAAAACCTGATCATGTACAGGATATACTCTGGCTGCCCGTCTACGATAGTCACTATCCGCCAAAAGAGGAATCAACTTCAACATGGATAGCAAGCAGCAATACATGGAAGATCGATAAAAAAACGCTTACTCTGGATAATTTATCAGATGGGAATCCGGATACCTCTTTGGTGACCTTTGGGCGACATATTCTTGATCATAATGGTTACAATAACAGAAGCGGGAACAATGAGATGGGTGATATCAAAATTAGCTTCGACGCAACGCCCTTACATGGTTCCCAATGTCTGGAATTAATTCTGGAAAAAAACAACGATGAGTTTACTGCCATTATTCCAACGAATGATACAAATATGAATGGCTATCTAAAGAAGTCGGGAAATGTTGTTATGGAAAAAGACATTCATGTACAGACGGGAAAAACACACAAAATAGAGTTTTCAAATGTAGACCAAGTAGTAACCCTCTCGATAGATAACCAAAAAGTTTTTGTATATGATGACGAAGACGGAACGGTGCCTCAACCCCGGTCATTTGATACGAGCAGTATTCGTTTCGGTGGTACCGACGTAAATGCGGTCTTTGAGAATATCAAGATTTTCCATGATATTTATTACACCGATCTTTCTCCCGGCACACTGGGTACTGCACAACCAATTCAATTAGGTGAAAAAGATTACTTTATGCTCGGAGACAATAGCAGAAATAGCAATGACAGCCGTATATGGAAATTCGTTCCGGAGAAGAATATCGTAGGTAAGGCATTTTTTGTGTTTTGGCCATTAAACAATATACGATTCATAAAATAGGTATTTTTTTCATTTTTTATTTTTGATCTACTATGAATTTACTGCGGGCAGAAGGTTTAACAAAATCGTACGGCAAACGTGTCGTCGTAAATCATGTCAGTTTTGAAGTCAACGACGGAGAGATTGTAGGGATACTCGGTCAAAATGGAGCAGGGAAGAGTACTTCTTTCAATATGATTATTGGTGTTGTTCGACCAGACAGCGGGCAGGTAATTTTTCAAAACGAAGACATTACCAATCTTCCCATTTATTTACGTGCACGAAAGGGGATGGGCTACTTATGTCAGGAACCATCCGTCTTCCAGCGTCTAACGGTAGAGGAGAATATCCTTGCAATTCTGGAAACGCACAGATATAACTCCACTGAAAAATCCAAACGGCTCATTGAACTTCTAACCGAGTTTAACTTAAAACCGCTGGTAAAAAATAAGGCATATACCCTTTCAGGCGGAGAGAGAAGGCGTCTTGAAATTGCCCGTGCACTTGCCAGTTCTCCGACAATGATCCTCCTCGACGAACCATTTACAGGAGTCGACCCCATTGCCGTCAGTGAAATACAGGATATCGTGTTGCGACTTAAGAACAAGGGTATCGGTCTCCTTATCACGGACCATAATGTCCGTGAAGCCCTCAGTATTACAACACGTTCTTATATCATAAATGAAGGTATTGTTGTTGCCAGTGGCACAACACAGGAAATTTTAAACAATAACATTGCACGCCAGTCCTATCTGGGAAATAACTTTCCTACGAGTGAGCACAGACTTACGGATTTCAATACCAGCAGTAAAAAACCCACGGACAATGATCACCGAAAGCCTATTATTCGAAGAGATTCAACCAGGTGAAAAAGTATCTTTTAAAAGACTTAGCTATTATACATACGGTATCTGTTCTCCTTCTCATAGGAGGTTGTACCTCACAAACAAAAAAGCCAAAGGTACCAGCACCACTTGAAAAGGAAATCAAATCTATTGAAGATTCAAAATCCGGGAAAATTTCTCAGCCCTATTCACCGGAGGAAAGAGCTACCTATACAGTAAAAAAGGGAGATACTTTATGGCGCATTTCAAAAAATTATGGAGTATCTGTCGAAACCATTCTGAGAACAAATCATATAAGCGATATAAAAGATTTAAAAATAGGACAGAAACTTATCATCCCTACTTCAGAAAAACCTTACACATCACTTGCATCTTATCCGGATCATAAACCAATAGGAAACATCCCGGGAAATATATCTTCCAGCAGTTTTATCTGGCCAGTAAAAGGGCAAATCGTATCGAAATTCGGTGAACCAAGGGACGGCACAAAAAATATGGGTATATGCATACTGCCCCAGCCCGACCAAAAAATCGTCGCGGCGAAAAGAGGGATCGTTGAGGTCTTCTCTCCTGTTGATACCAACACCTGCGTCCTCATAATTAAACATGACGGTGGCGTCCGTACCATATATGGGGGCAATTGTAATCCAATGGTAGGAGAGGGCAGCTATGTGGAACAAGGGCAACCTATAGCAAATATTAGTCAGACAAGCACAGGAAGCACCCGGGAGATCAATTTTAAAATCTATATAAAAGATAAGCCCGTTAATCCTCTGTCATATCTACCATAATGGGCAAACAAGATCCGACCACTATCTATTTTCATTTATTACAATTCTTAGCAACTGCTCAGGTTCAGGGTTAGAGAGATGAAGATTGAAAGGTTTGAAGAATTGAAGGAGTAATTACTATGCCGATATACGAATTCCAATGTAACCAGTGTAGTACCAAATTTGACGAATATTTTAGGAGTGCGTCTGAGAAGAAAAAATTATTTTGTCCGGCTTGTCAAAGTGACCATATCCAAAAGGTATTTTCCGTTTTTGGAATGTCTGCTGGAGGTAACGAAGACTCCTCCAACGGAGGCAGTTCCGGTGGCTGCGGCAGTTGCACGGCATCTAGCTGTACCGGATGTAGCTAGCTTCTTTTTATTTAATTAAGCTTTCGATGACTTTTAACAGCCGGGTAGGGTGGGTGAAGCATCAGCGCACCTATCAGATCCTTCATAGCTGAAGGCTGTCAGCTATCAGCTAAGACATTATTGATGGGTCTGCTTCGCTTGCCATCCTACTCTCTGAATTTCTTATATGTTACATTAGAGTGAGGCAAAATCATGGAAAATCTTTGGGCGCCGTGGCGTATTACCTATATTCAAAACCATCCAAAAGAGAGTGGCTGTTTTCTCTGTAACGCATTTCTGGATACCCGGGACGAAGAACATTTTGTTGTTCACCGGGGCACAGAATGTTTCTGTATCCTGAACAAATATCCATATAACAGCGGGCACCTTATGGTCGTACCTAACAAACACAAGCCTGATATTTCCGACCTTACAGACCAGGAGATACTGGAAATTATGAAGATGACGAAGGACATGAAGGAACTCCTTACGGCAATGATGAAACCCGAGGGTTTTAACATCGGCATTAACTTGGGAAAATCCGCAGGGGCAGGGCTTGTTGGCCATTTCCACGTACATATTGTACCCAGGTGGAATGGCGATACAAATTTTATGCCTGTTATTTCAGATGTAAAGGTTATCCCGCAGTCCCTAGAAAACCTTTACAAAGAACTCAAAAAACATTTGTAATTACTACACGCTTTCAGGCCATTCCTATGTTGACAAGAAATGAAATTGAACTGAGAGAAGAAAGAGAGCTTGCCTCTTACGCCATGAAGAGCAAGGACTCCAGGGGAAGGAAATACCTGGAAGAAGAACATGATTACCGCAGTATTTATCAGCGGGATCGGGACCGCATTATCCATTCTACAGCATTTCGGCGACTTGAATATAAAACCCAGGTTTTTGTAAATCACGAAGGAGATTATTACCGTACCCGGTTAACCCATACGATTGAAGTCTCACAAATTGCCCGGAGTATTGCCCGTGCTTTAAACCTCAATGAGGACCTTGCGGAAGCCATATCACTTGCACACGATTTAGGCCATACGCCTTTTGGACATTCAGGCGAAGACGCACTGAGAAAGCTCATGGAAGGACATGGAGGGTTTGAACACAACCTGCATGGTTTACGCGTCGTTGATATTCTAGAGCACAAATATCCTAATTTCCCAGGATTAAATTTATCGTGGGAACTTAAGGAGTCTATCGTAAAGCACATTTCTCCTTATAACCATACACCCGTTACAACAGAATATAATACTGAAGAACAGCCTCTTCTGGAGGCACAAATTGTAGACAGGGCAGATTCTATTGCCTACGATAATCACGATCTGGATGACAGCTTAAAAGCAGGGATTATTACAGATGAGGACTTGCAGTCGATAGAACTATGGCAGGAAACGCAAAAAAAGGTAAAGCAAAGATACATCATTCATGACCATCACATACTCATTGCACAAACAATCAAAACCCTAATTGATATTGAGGTTACTGACCTCATTGAGAATACCATCTCCAGGATTGAACATGAGGGAATAAAAACCGTAAAAGACGTCAAAGACCATCCAGAACTCATCGTTTCTTTTTCTCCCCGGTTATCCGAACAGAAAAAGAAACTCCAGGAATTTCTTTTTAAGAATGTGTACCAGCACTATCGAGTAGCCCGAATGGCTGATAAGGCAAAGCGATTTCTGGAAGAACTTTTTATGGCCTTTATCAGTAACCCAAAGCAGCTCCCGATCGAATATCAAAAGTGGATAGAAGAAACCGGACTTTATCAGGGAGTTTGCGACTACATTGCAGGGATGACAGACCGTTTCGCGCAAGATGAATACAAAAAGTTATTCTATCCTTATGAAAGGGTATAGCTTTTCCAGAAAAACTTTAAAGTCGGAACTATCCAAAAGGTTCCAAAAATCAATTTTTATATACAACATGTAGTGGCAATCAAAACCTTTTTGAACAACCATACATGCATAGTGCCTTTCAAAAATAATTCTAAGCATTTTTAACAAAACAATTTCGTGTAAAATGAAAGTATCTGCTATTTTAGTTGGGGCCGGACTTGGCCTACGTATGGGTGGGACTGTCAAAAAGCCATTCCTCCACATCCACGGCAAGCCAATATTCCTTCACACCATTGAGCGTTTTTCTCGGATCAGTGAAATCAGTGAGATCATTTTTGTCACCGGTGAATTTGAGATAAAGTCCCTCCGCGAGCAGTGGCAAGCCGCCTTAGACACCTGCCGGGTTAAAAAAATAGTTCCCGGAGGCAAAAGACGTCAGGACAGTGTTTACCAGGGACTCTGCCACACTGAGCCAGATACTGAAATCGTACTTATCCACGATGTTGTCAGACCACTTGTGAGAAAAGAACACATCGAAGCAGTCATAAACAAGGTAGCGGAACATCATGCTGCCGTCCTTGCGGCACCTATGAAAGCTACCGTGAAAGAAGCAGGAAATAATTTCCTCATCCAACGGACTGTTCCAAGAAGCAATTTATGGATGGCCCAAACCCCGCAGGGATTTGAGAGAAAGCTCATAGAAAGGGTTTTCGAGCAGTTAAAGAACACGGATAGAGAGTTTACCGATGATGCGGAAATGGCAGAGAGCCTGGGTTATCCTGTTTATATTGTGCCCGGCACAGATGAGAACATCAAGATTACCACACCCGAAGATATCCGGATTGCAGAGGCATTGCTCACACGATAACCAGTTGCCATAATCATGACATCCCTTCGGGATTGGGATCAGGAAACTGAGAAGAAATTAAGTTGTTGTAATATTAGAGCAGGAGGAAATAGAATTGTGAAAAAATCATTCGTACTTGTTGTTATAAGCCTTTGTGTATACATTTCCGCCTGTACTTCATCAAAGGATCATACCTATCAGGACCACAAGCATCTTGAAAATCAGCATTCTTCTGCTACGGAAATATTGCACCATGAGTTCGTAACAATAAAAAGGGTATTACTCATTTTAGAAAAGGCTGCAAGTAACCTTGATGCGGGAAACCCTGTTTCCCAGGAGACCTTCTATAAAATTGTTGAAATTATCAGTAATTTTTCTGATAAACGCCATCAGGAGAAAGAGGACAAGATACTATTCCCATTTCTTAAGGATGTGCAGGGAAATGGAAAAAAGGATTTCTTAGGCCGTTTACTTATGGAGCATGTATCTGCACGCGACAAGATAAGGGATTTATCTGAATCAATAACCAATATCTATCAAGGTAAGAAAGAAAAAAAGAACATTGCGAAAATCGCCTACTCATATACCAGGTACATGGAAAAGCACATTCACACGGAGGAAAAAACCCTCTTCCCCTGGATAAACGAGACATTAACCCATGATGAGCAAGCAGTATTATTGAAAAAATTTGAAGATGTGGAAAAAGAAGATATTCGTGCAGGCTTGTATGAAAAATACATCACCATGATTGAAGATCTCGAGAAACAATTAGGGCTCTATCCTGAGTGAGGAAATATTGAAATTCTTATACATTAAATGAAGTCTGGCGGTTTTTAACAGTGTAGTGGCAAGGCGCGCCTATGCCACTACATAGATGGTTTGAAATTCCTGTGCACAAACTTATCGCCTTTGGCGAACCTAGGGTTGGTTCAATCTTGTAGATCGAACGGTACGTTGAGAATCGATATACGGTTTTTGATTGGTACCAGGCCATAGGGGTAAACAAACCAAACCGTTTCGATTCAATCGTAAATGATCGAACTAACCCTGAGGACACGGAGTACAGAAGCAAAACCTTGAGTCTCTCCTTTGCCCGTGCCACCCTCAAAGCCTCATAAATAAAATGAAAATTCCTACACTATCAACTATTATTTCTCTGCACCCTCTACGGTAAACTATTACAAAATCTGGATCAGAACAGGAATACTAGCACTTACTTGGATTTACCGGCAGTTTTTGCAGGAGATTTTACAGGGAGAATTACAGAAACCTTCGTAAATTTTCCCTCAACACTATTGATCACAAGCTCACCACCGTTTTCCTTGATTATACTATGGCTTATGCTCAAACCTAATCCGGTTCCTACCTTTCTTGATTTTGTGGTAAAAAACGGGTCCATTACTTTATCAAGTATCCCGGAAGGTATGCCTATACCATGATCGAGAAATATAATTTTTACATACGGACAGTTATTCATTACTATCTGCTCAACCGAAATTTCGAGAATTTTATTCTCGTGAACCCCATCATATTTTTCATTCAGGGCGTACCGGGCATTACTTATGATATTCAAAAAAACCTGTTGAATTTGATACGGTTGCGCAGATATTACGGGTAATTTTTGAGGAATAGTAATCTTTGTCTTGATACTATCTTTCTGTAATTGTGCTTCCGCCAAAACGAGCGTTTCTTTGAGTATCTCACCGACATTGATGATACTCTTTTCTCCAATCTCTTCAGTACCGGATCTGGCAAAAGAAAGAAGGCTGCCGACAATCTGGGCAATACGGTTCCCTTCCTTGATAATCCGATTGGCAATGTCCCGCTCCTCACTTTCCTTACTGCTTTTATTAAACAACATTTGGGCACAATTAATAATACCGGTTATAGGATTATTAATTTCATGAGCAACACCTGCAGCAAGTTCACCTAATGATGCTAAATGACGGGAGCGCACAGCCTCCATTTGTAAAGCTATCTTTTCCTTTTGCAAGGCTACTTTCTCTGTGATATCCCAAAAAATGCCGAGAATACCAACAACATCGCCACTTTCATCTCTTATCGGCGTTTTAACCGTATGGATTATGAACTCCTGCCCATCCTTAATATATTTCTCTTCTATATCCTCCATTCGTCCTGATTGCATGATCTTCTTATCATCTGCCCTGTATTTTTCAGCAAGTTTTTTCGGATAAAAATCGTAATCTGTCTTTCCTGCAACTTCATCCGGTTTAATATGCATATCACTAGCAAAATTCTTGTTGCAAGATACGTATACTGAATCTTTATCTTTATAAAATATCCGCTGAGGAAGATTCTCTAGGAGCATCCTGTACTTACGCTCATTCATACGTAACACTTCTTCCGCCTGTCTGCGGTGCAATCGTTCCTCCGCCATACTTAACGACCGCTCAACAGCCGGAATAAGCCGGGACAGATTATCTTTCATAACACAATCATAGGCACCGGCATTTATATATTCCACTGCAGTACATTCTCGAACAACACCTGACACGACAATAAATGGCAGATCGAGTCCACTGAGTTTCAATTGTGTCAATGCACCAATCCCGCTGAAAAACGGCATAGAATGGTCAGCAAGGATAATATCCCAGGGTCGCTTTTCGAGTTCTATCTTCATGGCCGATGCTGTTTCTACCCTTTCGAATAATGGATCGTAGCCACCGCGCTTCAGTTCTCTTACCAGGAGTTCAACATCATCCAGTGAATCTTCAACAAACAATATGCGAAGCGGTCTGTTCATAAACGGTTCCTTCAGTCTGGAAGATTTCATGTAAGAGAAGAGATAGTAAAGTAAAACGTCGCACCTTGATTTACCGCACCTTCAGCCCATATCTGTCCGCCATGGCGATGGATGATACGTTGTACAATGGCAAGCCCGATACCAGTACCCTCAAATTCAGTTGCTGAATGCAGACGCTGGAATACCCCAAACAGTTTACCGGCGAAGGCCATGTCAAAACCAACACCATTATCTCGTACAAAATACGCCGGTTTCCCATCATACCACGTAATGCCAAATTCTATTTTCGCCTGTAAACACTTTCCGGTAAACTTCCACGCATTACCAAGCAAATTCTCAAGTACTATAGATAACAACTGAGGATCGCCACGGGTAACCAACCCTTCACCGATTATAAACTCAACACAACGGTCTTGCTGCATCTGTCGTAATTCAGCGGCAATAGTATTCGCCAGTACACTCAAATCGACCCTCTCTTGATGTATCTCAGCATGTGTTACCCGTGATAAATTCAGCAAGCCTTCAATAATCTGCCCCATACGCTGGCTGGCTGCGATTATGCGCTGGAGATAATTTTTTCCTTGTTCATCAAGCTTGTCAGCATAATCTTCCAGCAACACTTTGCTGAAGCCGTTAATACTCCTCAACGGCGCACGGAGATCATGAGAAACA
>JBDIVL010000026.1:0-63956 GCA_039794405.1 Candidatus Jinrextremum sp. | reverse complement strand
CTCTTTTCTTGCCTTTGTGAAATTAGAAATAAGACGTATCAAAGAGCGAATTTCTTGGTATGAGCAAAAAGCTTCTCTTGCCAGATTCTCTGTTACTCACTATTTGTTAATAAATGCGTAAGTCCTAGGATAATAAGAATCGCCCTGCCCTGGTAGTATCTTTAGATATTCGAAACAAGTTGGCTAATGACATAATTGTTGTTCCTTTATCTACAAACTTGAGACAATCGCCTAATCATGTTTTACTTCAAGAGGGTGAAGGTGGTTTAACAAAGATATCTGTGGCTAAATGTGAACAAGTAACAACGATAGATAAATCCTTGCTCATTAGGGGACCATTTGCAGGCAAGATAAGTGACGAAAAGATGCAGGAAATAGAAAAGGCAATTATGATAGCCCTGGGGATAATATAATAACTATACCAGGCATGAGAGATTGCGACGATATGAAATGATAAAGAATTCAAGCTGAAAGAGTGGTAAGCATTTTGTTATTCAAAGTCTTTTCTTTGCGTCCTCTGCGTCTTTGCGGTGAACAGATCCTTTAAACCGTTTTTAATCTGCGTAAATCTGCGTAATCTGTGGATTTAACAAGTTTTTTCATTCTTTTGCCTTTACAAGAGCCTTAAGAGCGCCTGATCGCATCTTCATTTCAAATCTGGAAAGCTTTATTTCTCCATTCCCTATTATTTCATATTCCATTATCTGGACACCTTGCCTACCTGACTGTGCAGCGCACGCAGACAAGTGGTTTTTACCATATCTGTTTTTTGATGATTCCAGCTTACCAGATAGCCGAACAACTTCCGAATTTTTCGTTTAAACAACAATTTCTAATTCCTCTATTCGGGAATGGATGGGTTTCAGCCTTTTTATTCTTATATACACTATTGGTTGCCCCTCTTCTCCATGGCTTTTGGCAACCACGTCACTCCATGTATTAAATGCATTATCTCCTTCTAATTGCATAACTACAATAGCATTATTGGGAATATTATTGGCAAATTCGGGGTGTTCCCTAATGTATCTGTTAAACTCTTTAATTAATTCAGTATTCTTCCTTTCCATAATATTCATGGTACTGTTCCTTCCAAAAATTTCTGTTTATAAGATTCCCAATTTTCATCTATATCATCGTCCGCCAAAGTCAACGCTTCTTCAAAATTAAGATTCAATTCCTCTTTTTTGTTCCTTCCTGCCAAATTGTACGAATCGCGATGTGCAAAACCGTGGGCACAGTCATAACGTACAACTCTCTCCATTTGCCTTTAAAATTAACCTCCAACTGGACAATAAATTTTTCTACTTTACCTCTTGAAGTCTTATGATAATGCCTCTTCCTGGTATCGTAACTGTAAGGGATTATATATTCTCTTTCAGCCATAGCAATATTTTAAAAAGGAGAATTTCCATTCATATTACCAAATTATACAGAATATGATTAAGTATTTCCTTACAAAATTTGCACAGGAGATTGTATCAACGTTAATAGAGATTTGATACCAAGGAAGGTATATGCTGATCCCAAGGGGTAGTCTCAGGTAGGTAAGCCGTTTAAACCGATTAAACCGTTTTTAATCCGAGCAATCTGTGGATAAATTACAGTTCTATCCCAAACCCATACATCCGTCGATAAACGAGAAAATATTGAAACGGCGCCATGCCATAACAGATCCGTCCTCGTGCAAACGGGGAATTCAGAATTGATAATGCTATCCAAAAATTACCCCTACTATCGTTTCTGATAAATATCTTGACTTTCTGGTTGCAGTCAACACAATATATATATTTAATATTTCAAATGAAAATAGGATAGAGAAATTTGAAAATTCTTTAGGAAGAATATTGATGGAGACCAATTGATTATGAAAGCCATTAGAAAGTTGATTACGTCAAAATCAGAGGATTTAACAATAAGATTGCCTGATGAATTTAAAAATAAGAAATTAGAGGTAATAATATTACCCTATGATGAAAAGGAAGAAAAAACGGAAAGAAGAGAGAGATTATTGAAGATATATAATCAATCAAAGGGAGTTTTACCTGAAGGATATAAATTCAACAGAGAAGAGATACATGAAAGATAATATTTTTATTGATACAAATATTCTAATTTATTATGTATCTATTGATATTACAAGAAAATCTATTGTAAAAGATTTGATAGTGGATAATGATGAAATAATAATAAGCTCTCAGGTAATAACCGAATTTGTTGCAGTAACGACTAAAAAGCAAATTTTACCATATGATGAATCCGTAACATATGCCAAAGAGTTCATGGATATTCTTGATTTTTCACCTGTAAACAAAGCAACAATAGAATCTTCGTTTGAATTAAAGAACAAATATGGCTATTCAATATGGGATAGTCTTATTGTTGCTTCAGCGTTGGAAAATAACTGTTCAATACTGTATACAGAAGACATGAAAAACGGCTAGATAATTGAAAATAGGCTAAAGATTATAAATCCTTTTGAAAAAGAGGAGTGAGTTGTTAATGAAAAACCAGGAAATAGAGAATTTGTTTATAGAAACGAATTTTTTAGCATTGGAGAGGTGGCAGTAATATTGAATGATAAAAACTTCCAGTCCAAAGTATGGTAGGAACTTCTCCTTCAGCGTTTTTTCTTTGCGTCCTCTGCGCCTTTGCGGTGGACTACCTTTAAACCGTTTTTGATCTGCGTAAATCTGCGGCCTTAGACCCAACAAATCCAATAAACGCAATAAACTCACTCTTATTCATAGCTTGTCAATTGAAATGCGAAGGTTTGACCCCATTTGTGAGATTTTGCTTTCTTTTGTTGACTTGGCAGTGCTCTCTTACGAAAATATTTCCGTGCTGTTTTCTCGTCCATGCCAGCTTTACTTGCTGCTAAATTTAGTGTCTTTTCCGTTTTTATTAGTCTCATCAGCATCCCCACTTGCTTGTCTGTGACCATCCAAGTACCCTCCTATTTCTATAAAACTCATTTTCTTGGATAGTCTATAGGTTTCTTCTAAAAAACGGGAATTCTAATTGTCGCTCATCAAAAAGCCTTCTAATGGGTGACCCCAGTATTAGGAATTTAGGTTTTTGAAAAATAGATTTATTTGACTATACAAACTATTGCCAAACGACTAAGATCATGATAAACTGAGTATGTCTTTTGTCACGAACGATGTAAACCTTCTATAGCAGTTGCTGAGGTCACTCTATCTCTGGATGTGTGAAAAAGATGCCAACAGCTTTACGTATCGGTCCTTATCGTGTTTACTTCTATTCCTATGATTGCGGTGAACCACGCCATATGCACGTTGACCGAGAGAATATGAGTGCCAAATTTTGGCTTGACCCTGATGTGTCCTTGGCCGCAAACTATGGTTTTAAACGAAAAGAATTACGGGATATTGAGCGTATTATGCGAGACAATTTGGAGACCTTAAGAAATGAATGGGACGCATTCTGCCACTCTAACCATCACACCAATTAGGATTATCAATGTATCTGTTACAGACGATACCTTATCTGTCGATTTAGAAGATGGTCGTACGATCGCTATTCCAATTGGCTGGTATCCGCGTTTAGCGTATGGAACGCCTGCAGAGCGGGGCAACTTTCAAATCAGTGGAGCAGGGTATGGCATTCACTGGCCTGATTTGGATGAAGATATAGGGGTTGAAGGGATATTACTTGGCAAGAAGTCGAGTGAGAGCCAAGCCTCATTCGAGCGTTGGCTAAAGCGTAGACAGATGGCTCAAAAATCAAACCAGAGTTAAGTTTATTTCCTCATCTGTGAATAATAGGTTTTAATTAAACAGTTGATGTTCTTGTTTTCGTAATGGTTTTGCCATGGTGATAACCTAATAAACCAGTCTGGATTTGTCAATAGGTTAGGTTTGCCACCCACCCTGCGGTGAACCGTTTTTAATCTGCGTAAATCTGTGCAATCTGTGGATTTAACAAGTTTTTCATTCTTTTGCCTTTACAAGAGCCTTAAGAGCGCCTGATCGCATCTTCATTTCAAATCTGGAAAGCTTTATTTCTCCATTCCCTATTATTTCATATTCCATTATCTGGACACCTTGCCTACCTGATTGTGCAGCGCACGCAGAGAGGTGGTTTTTGCCGTATCTGTTTTTCGATAATTCCAGCTTACCAAATAGTTGAACATGTTCCGGCTTCTTTTATCCGCTCATCTTTAGTAATCAAAGTTGCTTTGAAATAAAGAGCGGTTGCTATAATCAGCTTGTCATGCATTTCCAAGTCCAAGTCGATTTTATCTGCCACCCTAAGGATATCAGCATCCAGTGGAGCTATATCAAAGTTCTCATATTCTTCTATTCTCTTAACGGTTTCTTCAAAAGTAAGAGTAATCCTGCCTTTTTTAGCGATATACATTATTTCTGCAAGAATAATAGATGGAACTATAATTAGGCCTTCTTTTGTAGTTTGCTCAAAAGCCTCCAATGCTTTCTTGCTTAAACGAGTGTCATCAGTAAAATACCACACAAGGAATGTGCATCGGTTACATATTGCATGGGCATCCCTTACTTATATTCGTAAGGAAAGAGAGATTTCCTTGCTTCAAGAAACAATGATTCATCAATCTGACTATCTCTCCAGATTCCTTTCAACGAACCACGATTCCCTGTTTTTTTTATCTTTGGCATTAACTCAGTAACCAACAGGTGAACAATTTTGTATAGTTTTGGCATCATTTCTTCAGGAATCCTCTCCATTTCTTCTGTAATTTTTTCTTTATATATTGATGACATTTTTACCTCCCGGGTCAAACCTTCATTGTTCAATAATTAATTGTTTTTTTAATATTTCAATCTCATTCTGGAATATTTTATCTCTTTTTAGCCTGGTTTCTACTCGCTTTAGTGCTTCACTTACTGTTGACCCCTTTATACCAAAACACCTCCCAATTTCTACATTCTTCGTATTACTCATTATTTTTGATAAATATATTGCTGTTTGTCTTTCCTCTTTTTCTTTGCCCTTTTTCAGTAATTCTTCTTCCTTTTTGCCATAATAATTACAACAAACTTTTACAACTTTATCTACAGGAATTATTTCTCTGAGTCTTTTCATCTGAGGAATCTCTTCCTCAGGTTTCCTTCTCTGTAACATACTTCTTATTTTTGCTATAAATATTTTACTACCAAGGAGAACTCCAGCTTCCACATCTTCCAAGGGATTATTTTTTTCTCCAATGCCTTCCTTCACAAACTCTCTGTATGCTGTCATTGCAGCAGTCTTTGTCTTGGAAAAGTACGAAAGGGTTTCTGCTGTATCTACTATCGATTCTTTTTCTTTACAGGCACCGATATATTCCCTGTAGCTTGTCCATCTATAATCCTCCGGATTTTTCACAATTCTAGCTCGTACCGGATTTAAATGAATATATCTGGACAGAACAATTAGGTAGGTTTCTTTGTCCACGATTATTCCCTTAAATCTCCCTTGAAATAGGTGACCAAATCTTTTATGTCTTTTGTTTATGTAAACTGTATAACTTGTGTTAATATTCTGCATTATCTGAGAGATATTTGCCTTTGGTGTTTCCAGAAAAAGGTGATAGTGATTTTCCATCAAGGCATATGCGTGGAGGAGGTATCCATACCTCTCCTTTGTTCTTTGTAGTATCTCCAAAAACTTTTCCCTGTCTTTATCATCAAAGAATATTCTGTCTCTCAGATTGCCTCGTGATGTAATATGATAAAAAGCGCCTTCAAACTCCAATCGTAACGATCTTGCCATGGTTCTACATTCTATCTACTTCTCATAGCTTGTCAATTGAAATACGAAGGTTTGACCCCTTGTGACTTCCTACCCGAATCTTGCATAAAACAGATAGCTCCCCGAACGTAAGTTTTGTTTAATTACAAGCCTAACTTCAAAAGTTATCCTTTATTTTATCTATTGGATATAGCCTAAACTTCTTAATTGTTCGATTACGTTTTTATCCAATTTTTCCTCATAACTATTTTCATTAAGCATTGTTTTTATATGACTATTTGCCTTATCAATAGCCTTTTCAAGGATTGTTTCCATACCATTTGCATCACTCAGATTCATCTTCTCAAACGGATCAGCCCTTAAATGAAAGGCTAAAGATTCTTGCTTTGTCCGAGGTTTGAATGACAATTTTTTAATAATTTTATAATCTTTACTACGGACAGCAAAGAGGGCATACTTCGGGTCTTGCGTTGGGCAAAATAGTTCACAGAATATTTTATCCCTATCTTTAGAGAATAATTTATTTATGAATGAAAGTTTACTCTTTTTAATTATGGAAAGAAAACTACTACCATCAATATCTTGAGGGCATTTGATATTCAATAGCTCTAAAATGGAGGGTAATATATCTGTTGACTGGCTCATGATTGGCTCATAATAATTCATTTTTAATAATTTAGGATATGAAATTACCAGAGGGACTTTAATAACTTCTTCGAAAAGTGTTGCGCCATGGTAAAAAGACCCGTGTTCATAAAATTCTTCACCGTGATCAGAAGTGATAATCAATAAAGTATTATTTAATAACTCCACCTCTTTAAGAGTGTTATATATTTCTCCAATATATGAATCAATCTGACGTATCTTGTTATCATAGATAGCATTAAATATTTCCAATAAATCAGGAAATTTTGAAAACAAACTATCTGTATATTTTTCATCTAGTAAATTGAAAAAATCAATTTGATTTTCGTATTTATCACCATCTATAAAATAATCTTTGAATGGTTGATAAGACTTATAAGGATGATGTCCACCGAGAAAATGAATATACATGAAAAAATTTTTATCTTGGTTTTCCCTTAACCACGACATACTTTTATCGGCAATATTTCTATCTAGATAAGGTATTGTCAAGACTATCTTTGCATCCTTCACATTGTTAACTTTGTCAGTAACTTCCTCTTCATAATAAGTATCAAATCCCCTTCCGAATCCAAATTCTTTGCTTACCTGAACATTTCCAATAAAACCTACAGTAGTATAGCCAATTGTTTTCAACAACTCAGAAATTGTAAGGGCCCTTGGTTTTATTGGGTGAGGAAAAGCAGCCATATGTTTATAGGGAAGTAATCCAGTAAAAATAGACGCTGTAGAAGTCATAGTTATGGATGATGTAGAAAAATGATTTAAGAATGTTACTCCTTTTTGAGCAATAGAATCAATATTAGGGCTAGTTTTTCTATTATGTCCATAACAACTCAAATGGTCGGGTCTTAATGTGTCAATAACGATAAGAATAATATTTGGTTTTTGGTTATTATTATCATCATTTGTATTTGGATAATAAATAAATATTGCAAAAAATATCACCAGAGAAATGAAGAATATAATGCAGATTAGGGAGATTTTTTTCATTATTTTGTTTCAGACATCTCAAGGAAAATTAAAAAAGTGTCAACTGTAATGTACTCCAAAAATTGGACAGTAAAATAAGATAAAAAAATATACTCAAGACTGGGTAACAAAGGAAGGAGATTTTGGGGATGGAGAGAAAGAGGTATAATACTGAGTTTAAGTTGGATAATGTTTTAATCTAAAAATTAACTGCTTTTTTCGAAACTTCTAATGTTTCAAATTTCCGTAGATCGGAAGGGATACCCAGTCCATACATGCCACCTAAATCTTTTCCAATATTATATACCGCTATTGCCACCCCTCTTTGAATCATCTCATTGTACACCGGTGCTACATAGAACTCATTGTTTACACGTAGGTTTTTTGCAATCATGCTTTCCGCTGCTTCCACAAAAAAACTACCGTATTTGAAGTTATAAATTCCTACCGTTGCCTCGTTGGAAACAACTTGTTTTTCAACAACCTCAATGACATTCCCTTTATCATCGAATCGTACAAAAGACCATTTTGGATCATCAGCCCACATGGTCATGATTAATCCATCTATACCGTTTTCTATTGCTGTGAGATAATTATTGATGTCTATATCTATCCATTGGTCACTATTTGCTATCATTAATGATTCATTATTATTGATATACTTTTTTGCAAGTAGCACTGTACACGCTGCCCCTTCAGTGACACTATCAATTGTAATAATCTTGCATCCCGGTGCCCATTTTTTTAAATGTTTTTCAATTTGATACATGTCTATGTGTTCTTTAAGACATATAAAGATAAATTGATGTTCTGTTTTGGGCCGGATATTGTTTATTACTACTTCTATCATCGGCTTACCATGCACAGGTATTAAAGGCTTAGGTAATTTGTACCCTTCCTTTTTGAATCTGCTTCCTTTTCCAGCCATTGGTATTACTATGTTTAACATGATAGCCCTCTAATTATTGATGTGTTTGTCGTTATTTGCGCCAGGTATTTTAACGACAGTCGTTATTGCATCTGTAATTGCAAAGAAATCTGCTGATTCTGAAGGTTCTATAATTATGATATCGCCTTCTTTATATCTTTTTTTATTCATAGTTACTTCCCCACTGACAATTACTGTTATTTCAGTAGCGATTTTATGAAAGTGTTCTTTTTCATAATCGCCTGCTTTATATTTTTGGATAGCAACTTCAACATCGTTTGTCTTATAAATGGTAGGTTCGAAATTACCCACGAACCATCCCCTTATCATATTTTCTAATTTTTCAGTTCGCATTTAGTTTCCTTTTTCTTCTGGAGTTTTTATGCATACCTATTAATAAAATTTCATTCAAAAAACTTAAATTTACTACTGTTAAGTTTTTTCTCATATTCCTTTATTTTTTGAGGTGAATAAAATGAATGATACTGATTATTTTGTATTTTAAAGATTTCGAGATTTTTATTTTCTAACACCATTTCGTTAAGTGTTGGTGCTATATAATATAAACCATTTACATTTGCATCCTTTTCTATAGATTTCATGGCAGATGTTATAAAATCGCTACCATGCTTAAAATAATATAGTCCTGCAATGGCATTTTTACTTATAGGCCTTTTTTCTGCGGTTTCTACGATTTTATTATTCTTATCTAGCCTAACATACGACCATTTGGGGTGTACTGAATCAAAACAAACGGTTCCTGCATCTATACTTATCTTTTCGAAATGATCTAAGATTTCGCTCAGGTCTTTATTTATTACCTGATCACCATTTGAAATAAGCAATTTATCTTGGTTATTAATATATTCTATTGCCATCAAGCAACTACAAACAGCGCCTTTCGTTTCGCCCGCAAGTTTTATAATAATACAGTTGTTATCCGTAAGGAGTTTTAGCGTATTATCTATATGGTATTTGTGACAATCACCTGGGTTAACTATAAAAATGAATTTTTTTTTCCTCTTTATACTATAAAGATTCTCAAGGACTATTTCTATCATCGGTTTGTCATGTATTTCAATAAGAGGTTTAGGAAATGGATATTCCTCGTTATCAAAAAATGGAGATTTCCCACCCAGCGGTATTAGGATGTTAATCATTGTGAATCAACCTCTATTTCTTTTATTCTTGCTTTAATATTTTGATAGTTTACATCATCAACGCCGGAAACCTTTAACAGATATGCTCCGCTTGCAAGAGCGGCTTTTATACCATTTTCATTATCTTCTACTATAATGCATTCTTGTGGGGAAAATCCTAATCTCTCTATTGCTTTTGTATATATTTCTGGATGTGGTTTTGCTTGCACTACATCTTGATTGGATAGGAAAAACTCTAAGTATTCTAAAAGTTTTGATTTTTTCATCATTAATTCTATGGTATTTTTAACGGAATTTGAACAAACGGCAAGTTTATACCCTTCGGCCTTTAATTTTGACAGGGCATATTGATGATAAAAAACAGGTTTGCATCTGGCATGAATTAATTCTGTCGTATAAACCTGTTTCATATCATTTATAAAAGTATGGAGTCCCTTGGGAAGTCCTCTCTCAATAGTAAGCATCTCTAATTTCTTTTTTGTTGGCAATCCATCATAAGTCACGAGATGGTCATATTTACTAATTTCCATTCCAAAAAGCCCTAATGACTTGTTTAATGCCTCATAGTGCCACTCTTTGGCATCAATAAGCACACCATCCATATCGAATATAATAGATTTAATTGTAACCACCAAAAAACTCCCTTGCCTCTTCAGGATAATCCGTGCAAATCATGATATCATTATGTTTTATTTCTTTCTCTATTTGTTTATAATCTTGCCACTCTTTTTTATATTCTCTTCTGTGCAGTTCTGGCGAAACAATACATACTTTTTTGCCATTTGCGAGATGTCTTTGTAATGCTGTTTTATCAATCCAATGCTCACGAAATTCATCCATCCAAACGCCGCTCGCCTTGTCATAACAAATCGGTGCTATTTCATATTCACTTTGTCTTGTAAAGGTTACGAGATCATGTTTTAGATAAAGAATTTTATCTGGTATTGACATATCAAATACAAAATAATTTTCTATTTTATATCTCTTGATAAGCTCTTTTAACTTCGATTGTAATCCATCGGCTTTTATGTTTAATGCTAATGGTAGATTTTTATTGCAATTTTTATAGATCTCAAAAAACTTTCTTAGAGAAACACAATTTTCGTTTGCTATATCATGTGAGACAACTAATTCCCCCTTAAAATCTCTAATATCTGTTTCTGTTCCGAAGCCACGAAAAAATGATCTTTCAAAAGCTGTAATACTGTTTTTTTCATTCTTCTTTTTCCAGTAACCCCTATGGGATAAGATAATCATCTTTAAACTAGTATTTATAGAAATAGTTACGAGTTTTTCATTTGGTACCCTTTTCTATCTTTAAAGGGGGTACAGATTAGAAAATCTTTTCTTTATATTTTTCATTCACTTTATCAAAAATTCACTAAACGGCTGTAAAATAAACTAGAAATTTTTACCATATATTAGTGGTTTTGCCTGTTTGTTTTCATATATCATATAATTTTTATTGTTATTAACGAGAGAAATTGATTTTGTATTTCGTAGATTATTGGAAAATTCTTTTGGATAAATTAAATAATGGTTATAATGAGACCCAACAATATTCTTCCTAAGAACTAAATATTTTATATTTGTCAATGTATAACAACGGTGTGTATTGTTTTTATAAAAATTATCGAGAAGCCGTTGGATAAACTTAAGGCTTGATTCTTGTGATTTATCTGTCACTGTAATTAGGTTGCAAGTTATACTATACTTTGTATAATCAACTAACCCTGTCCAGTTTTCTGCAAACTTATTTTGGCTCATATCGAGGCAAAAAAGCGCTCCCGATGGTAGTACTAAAGTCTTGTAATTGTCCTGTAGCGTGAAAAGGGTATGCTTTTCCAGTTCTTTATAATAATCTGGCATTTTCCACTTTCTTATCCTTTGATCAAAACCATGAACTGAAATTCCTGTGCTTTTATTTTTACTGGCGTTTGAATAAATCTCCCCCCTTAGAAAAGGGTAACCATTACACATGTAAACGAAAAACAAAAAGAGATAAAAACCATAAATTAAGTTAGCATTATCTTTTGTCCTTAAATAATTAAGAGTTTTCTCAACCCACAGAGAGAAAAAAAAAGATAAAGAAATACTCGTTAATAATAAGCATCTAGCAACATTTCGAATCATATTGGAAAAAGGTATATATGATAAATAAAAGCTAAAATACCAGAAAAAGTATATAAATAGAAAAACTAATGCAAAGCTTAGAAGAAGTTTCTCTCTTTTTAAATCTTTGAAGAGAAGAAGAGAAAAAGCAAGGATTGGGTATATAAGAGATAGAGATATGGGCATTAATGTGTTATAAGCTACTTCATATTGTGAATTATAAGTGGACCCCCAACTTCTAATAAAATTTATACTATTCATTTTTAAATTATGCCTTAAAATATCAAATTTGCTTGCGCCAGCATTTATTATAGCTGCATCATTTGTAAATAATGGGAATATCCACATAGAATGAATTAGGAAACTTATGGAAACAAAGGAAATAATGAATAATATAGTTTTAAATGTATTTTTGATATTGATGCGAGTCAGTAAAATTGAAAAATAGATAATTAATATCCATGCAGGCGATTGTGCTTCAGCAAGTGCGAAAGAAAAAACGATACCTTGTAAAATGATATATATAAATCTACCCGTTTCCAAAAAATTTAAATAAAAGATTATCATAAATGGTAGACATATAATAAAAATAAAAGAATATATCCATCCAAAAATAATAAAATTAAAAAATACAGGAGAGCTTATTACGAATAGGCCTAAAATGTATGAGCTTAATATGGACAATCTTAGGTATCTCCCAAAATAATACCAAGTCACTCCAGACAAAGTGAACACAGAAAGCATTACGATATCTGGTATTTTTTCTAGTGGGAATATTAAGGGTAATGGAAGCTGTATAATAAAAGTGAAGAATATGTCTGATAATGAAGCGTATTGCCAACCAAATATACAATCAAATGAGGTCCATGTATACATATGAAACTCAAAGATTTTGCCTAAATATTCATGTATTGGTGGAAATCCCCAATCTTGACCGCTAACAATACCATCTTGAGTTAGCAATCCACGAAAATAAATGATCGTCACTAGCAAATAAAAAGCACCGCTGTAAAAGAACTCTTTTTTTGCTATAACTATTTTATTGTTTTGTAAGCTCAACGACTATATCTCTATAAAAAAAATTTCCGATTCTAGGGATTTTTCCTAAATATGAAAGCAGCTTGACCAAGGTATTTGGGCTTAAATTAGTTAGATAAACCCTTGCCTCTTTAAAGCCTAAACGGCGTATTAGTTGTTCGAGGTAATTCACATTCCAGCTATAACAATGTTCATCGTTAAACAGACGGCCAGTTCCACATATTCTAAAGTAATAGTCACCTATATACTCACAATTATCTGTTGCTATGTACACTTTCTTCTGGGCGATATTTACGATTTTTCTTATAAAATATGCAGGCTCTGTTAAGTGTTCGACATTGTAAAAAGACGCTATTGATTCTACTGAATTTTTCTTGAAAGGTAGTAAATCGGCTGAGGCAAGGATAAAATTCTGCGGTAAAGGATCTGGAAGATAAATATCCATATTTATTAATCCTCTAGGGTTATTTCCACAACCTATATCAAGAGTATAGCGTTCTTTATTAATATCTTTTTTGTTTAGCAAATTAGCTAATTTGCTAAACCAAGGTTCTTTCCATGAGTTAAGATTTGTATTTGTTTCTTTATTGTTGGGTATATAAGGAAGAAAACAAGGAATTCCATTTAAAATTGGGTATTTTCGTTCACAATGTGGGCATGCAGATTCTTCTTCAGATACCTTAAGTTCAATATTCCTATCCCAACAATACGGACAAGTTAAAAGTGAGAACATTTCCTTTAAATTCATTTTGGTATGTTTTGTTTCAATGATTCATAATAAATTTTTCAATTTTCGCTACAAACCAACTCTTCCTAGATAATCTGACAAATGACTGCTTTAAATACCTAAGATTGACTACTCTGTCCAGAAGATATACGAGAAAACCGGAGAATCGTCTGACTGGTACTCCGCTCAGTCTTCCGAGCTTCTGAGTGTTCTTTGTGTAATAAGGAAGATTACCATGCTGCCAAACCAATGTAGTAACAATAGAATATGGATTAAACCTTGTTATAAATCCATTTAAGGCAAGAGAAAAACTAAAGTCCATATCCTCATAGTCACCCCAAAACAAATTCTCATTTAGTTTGATATTTTCCCATACCCTTTTTTTGATAATAAATAGTTGTCCTCCTAAGAATGTCCATTTATCCCAATCGCTATAATCAAGCTGGCCAACTTTGTGATATGTTCTAAATTTGTACCCACTCGTGCTCCAGTCTCCTGCTCTGCGACCATCTTGAGTAAGTTGGATACAACCAAGCACCTCAAAATTGTTTCCATATTTCTTCATACCTTCAAACCAACCTTCATTCAGCACTATCCTATCATGGACAATCATAATATTTTGATAGCTCGCATTTTCGCAAATTATATTTTTTTTCTTTGTAATCCACCCAAGATTATCCTTCTCTGAAAAAGGGATATAAATGATATCATTTTCGTTCCGATCAGAATATGTTCCACATATTATAATTTCATATTCAGGTATTTTTTGTTTTCTTACAGATTCAATAAACTTTTTCACAAGATCTTCCCGATTTCCATTAGTAGAAATGCCAAATGTCCATCTCGTTATATGATCTTCTTTTGAAACTATGCTTTTGGTTTTTTGTATAACAAGAAGATTTGTTTTAACCCTTTCTTCTATATTTTTTTCAAGGCTACTCTTAAAAATCCATTCTATAATCTTTACATCTCCTTTAAAAAGAACATGGGTTCTCTCAATAAGATGATATAAAGATAGAAGTTTGTTGTCTATAAATTCTATAACAAGGTATCCATTCGGCTTTAAAAAATAAAACCATTCTTTTAACAAAATATCTGAATACTTTGTAGAGTTGATTATATTATTTGCATAAATATAATCAAAACCCTCTAAATCATTATGTTTTTCACTAATCCTGTAAAGATTATCAGGTTCTTTATAGAAATGGTCTGCTTCGGCAATAACTTTCTCTTTTGATACGTCAAGACCTTTACCAATAAAATACTTTTTTTTATTTATATAAATACAACTCATTATTAAATATTTAGTTTTTTAGATCTTCTAAATGGTCTGGTAAATTTACTGATGAAAGATTCGTTAACTTGGCAATCTCTACATAGATTAGATTTGTTATTAATAATATTAACTTTTAACGTACGATTATCTTTTGAGTTTATCAAATCTAATGGATTAATATTTTTGATAAAGGTTTCATTTCCAATTTTCCCAAAAGAATATTGATGAGGTTCTTTTTTATCATAGAACATCATTAAAGATGAGCAGCAAGGTAAAATATCTCCATCCACAGAAATTGCTGGAGCATAATACGGAGTAAAGCAGCTATATGTAACTGGCCTTCTCCATGGTTTATTATTACTAAATTTTTCTTTTAGTCTTAATTTGTGATCTATCAAAGAAGCGAGTACATTGAAGTACCTTTTTTTATTAGTACGAGTTAAAAAACGCCTTATAAATAGAATTCCTTTATCTAAGTTATGCAATATATCCCGTTGTAATTCTTTATCTTTTGTATTATCTATATAAAGTGAATCATCTTCCAGATCAGAAAGAAAGGGAAGCGCAATTCCAATATCAAATTTATCAAAACCTGTTTCCAAAGCATACCTAATGATTCCTTCAATATCCTGATAATTTATAGTGGATAATAAGAAAAATGCCCTTAACTCCAGATTGCTATTTACTTTATCCCTAATTATTTTTAGATTTTTGATATTGTCTATCAATAAACCTACATCTCCACTAGGCCGTAATTGTTTATAGTGGTTAGAGACTATGGTATCTATTGAGAAACTTAGTATATCGAGGTTCGATGTGACGATTTGTTCTAAAACATTTTTTAGTAATAAACCATTAGTATCCATCTTGACAAAAATGTTCTTACTTTTTGCATAGGCAATCATCTGAAAAATATCCTTATTTAAAAATGATTCTCCTATTCCTGTTAGAGTAAGCATGAGAGGATTAAACAGGTCAATAATATTTTTGAAAAATGGGAAACTCATCGTTTTAACTTTTGGTAATTTATTTCTTTCTGAATGCCCTATGATACACATAGGACACTTTAAATTGCAAATTCTGCTAACTTCCACCTGAAGTTTCACAGGCAATGCCCTGCTTTTACCGTCATTCATTACAATAGAACGCCAAAGTAAAAAACCTCTTTTTACAAAATCAACCTTCTTAATTTTTATTAAGTAATCAAAATATAAATTCATGGATATTAACAATTATTCTAATAGAGCGCTGGAAAACATTTCTAACTCTCTTTTTGCAATATTTTTAATATCGTATTTTTCTATGTACATTCTTCCATTGCGTCCCATTTCGATCCTTAGCGTTTTATCTTTTAGTAAGACAAGTGTTTTATTAGCAAGGTCATTAATATTGCCTATTTTTGCATATAGTAAAGCGTCAGAGAATTTTTCTCTATAAACACTCAAATCATACACTACACCGGGAATTTTACATGCTAAAGATTCCGCTACTGAAATACCCCAACCTTCCTCATAGCTTGCAGAAACAAATAATTTACTTTGCTTTCTTATAGAGTAAACCCTTTCTTCATTTAAGAAACCAAATAAAACAATGTTTCTCTCTAAATTTTTGGATTTAATGATGGTTTTAAGCCGATTTTCTTCTGAAGGAGAACAACCTCCAATAATAGCAAGTTTTACATTTTGTATTTCCTTTGAGATGAGTTCAAGAGCATAGATTAGGTCTTCCACGCCTTTTGTCTTGGAAAGTCTACCAACATAACACATATCAAACTGACCATCATACGATAAAGAATAGGAATCTATCTTATCCAAATCAATACCATTGTCACTGATATAAATAGTAGAACCATCGAATCCCATCTTCATTAGGTCGTATTTAACAAGATGGTTTTTTACAAATATAGCATCAGAAAAACATCTAATTATAAAGAATGAAATTTTTTGGAAGGAGTATGCAACCAGACTATTAATAAAGGAACTTTTCTCTCTTTTTAAAGGAGAACCTATTATATGATGTATTACAGTAAACCATCTCACGGATGAATTGAGTTTAAAAAATTTAAAAAAAGCAGGAGCTACGATAGCAGGAAAATAATCAGATACGGAATACATAATATTAATACCATGTTTCTTAATCCAATTATTTAAACGTGAGACTTGATACAAAGTTCTAAATATAGATATAAGAGTAATAAATACTTTATGAGAAAATCGTTCTAAATCTAATTTCGATTCAATACTTAAACAAGGAATAGTTATAAAATTAGATTTGGGTATTTCTTTTTTTAGAACATCAGTAGATATATCAGGTATTACTGTAAAAAGGTTAACGTCATTAGATAAAAATACTTTAGCAAGCTCTACAAACATTTTTTCACCACCACTTAGTATCTCTGGTGTAAGTTGAGCCGAAAAGAAGGCAAGTATTTTAAGGTGTGAATAGTTATCTTCCATTTATGAAGGATTCTTTCCGTTTTTTTTAAATTTTACAAAAATATTTGCAAATCCAGTTTTTTGCAAGAACTCAGCGTTTTGTTTTTTATTAAAAAAGTTTGGGGAAAAAGGTTTCCTTCTAAAAAACCACTTAGCGACATATAAGTTCCACCAACTTAAGACCTCCCAAAATTTACCTTTTATTGAAAACTTTGAGTATTTAAAGTTAGTTTCACTAGCATATCCTAATATATTTTTTTCAGAATAATGTCTATGTCCAATAAGCCACCATGCAGGATCAAACAACGTCGATGCTATAGACTTGTATGGAGTTGACAAATAAAAAGTCCCGTTATTTTTTAGTACTCTATTAATTTCTGAAAACATTTTTACTTCAGATTTTTTTGGGATATGTTCTATTACTTCCCAAGCAACAACGGTATCAAAGCTACTGTCGTCGAAAGGCAGTAATAAAGCACTACCAATCCTAAACTGTATTTTTTTATCATTTATAATTATTCTTGGTATTTCTAAATCTTTTTCTGAAACTTCAACACCCACAATGCTGTTCACGTTATTCCTCAAAGTATATAACTCAAACCAACCAAAACCACATCCAATATCTAGCATCCGTTTATTTTCAATATCTTCTCTATCCACAAATAAGCAACTATATTTGGTTCTTCCAGATAAATATTCAAATTCCAATGGTTTTTCGGCTAAAATATTTCTCATTTACTTTCCTATGTAAAAATAATATTGCAACAATAAATCTCATACTAAACATGCATAAAAATAATATTGGATGCCTTGCTACTTTTTTCCACTTTCCATTTTCTAGAAAAACACCAATAAGGCGATAGTAGCTGCCAAACTGTTTTTTTATAATGGGATCGTTTTTTGGCCATTTTTCCCGGTATTCATTCATTACTCCAGCATAAAGAGATTTTTTTTTAATATACTTCTGAAGTGTTAAAAGTGTTTCATCGTGATAAAGAGGCGTTTTTATTAATTTTGTCTTTCCTAAAGTATTTATTCTACGGTCTAAATCCCAATCTTCACCAATTTTTATTCTTTCATCATAAAAGCCTATTTTTTCAATTTCATTTTTCCTCACAAATCTTATACAGTCTATGACTGTTCCGCTGTAAAAGGATCTTTCGAACCTGCGTATTTTATGGAAGAACCTTCCACCTAATATGATTTCTTCTATGTATAAGCCAACAAGAGTAGAATCTTCTTCCATCTCTTCAAAACATACTTGAAGTAAGTCATTTGATATTCTCATATCCGCATCCAACAATAACACATATTTGCCTTTACTATTTTTTAACCCCAGGTTTCTTTGCTTCGGCATACTCGGGTCAGATAAAATAATTTTATTTGTATATTTTTGGGCTATTTCACGTGTTTTATCATCTGACTGCGCATCAACAATGATTATCTCATATCTGTCCCTATTAAAGGTTTGGCTTAGAGCAGAAAGAATACATTTCTCAATATTTCTTTCTTCATTTTTCGTGACAATTACAATTGAAATATCCAAGTTATTGCTTTCATCCATTTACTTTACTTGGTTTATGGAAAATTAATATGGTCTAAATCTTTTTGTAATACGATATTTTCATAATTATTCGTGTTTATTAATTCTTTTACAATTTTGTTGTTTTTCATAAATAAGCAAGATACACAGTTTTGTCGAGGGTCGAAATATTTTTCATAAGGTTTTCTAAATAGATGCTCAATTTCTGTATTTTTGACGGTACCCCATTTTTCATAATTAAATTTTCTTTCTGGTGAAATAATTCCTGATTCATTTTCTTCTGCTAATACTGTAATTGAGTCGCAAGGGTAGCAATAAGAATAACCATTTTCATCATGACCTGTAGTATCCCAAAATACATTATAAATTTGTAGATAACAATAACCTTCGCTCCATATGTCATTAGCTTCCATTTTGCTACCGTGATATTTCAGTTGATGAAAAAATTTAGATTTTGTAGTATCGTTGTTATCAATAAGCTTTAGTTTATTAAGTTTATCGGCTAAATTTTTATGTGCAATTAACTGTGCGTTTCTGGTAAGGTTACAGTCTGCAAGAACTCTGCAATAGTCAAATCCAAATTCTTTTATGGCTAAGTCTATTCTCATCAGCACATCATCTGTAGTCCAGGGGCCATAAACATAAGACAAACCAACTTTAATATTGGAATTACGTTTTATGGTTTCCGGAAAATATTGTTTGTTAAACTTTCCTTCTATATAATGTGGAGAGGCGTCTTCTGGTGTTATAGAAACCCTAATCCACTTAAATTTTGTATAAATTTCTTCATCAATGCTTTTCGGAAAACCATTGGTTATTAGTCCAATATCAATATCGAGTTTGCTACACCAACTTACAAATTCTTCAAAATAAGGCCACAGATTGGGTTGCCCTCCCCCAGACAATATTAAACCTCTTAACCTAATATCTGTTCCCGTTATTTTTTTATATAGTTTGTTGTGTGTCTCAAAGTTCTTCTGATTGAAATCGGCCTGGTTAAAATAAAGTTTACTTATAAATTCTTTTGCTTCATCAAGGTTTATTGAATCTGATTTGTTCCTTCCTATGGTTGAGCAATAGTGACACTTTGATACGCATACTTGGTGAAGTGTTAAGGTAGTTCTTATGATACTTTGGTAGCCTGTTTCTTTAAATTTCTTAAAAATAGGCCAGTGGTAGTAGAGTTTTGTTCCCGTAGCAGTAAAATTTTCTTCTGCCTTAGATAGTTGATGCCTAATTTCTTCTACGTTGACATTTTTTTTGATTAAATCAAATTTACCTGTTTTTAATTCATCCTCATAAATATTAAATGACTCGGTATCTCCCTTTTTGTGGAAACTAGCTATGATGAATTTGGCAATGTTTTCGTCAATTTCTGGAGTGGTAATTATTTCATTATTCGAATTCAGTAAATTAAACTTTGTATGTATTGTCCCATGGCCTCCACTCTCTTTACTTTTTAACAAAATAGCAGCCTTGTTAATTCTGTTTATAAACTTATATTCTACAACATATTTATCGGTTTCTATTTTTAGCATTTGGTATCTGGCAATAAAAATCTATTTTTTAATATGAAATAGGCATTTCCCTTCTTGTAATGTTTCCAACTTTCTTTTATTTTGCTCATGTCGTAAGACCAACTACATATTTCAAACCCATTGTGTTCAAATTTTTCCTTCCACCACAAAGCATTTTCTCTAATTATGTGAGTTACATCATTCTCATAATCAGAAATGCAATATTTTTTATCTTCAGCCAAGGGAATCACGATAAAGCATTTTTTTGTTTTTTGGGTAAAATGGGTGAGGACATAATCGATTTTCTCATAAGAGATATGTTCGAGTACATCTTTTGATATAATCCAATCAAAAGTTTGTTCAAATGGAATAAGATAATTATCGTTAGTAATAAGCCTATTATAGTCTTTAACCTCTTCATGGGTTTTGCTTATTGCGTATTCTGATATATCGCAGCCATAAGCTTCAAAATCAAGTATTCTTAAAGCATAAACTAAATAACCTTTTGCTGAACCATAATCTAAAATGGTCTCGTGATCTTTTATTCCTGCAATTTTTATAGTTCTGTATGCCAAGGGTATAGTTAACTCAGGCAACCATCGATAGTTGGTATACCTACTTTTTTTAGTAGCTATACCATTCTCAAAATAATCTCTATCGTACTGATTTTTTATTACTACTATGTTTAAATCTTCCATAAATTTATCCTACCGATTTATAACAAGTCATTTAAAATACATTTTTCAATGTTTTTCATAATCTATGACTCTGTTGAATATAGATTACGTCGATGTCGAAGAGGTAATCGGGGAAGATGATGTTCGAGGGTGGAGATTGGGGGTTAGAGGCAGAAACGGAGATATTCGAGGTTAGAGGTTGGAGGTTGGGGGTAAAGACGGAGAAAAGGGTGGAACGGCGGATTAAGAAACCATTGGCGCCAATTGTAGGAAGATGCTTTTTATCTAACTCGACTTTTAAATAATTTCCTTTGTCTTTCTCCCTATGTGGCATTTCAGTCCATTTTCCGGTCAGGGTGCAATATCTATCATAATTTCCCAGGAAAAAACATAATGGGTCGTTCATACCAAGGAGGGCACAATAACGTGTTATGTATCCATCGGTTGATCTATAAGTATATTTTATAGGTTCTGATGCTATAATTTCTGAGTCTTGAAAGGGTTCTACCATACGTTCTAACCAATCTTTTGAGGGAAGTATATTATCAGAATCTATGAAGGCAAGCAAATCATTTTTTGCATGTTTTACTGCTGCAGCTTTGCCGGCTTCGCCGGTCTTTAGGTTGTTGGGAACAACGTAGATGTTGGAGGTGGGAGGATGGAGGGTGGAGGGTGGAGGTGAAAGGGAGAAGGTTTGTGGATGGGGATTGGAGGTAATAGAGAATTCAGAAATGATGTCAAGAGTTCGATCCGTGGAGCCGCCATCGGCGATGATGATTTCCATCCTGTCCCTGGGGTAGTCTTGCATGGCTATGCTTTCTAAACAAGCCCTCAGGGTTTTTGCGGAGTTGAGGGTGGGGATGACGATGGAGATTGTTGGTGGTTGGAGGGTGGAGGTTGGAGGCTGAAAAAGAACGGCTTGAGGATGGAGGTTAGAGGTTTTCATTTCTCTTTTTTCCTCTCAGTGAATTCATGAGTCCATTGAGTTTTCTATTGATGTCTTCTCCTCTTTTCCTTACTTCTTTGGCTTCCTCCTCTGAAAATAGTTTTCTTCTGCGAAATATTTCATTTAATGTAATCGTTTCATAAAGAGAACCTTGTGCTATGCTCAAATATTGGATGAATTCTTTTTTATATTGCCTTCCTTTTCCCTCAGCTATATTCTGGGATATGCTCGATATTGCAGCTTCCATTTGACCAATAAGCCGAAAGTGTTTGCTGGGCGGGAAATGCTCTAAGCAAGCGAAAATATAATCAGCCAGGTCTACTGACATTTGCCATACATCTAACTTCTCAAAAGGAAATACGTAGGCGCTGGGGGAAGGATGGAGGGGGGATGTTGGAGGGCGGAGGATGGAGGATGGAGGATGGAGGGCGGAGGCAGAAAAAGAACGGCTTGATGATGGAGGGCGGAGGTTGGAAGTATCCTGTGTTATGTGTTTTTTTATTTCATTTTCCATCTTTTGCCTCTAACCTCTTACCATATTTTTAAAGGTAGCAGGATATCAAAATTTATGAAAAGAAGCAAATTATTTTTTATAGAGAATAATGGGGAAGGGAGAAAGGATGAAAGGCTAAAGGCTAAGGGCTAAAGGCAAAAGGCAGAAACAAATAGATAGGGGGCAATGTGTTGAGTGGGGTGGAGGTTAGAGTTCGGGCCGACAAGCTGTAAAGCTATCAAATCGCAATTACTATTTACTTTTCATTTTTAATTTCCTTAATTGCACTTAGCAGCACCGGCAGATCATCTTGAATAACTTTCCATACAATTTCAAGATCAACCCCGAAATATTCGTGTATAAGCATGTTTCTGAAATCTTTTATATCTTGCCATTCCACATCAGAACGGATTTTCTTGAACTCATCGGGGAGCTTTCCTACTGCCTCACCTATAATTTCAAACTCCCTAACAACTGCTGAATATGTCTTTCTGTCGTTGCAGAATTCTTCAAATGACATACCTTTAACATATTCAGTTATGGCAGTTCCCGCATCCAATATATCCTCAAGATAGAGGGTAAAATCTCTTTCAGACATAAATAATTTGCCCTTTTACCTTCTCTCTTATTGCAGGCTTTAAAGAATGCTCAAATCCCAAATCTATTTTCCTTGCCGTCTCTTTCTCTAAAAACCTCCTCAACTGCATAAAAGTATGAATATCTTTTTTACTTTTCTCCATCTCGATGACTATATCAATATCGCTCGAAAAAGTTTGCTCACCCCGAGCAAAACTACCAAAGATCCCCATACTTATTATACCAAACCTGTCGTACAAGTACCTTTTATTCTTTTTTAAATATGCCACTACTTCATCTATAGATGAAATTCCCATTTTAGCTACCTCTTAGATGGAAAATATTATACAAGATCAACAAATATTATAAAGATTTATACACCTTATTGCAACAAATAGGTTTAAAGAGAGAAAAGGCAGGAAGAGGCAAAGGGTGAAAGGCGAGAGGCTAAGGGCTAAAGGCAAAAGGCAGAGACAGTTAGAGGAGGGTAATACGTTATGTGTTGAATGTTGAGTTTTGGGTGTTGAGTTTCGTCCACAGATTACGCCGATTAACGCAGATTTTAGTATGGAAAACGTTCGAGTTCTTCCATTATTTGCCCTATTGGATTTTATTAAGCTACAAACAGACCACCCCTAACGGGGTTACATTATTTATTTCATAATAACTTAAAACCCAACACTCAAAACTCAACATTTATTAACCTTGTTCTCTTTTGTCCTAAAATCTGCCAGGTGCCCCATGAGTTTTCTTCCCGCCATCCACAAAAAACGTATGTCATCAATATTTCTTATAGAAAATAGTTTTCTCATAATAAAACGCGGGTTAAGGGCAGCTTTGTAAAGTCCTTGTGTAAGCATTTTAACATCCTCGTTCGTAATCGGGCTTTTCCATACAGATTCCCGCATATCATATCTATCCCAATCTTCAGTGAGTAACCAGCCGTTCTTTTTGGCCTCTTCAAACATGGGTGTGCCCGGGTATGGAACGACAATGGTAGCCTGTAATGTATCTATATAACCCCTTTTGAACATATCCCTTGCAAAGCTGATGGTTTCCTCAGCATCCTTTTTTGTCTCCCATGGATAGCCAACCATCGTGGTTACATGGGGTTCAAGCCCGGCCTTTTTTGCCATTTTAAAGCCTTCGGCAATGTCTTCTACTTTGAGCGCTTTGTTCAATTTATCAAGGGTTTGCTGATTGACCGACTCCAGACCAAATAACACGAAACGGAACCCTGCCTTTGCCATAAGGTTGTATTCCTCCTGGCAAAGCGCATTTATTCTCATGTTGCAGCCCATGTGGATTTTTTTGTTGTATCCCTTATCGATCATGTCCTTACAAAAAATCTCGAGCCACTTACCTTTTGGGAATGTTCCACTATCGTCAAAGATTTCTCGTACTCCGTACTTTTTGATTAAGAAGCCGATCTCATCCAGAAGGTGCTCAGGTGAAACAGATCTAAAATTCCTTCCCGGGTACATCGTAGTCCATGAGCAGAACGTGCATCTTCCCCACCAGCAGTCCCTTCCTGCCATGGTATAGGTTCCTGGCGTTCGCTTGAAGTTGCCGTTTTTTACGCTATATTGCTGCCATTTTGTCAACTCTCTGTCAATAAAGGGAAGGTTATTGAGATCATAATTTAATTCATGCATTCCCGTATTTTTGATTTGGCCGTTATCCCGGTACCAAATGCCGGGAGGTAAGTGAGTTTTGAGTTGCGGGTTGCAAGTTTCGGGTTCGAGTTTAGAGGGTATGAGTGACGGTGAAGGGTGAAGGGCTAAGGGTGAAGGGCTAAGGGTTAAGGGCAAAGGGCGAAGGGATAAAGGGGAAATAGAACCTCTTAGGGCGTTACATAAGTTTAAGAGGAGGAAGTCGTAGTTGCCGCCTGTAAGGACGAAATCAACCTGGCAATTTTTCATGGATTCTTCAGGAAGGGCTGTGACGTGGTCGCCCATGAGAACACAGGTTAGAGGCCAGAGGTTAGAGGATAAGGTTTTGAGTTCGTTGATGATTTGCCAGTGACGCTTTACCACGGGGGTTTTAGTTTCGATGGCGATGACGTCCGGTTTTTCGCTTTCTACCCTGATAAGCCATTGATTATATGAGAGTTCTTCAGCTATGGCGTCATCCCAGAGTACGTCAAAACCGCCTTGCTTCAGCATGGTTGCGGCATAAGCAGGGATCATGGGATAAATATAGGTAGGGTTGTTGAACCACTGGAATTGACGGTTTTGGGCAAGCAGGGGGATGCCCTTGTGAGATTCAAGGGGAGGATAAGAGATAGAGATTTTCATAAAATTATTAAAATAAAGGGCTAAGGGTTAAGGGCGAAGGGTACATGGTTATGGACAAAAGGTTTTCGAGCGTGCAGATATTAGTTTTGATAACATACTTGAGATCTCTATACATCTTTGTTCTATCTCCTCAAAGGTTTCCTTTTTGATATATTTTATTTCATGAGCAATTGTTGCTTGTGTTAAAACCTCAGCAGATGATCCTTTTGCGAAGTAAAAATATCTGACAGCTTCTTTATCTGTTTCTCGCTCGTCACCCTCAGCAATGTTACTTGCAATAGATACTGCAGCACGTCTTATTTGGTCCCTTAACCCATAATCTTTATGAAAAATACCTATATTTGTTATTTGGTAAATGTAAACTGCAAGCTCCTTACTTTTATGCCAGACTTTAAGTTCCTTAAAACCTCCCTTTCCCATAGCCTTTTCCCTCAAGCCCTTAGCCTTTAGCCTTTCTCAATTTACTTTTTAAATCTTTTGTGAATAAAAATCCCTGGAGAAATCGTATGCCGTACCAGATGTGGGTTAAAAAAATATAGAATAAACTTACCAGAGAAATAGTTACATTTTTCTCTTTCCTGTTGATTTGATAAAAGGCCGTTCCGAGGGAAATAAGATACATAGTAATTCCGGCGAAAAACAGATTATCGAAAATTTCCATAGCGAGATAATTTTTGATGACGCAAAAATACGAATGAATCAGAATCGCCAGGATTAAAAATATAACAAAAAATGATGGGATAAAGTATTTCAGTCTTCGTGATGTTTCCGGAAATTTTTTTGCAAAGAATCCCCGGTGAAGGCCATAACGGCCAATCTGCCTCAGATGTCTTTTGAGTCCTTCTCTCCTGTGGTGCCATGCGATGACATCCGGATCGTAGATTATTCTTTTTCCCATTTTCACGATATCAAGACAAAGTTTTGTATCCTCTCCTGGCCAATAAGCTGAATTGAAACCACCGACCTTTTCAAATATGTCCCTGCGAACTAATAAATTCACCGAAGGCCAATCGTCAACCTCCCTTATCTTTCCCACCGGCCAGTATCGTTCAGGGTTCCCACCGCTTATTTTGCTTAAAAAGACTGCACCTGAGACTTTTTGATAGAAGGAATCATTTGTGGGTGTAATAGCGGGTCCACCAACGGCGGCAATTTCCGGATTATTGAAGTGCCGTACGGCATTTTTTAGCCAATCTTTTCTCGGATAGGCATCATCATCTAAAAATGCAAATATATCTGCGTCAGAGTATTTTAATGCCAGATCCCTTTTTTGTGCAGGACCGATGTTACCGGTTGGAATTATTTTTAATGTATCGGTTGTTAAATGGTGAGTTTTGAGTGTTGGGTTTTGAGTTTGTTGAATGAGTTTTGTAAGGTACTCGTCACCATCAAAGGAGTCCGGAAAGACGATGATGCCGAAGTTTTCATAATCGAGGTTTAATATTTCCGGGACGGATTCATAGATGTAATTATTTATCTCTTTTACGGGGATTATGATATCTACACGTAAGGGGTTTGATATACTTGTGGAGTTTATAAGAACTGTTGTAGTTTCCGCAATTTTCACTGTTAAGGCTATAGGCAATGGGTGATGGGCTATAGGCAAAAAATCATTTTGCCGTGATTTTCTGGTTAAAATGATCGCCTATTATAGTCAAGCAGTGTGATTAGTCAAGAGGTTTTTTGTACGTAGATTGGCACAGGGTGAAGGCGAAGAGCTGAAGGCTAAAGGCTAGAGGCAGATAGAAAGGGGGGGAGAGATTGGAGGAATGAGGTTAGAGGCTTTCATTTCTCTTTTTTCCTAAATCGGAATGACCGTTCTTATCTTTTCAGATAGTCTCTAAGGGTAAAGGTAATGTATTGAGTGTTGGCTTTTATCCCTTATACAAAGTTATTGGCGGAGAAAAATGAGGTGATAATACTAAATCTAGTCTGTAGAGTTCCAGTCATTCATTAATACGTATACGGACACAGTATCTGTCAACTGTAATTATTGCTTTAATTATTGCTTTTTTCTCAAGGTCACCTTCATGCTTCTCTATTAATTGTAGTAATATTTTTCCCTGATCTTTGGCAGGAATATCTACCAATCTTATTATTGCTGGATGAGGTTTATTAAAGATAAAAATAAGTTCTCCAAAATCCTTATCTGCTGTAACCAATATCAAATTTTCATCGAATGCCTTCTTCATAATCACTTCGTCACCCGGGTCCTCACCACCTTCTGATATCCATAAAACATTAAAATCTGCGCTTCTTAGATCACTTACAGCAAAACTTGAAATACAACTGTCGAGTAAAAATCGCATTGTCAATTCAGTACCAGGGCCGGTTCAATCCTCTCGTGGGCAACCATTCGGTATGCATAAATTAAACACGCCTGGATATCTTCTTTTTCCAAAAAAGGATAGCCCTCCAATAATTCCTCAACTGTCGAACCACTGGCAAGCATCCCAAGGATATGTTCAACAGCTATTCGCATTCCACGAATAATTGGTTTTCCATTAAAAATTAAGGAATCGTATGTAATACGTTTTAAAAGGTCCTCATCTTTCATATTTTTTCCCATTTAAATATTTTTAAACTTTATTATAGTACAGCGATTGATTCTTATGGTATCGGAATTATATGTGGGAAGCAAGAGTTTTCCTGACGGTAGGCGAAAGGCGGAGGGCTAAAGGCTCATGGCTGGGAATGAAAGGTTTTTAAGCGTGCAGGTATTATAGTCTCTGCTTAATAAAACCGAACATAAGTATTGCCACAAATAATGCACAGAAAACTCAGAGGTCTCAAGGTTGGTTCAATCTTGGAGATTGAACCACACGTTTAGAACCGGCCTGTAAGTTTTGAATTGGTACCAAGCACTTGAAACGCACCAAACGTTTCGGTTCAATCGGAGACGATTGAACCAACCCAGGCTCAGAGATGAATATTTACCTTCTGTTATCTCTGTGGCTATCTCTCTAAATGGTTCGATTTCATCCATTGGACACTATAGTTTTAATAATATGCTTGAGATTCTACTTGTGAAGTAAAAATATCTGACTGCTTCCTTGTCTGTTTCCAGCTTAATTAAGCGGCTCTCATGGTGTTACGGACTATACAGACGCATATCAAAGAGTCTCTACGTTTATCTGTGTTGCCGTGTCAGACTTGACGTTAAGGAGATTCAAAATCGTAGAACGAAACGATTGCTTCGTTCGAGCGAATTGGCACTTCGCTCTACCCTCTGTGTCAATAACAGTTGCCGCAAGGCCTAATTTAATGTTTAGGAAATTCAAAGTTTTTCATAATACCATATAACACGCCCCTAATCCCTCTCAAGAGGGGAATCAAAAAGTCCCCTCTCGGGAGGGAACCCACCCCTTAGTCCCCTCCCAGGAGGGGACTAGGGGGTGGGTAAAAAGAAAAGCCGTTGGGTTTTGCCTTTTAAAACCTCCCTTACCCATAGTTTTATCCCTTAAGCATTTAGCCCTTCTCAACTACCAACTGCTGTTGCTGTACCCGGGCAAACTTTTCTTTTATTATGAAAAAGAAATTAACGAGGAATAACAGGATGCCACTTCCCATCATAATATATATTACCTGTGTGAGTGAGTTATGGTGGATGTATATCAGGAATATCTCAAGAAGACAACCTACTGCTAGTGTATAAACAAATTTTACCCGGTGTTTGGCGAGATTAAAGTTGATTAATATGTTGAGAAGGGCGAATGGTAGCATGGCAAGACCAAATACACGCAGCAATTGGGCCGTTGCTATAAACTTTTTCCCCATTAATAAGCCCATTACCTGTGATGGGAAGACGAAGAAAATGATAAGTCCAAATCCCGATAAGATTAGGGTAAAAAGAAGCGCCTTATTGAGTAACCCATAGGTATCTTTATTCAAGGTATGTGATTCAGAGACCATAGGAAACATTGCCAGTATTATAGCGCCTGGTAAATAAAATATCGATCTGCCCAATATTGCCGTAGCAGCATAATTCCCTGCATCCTCCGGACTGAAAAAATGTTTTACGAGTACAAGATCAATGTTGATAAGGCCGGAAAAACAGAGGTTTGCCAATGTTGCAGGTAAGCTGTACCATATTATCTCTTTTGTATATTTTTCTTTGTCGTGCTTTATCGTCTTGCTCAATAAGAATCTCGTGGGATACCATGTAATGAGGATTATGATAAAAACCGGTACTATGCCGGCCAGGATTGCACCATGAACGCCGAAACCAATATATATGAATAATACACCAAATGCTAAACGCAGTAAGCCGGATATACTGCCGTTTATGCCCAGATATCCAAATCTCTGTAACCCTTGCAAAATTCCCAAGTTTATCGGGAGTATTAACGATAGTAGGAGGGAGATGCCGATAAGGATAATGGGGAAGTTTGTGTGTATGTTTAGAAAAGTACCGATATATTTACTGAGAGAGATAAATATCCCTATGCCAATGGTTCCTGCCAGCAATAATTTTATGTACGCATTGTAAAACAGGTATTTTATTTTACCTATGTCTTGAAGTGCATGAAATTTGGAGGTGTATCTTGCCATTACGAGGGATACGGTACCTGCAGGGACGGATACGATGGCGGATAATGACAGCAAGGAATTAAACATCCCAAAATCTTCCATGCTTAATTTCCTACTCATGTAAAACTGGAAGAAATAGGCGGAGATATTTCCAATCATAAAGGCAAGAAATAAAAATATACCATTTTTTGTGAGCTTATTGTTTATCATAGTAGCGTAAGATGTACATGCGATAGAAAATGGCCAGCGTGTCCATTCCTGTAGAATAAAGCGTCTTAAATTTTACATTTCCCCACCTCATATTCCTGCGGAATTTTAACACGATCGGATGCTCTAAGATCCTGTAGCCTATGTGGTGCGCATTGGCTAATAGTTCAACGTCGAAGGCAAACCGTTTACATACTACCTTGGGGAATACTCTTCTCAGTACTTCTGCCTTAAAAAGTTTCAGGCCGGCCTGTGTATCACGCAAGGGTAACCTGAAAAGGATAAACAATATGAGCCGATAGATAAGGCTGATTATTTTACGCCTTTTTGGAACTTTTAGTTTAGAGCCGGGATGATATTTTGAGCCAATAACGACGTCTGCATGTTTCGTATCAAGAATACTGACTAGACTCCGGATTTGTCTGGGATGGATATCGAGATCTGCGTCAAGAAAGGCGATTAATTCACCGCTTGCGTGGGAAAATCCTGTCTTTAATGCGTTTCCTTTTCCATTGTTATTCGCATAATGTACGATCTTTATGGAATGCATTTCCCTGCTAGCCCGGCTGGCTTCAGATATGGTATTGTCATTGCTTCCGTCGCTTACCAGTATTATCTCGTACGAGGAGAATGTCCTCTTCAGTACGGCATCTGTTTTTGCTAAATTTTCATAAATTGTATCTCCTTCGTTGTGTGCAGGCATGATTACAGAAATTTTTCTATCACTGAGATACATCTTGATCCATAATGGCATTTATTTTTTGAAATAAATCATGGGCAGGTTGGAAATTTAACGATAATTGGAAAATTTTTTCAAGTGTTTTTTTTGCATCATTGTATTTTCCCATTGCGTAATAAGCAGTTGCGATATTTTGGTAGGCATCTATATCATCGGGTTTCAAGGATAGAATTTGTTCGGATTCCCTGGTTACATCATCCCACATGCCTTTCTTACCATAAATAAGGGTTTTGAGTTTTTTAAAGTAGACATCGCTGTTATGAGGCATGGACTGTATTTCGTTTAATAATGTCTCGGCTTCATGCACGTGGTCCTTTGTAATAAGCATGGCAATCAGTGGCTTATATGCGCTGGTGAGTTTTTCCGCTATTTGTGGATAGTCAGGTTTTGTATTCAGTATCTGTTTAAACAGGGGAATAGCCTTGTCATAAAATCCCCTTTTTACATAGTATGTCCCAAGATGATCATAATATATATTTTTGTGTGGATTGATCGAAATGGCTTTTTCATAGTATGAAATTATCTGGTTACCGTAGTCTTTATTTGCGGCGGCCTCCAGTAAAGAATACGCATTACCGAGATAATAAAATGCAAGGTCCTCATGTGGATTAATTTTGATGATTTCTTCACATTCTTTTATTATTTGCAGCATAAGGCCGGTATTACCCGGATTTGCTTTTAACATGAAAAAATACGCATCACATAATGGATAGCGATAAAATATCTGACGTGGATTATATGCGATGCTTGCCTTATAATATTCTAATCCTTTTTCCCAGAAAGGATTTTTTGGATGGTTTTCTCCCGTTTCGTAAGGGCGCTTTGCCATGATCAAGTTAACTAATCCTTTTTTCTGAAGTACATCAGCCTTATATAAATTGATGAGAAAGGAGAGGCTGTATATCAGTGCTCCTCCGATAAGCAGATAGCATATATAAGAAGAAAATGCCGGGATTGTATGGTAAATTTTTTTTACAGAAGCCTTTCGTGGGAATGTCTTTTTTTTCGTTTTACCCCTGATAGGTAAATCTGTTGACTGATCCTTTTCTGGATTTGTTAATACGATACCTGCTGCTAAAAAGACCCAAAAATGCAGGGTAAGGGTATGTTGAGTTACGTTGAATTGCTGCTGGACAAGATATCCGACAAGGCAGGCTAAAAAGCCAGAAAGGATTAATCTGTTATTCCTCCCATCCGTACGATTAAAATGCCGCTTCATAAATAATATGAAGGTAACGAGTACCCATACATAGCTTCCCAACCCAAGAATACCCGATGTAGTTGCCTTATCGAGAATATCATTGTGAATACCAGCAACGTTTTCAAACTCGGGGGTAAAAGCTGTTTGCCTGTAATAAGTGAACGCATACCGGGGTAGTAGTGTGGGAAGAGCGTCTGGTCCAATGCCTGTAATTGGATAATCCCGGATTATATCGAGGGCTGATTTGTATTGGACGATGCGGTAAAGTATTGATTGTCCGCGAATGTTGCTTAAAAGGAAAGAACGGTCTTCAGGATCATGCCTGCTTTCGTCTGTAAGGACTTCGGCAACGTTGCCTTTGTGTTTTAACAAGTATAAAAGCTGGTTTATGGGATTTTTATACTCATAACGTATTAATATTACAAAAATTGCTGCCAGGCTCGTGGTAATGATGATGGATTTGATTTTGTGTCTCGTAATATTATTTAAAAACAATAATACCACCAGGCATAACATACTAAAAATAAATCCTAACCAGGCGCCTCGCGTCTTCGTAGCATACAAATTAAATATCATGAGTACCATGACAATAAAGAGAAATATGAGGAAACATTTTTTCAGGAATGTCTTTTTTGTTGCATTACCATCCGGTACGAGTGAGGATAAAAATCCGGCAAGGATGAGTGGAAATACGGAAACGATATATCCGGAAAAGAAGACTGGATTTCCCAGGGTAGATACAATTTTAAACCTGTCAGTTGTGTCTTCCCATGGAATAGGGTCGCAATTCAGGTATTGAATTATCCCATAAAGAGAGGATAAAAAACCGGCAATCGATACAGCAGTAATGAGGTAAAAAATATGCTGCCTTCTGAAATAGGTAAGAATGGCAAAAAAGATGATAGTATATCCGAGGGATGTAAGTAACCCTTCATAATGTGTGTAATAACCGAATATACTGATGGTTTTATTGGCAGAAAAGATCGTACTCAAGAGGACTGCCATTATATAAGCGATAACCGGATAGGTTAATGGTGTATGTTGAAAGTATGATTTACGTGATATTATTGTGAGATATGCTGTGTTCTGCTTAAAGGATACAAAAACAAGTTTAATTAGCCAGCATGTTATAATGAAGATGGTCGTTCCATAAAATAAGACGAGTTTGCATAAACCAGAAGGTTTTATGAGACGAAGGTCTATGGTAAGCGGGTGTGCACAGATCAGGAGTAAGACAAAGCATACGATTACAATATCGATTTTTTTTATGATACTTTTGTAGATATCACGATATCTATTTTGCATAATTGTGTGAATTCTACAAACAGGTCGCTCCTGACGGAGCTTTGTCTGGTTAATTAATTTTTATTTCTACAATCAGGCGCCCCTAACGGGGCTATGTTGTTTTTTATGCCAACCTGGATTTTCAAATCTACAAACAGACCGCTACGATGGATTCACAAACAGGCCGCTCCTGACGGAGCTTTATCCGATTAACTAATTTCCATTTCTACAAACAGTCCATTCCCACGGGGCTTTTGCAAATGAGCTATCTTTTTAGCTCCGTAGGAGCGGCCTGTTTACTTAGGAATTTCAATCTTGGTTGGGGCCGTCCAAAAAGTAATTTTTTGCAAATTTATTCCCCACGTAGGCGTTTATAATAGAGTGTCTTCCCCACAAATAGGTGTTAAAACACAGCTTTTGTGAATGTACAGCACCACCGATGATACTTTTTGGACAGCCCCCTACGTTGAAGTGTTTTGTCTCAAAAAATTGCCAAAGGTCTAATTTAACGTTTAGGAAATTCAAATTGTTAATTTTCCTCCCCCTCGATGGGGGAGGTTAGGTGGGGGTGTAAGAGCAAGCTAATCACCCTCCCTTAGTCCCTCCCATCAAGGGAGGGAAAATTTACGTTTAAGTTGCCGAAGGCCTAATTTAATGTTTAGGAAATTCAATATTTTTCCGTTAAAAATGAATAAACACACCCCCTTGCCCCTCTCAAGAGGGGAATCAAAAGTCCCCTCTTGGGGAGAACCCACCCCTTAGTCCCCTCCCGAGAGGGGATTTAGGGGTGGGTAAGAAGAAAAGCCGTTGGGTTTTTGCCTTTTAAAACCCAACCTAATTTATTTCACTGTTACATCAATTTGTGGCTGAATAATTACCGGGTTTTTCGTTTGAGTATTTTGCTGTTTTGTAAGGAAATATTCAAAGAGGAAGATAGCCAAGAAAAGTACAGCAATGAAACATAATAAAAAGATACTTTGAAGCGCCGTTGTCCATATTAAGAAGATTCCTAATATTCCTATAGTAAACGACATCAAATAAATAATGTATACTGCCTTTCTTTGCGAAAACCCTGCACGCATGAGCCTGTGGACAAGATGGTTTAAATCTCCTCTGGCTATGGATGTTTTTCTTATACTCCTTAGAAATATTACTGAAATGGTATCATACAGCGGTATGCTTAAGATAATGACAGGTAATGCAATTACATAATCCGTACTTGCATTGCTTATGGTAAATGTTGCCAATATCGTGGTAAGAGAGAGTATATAGCCTATGAACATACTTCCAGCGCTTCCCATAAATACCTTTGCTGGTGGTAAATTATATCTCAAAAAACCGCCAATTGCTGCGGCAAGGGTCAACAGGAGCATTCCAATTAATGGCTGATTCCCGAAGAACATAATGCCTGCTAGTATAGAGGATGATATGGTTCCTACCCCGCCTGCGAGTCCATCTGCGCCATCCAGGAGATTAAATGCATTAGTAATACCCACAATCCAGCATATGGTAATTATCCAGGTAGTGATTTTTGGCAGAAATATATCAAATTTGAATCCCATCCAGACCATTACAAAGGCAACTGCTGTTTCTACGAGGAGTCGCGTCATTATGGATAGTCCCTTTATATCATCAATGAGTCCTATGAGGCAAATTATGAATCCCCCGAATATTACCGTAAGTACCTGCCTTGTTATAAACGTAGTATTATTAGCGTAGAATTGAAGTCGTGGTGACAAGAGAATGTTGTTTGCTATGGTGTCCTTAAGAAATACAACGATAGACAGGTGTATGGATAAAACGATGGTAAAGGTACCGAAAATGGCAATTCCCCCTAATAAAGGAGTTGGAATGGTATGAATTTTTCGATGATTCGGGTAGTCAATAATATCCGTTCTTTTTGCTAATCTTATTAAGAATGGTACTGTTATTAATGAGATTGCGAATGTTAAGGAAAATATATAACCAATGAATAAATAAAATTGTATACCCAATTTATAATCTAAAATTTATGCACGTAAGTTGATTTATGAATAAAATATAGGGGTAATCAAAAGTTATGTTTAGCGAGGCAAGATAGCAGACCGATAAGAGAATTTGTAACTACAATTTAATCGTATAGAAATTTCAACATTTTGTTGTAGGGGCAGGTTTAAAACCTGCCCCCTACGTAATTTAATACTTAGGAATTTCAAACCGTTTATGTAGTGGGAAGGCGCGCCTTGCCGCTACATTAGTAAAAATCGCCGAAGGCCTAATTTAATTTCGAAATTTAGTGAATAATGTAAGGATTACCTGGAAAATGCACCTGACTAATATACCAAGCCATATAATAATATCAACAATTTTATAATGCCTGAGATGTTTTTTGTAATAAACCCACATGCTTTTGTGTCTTTCTATTGTGGTCTGAATTTTGTTATGCGCAGAGCTTAGACCAATACTGTGATATACAACTGCATGCGGATAATAAACTACCTTCCAGCCATGGGACTTCATTCTGCGGCAAATATCGACATCCTCACAGTACATGAAAAAGTTTTCATCAAACAGCCCAACAGTATCTAATGCCTGTTTCCTGATCATCATGCACGAGCCTGATAGCCAGTCGACTTCAATGGGCTTATCGTGTGAACCAACAGGATTAAAATACTCATTAGAATACTTGTTTTTTGGGAATAGTTTCGTTAGTAATGAGTACCGGTTGAAAAAGGCTGTTTTGTAGGACGGAAAACTGCGGCACGAGAACTGGACGGACCCGTTGTTGTTTAATATCTTGCTTCCTACAATGCCTACATCAGGTTGGTCGTCTAAATATCGGGCAAGTATCATGGCGGCATTATTTTTTAACCTGGTATCCGGATTTAAGAGCAAAATATATTTTCCAGCACATTGCCGGATACCGATGTTTACTGCCCTGCTGAACCCCAGATTTATTCTATTATTTATGTACTTGATATCCGGGTAATTTTCCTGGAAAAATGAGCTTTTATCGTCTTCACTGTTGTCGGTGATAACGATCTCGTAATAGATTTCCTTTGTTTTTTCATAAGCGGTATCTAACAATCTTTTCAAGGGTAATAAGGCCTTATAATCGACAATAAGAAAAGATACATCGATCAATGGTGCGGACATTTTTGTTTTATCGCCCGGGGCCGTAGGGTAAAAACCATTTTGCAATTTCATCGTGTTTTACTAACCTTCTTTTTTGGATAACACGTCTCTTTCTCAGCATCTTTACTGATTTTAGAGGGCTAAGCAGGAGAAAAGGCAAATTTATCACTACACTGAGCAAAGAATCATTTTTTATGATCATAAGATACCGATTTCTCCAGCCCCAAAATTTCCGTTTTGTCTTCTTAAATAAGGTTTTGGTTGAAGCTGCCCTCTGGTGATAGGCTACGGCATTTTTAATAAAGGAGAATTTCCAACCCTTCATCTGCGCCCTCCATGCCAGATCAACATCTTCAAGGTATGCAAAAAAGTCACTGTCAAAATATTCATTGTCTATTTTGACATCTTCCAGCATTTCTCTCCGGTATAAAGTAGCTGCAGCGCATGTCCCAAAAACATAACCTTCCTGGTATTGACCGGCATCAATTTCATGATGACCACGGTCTCTTGCGAAACGGTTTTGGTAAATAATCTGTCCTGTACTGTCTAGTATCCTCTCATCTCCCAGGGTAATCAATTTTCCAGAAACTGCACCGATCTTTTTGTCTGTCTTTATTGCATTGAACAATAAATCAACGTAGTCTCCGGTTACCATGACATCAGGATTAAGGGTAAGTACATAGTCACCTTTGGACCTTAAAATTCCCTGGTTTACCGCATATGCAAAGCCTAGATTTCTTCCATTTTTTATGACAGAGATATTTTCATATTTTTGGATAATGGTTTCTAATTTGGTATCTCTTTTTCCAGGATTGTTATCAATAATATAGACATCAAAAGGGTTTTTTGTATTTTCATACAATGATTCAAGGCAGTGAATCAATATATTTTGTGTATTCCAGTTTACAATAATAGCAGAAATATAGACCATGGCGCTGCGATTTGCAACCAAATCACGAAGAAAAACATGTATTTGCGATTGAGAGCCTGTCCGAAAACGAGTATTGTAATCCCAAACGAAGCAGAACGGAATAAGAAATCTTTTGTAACTCTGTGCGGAAAGGTTCTTCGATCCTTTACAACCCGGAATGAGAGTCTGGGTTTCCGGCTAGGCTTTTATGTCAAAAATTATAGAAGAACAAATTAATAAATGTTTAACCTAGTGTCAAGGTAAAAGAGAATGATAAGTACCTGGACAGAAATATTGGTATCTTTATTTTCCCAGGGTTGGTTCAATCTCAATGTCATGAAGTTAAGGATTATTGATCAAAACAACCCCCTTTGTTCCCCCTTTATTAAGGGGGACTTTTACCGCAGGTAGCTTAACTTAATGACATTGGGTTCTATCTTGCAGATTGAACCATATGCTTGGAATTGATGTACAGCTTTTAATGAGTGTAAGGCATAGGCAGGCAAACGTGCCAAAACATTCCGGTTCAATCGTGGACGACTGAACCAACCCTGACAATACTCCAAAAAAGTACAAAAATTTATGTTCAGGTACTTAATAGGGCAGAAGCTGCATGCCGACCGCTGATAGCTGATTGCTTATACAATACTGGGCTGGTTGCTTTTAAAACTTTGCCCATTGGTAAAGATAAATCTCAGAGAAAGTATTTAACCAAATGTTCCAAGCTTGACAATCTATTCTTATTGTGTTACCATGCCAGAAATATTTAAATAAGGAGAAATAACGTTTGTGGATTTAAACAATTTAATCGTTTCAATTCCCGCTATACTTTACGCATTAACTATTCATGAGTATTTTCACGGCTGGACCGCGAACAAGTTTGGTGACCCCACAGCAAGGCTGCAAGGCCGATTGACATTAAACCCACTGGCTCATATTGATATTTTGGGGGCGATATGTTTTGTCATTGCCCATTTTGGATGGGGCAAACCTGTCCCTATAAACCCTAACAATTTTAGAAACCCCCGCCGGGATAATGTAATTGTATCGTTTGCTGGACCTGCCTCTAACTTCGTTTCTGCACTGGTATTTGGTATAATTTTCCAAATATTACGCAGCACATCATTACCAATGAATATATCTGCTGTTTTTTATAATTTGTTGTTAACAGGGATTATTATGAATTTATCGTTGGCATTTTTTAATATGATTCCCTTATTTCCCCTGGATGGTTCACATATCCTGGAAGGCTTATTGCCTTACCCAATGGCTATGAAATATAAAGAGATTGAGCGCTACAGTCCCTTTATCTTATTAGGACTGATCATTATGGGAAATTTTACCGGCGTTTCAATTTTCAGCGTGGTGCTCGGCCCTCCTGTTCAGTATTTTCTCAGGTTATTTACGGGTTTATAATCTTAGCGCGAAGAAATTTTTTCACCTCCCTGTTTTTCATGTATTTCAAATTGTAAGGACTGTAGAAACGCAAGATTTTGCGTCTCTACTACTTTTAGCAATTGGGAAGAAGCTGCAAGCTGACTGCAGATAACTGATTGCTTATTCAATCCTGGTTGCTTTTAAAACCTGATCCACTGGTAAAGATAAACCGCTGATAGGGAAATAAGAAATGATAAGCGAATATAAAGTAAATCTGGATATTTACAACGGGCCTGTTGATTTGCTCCTGTATTTAATCCGGAAGGAAGAAGTAAATATTTACGATATCCCTATTGCACGGATTACAGATCAATACTTACAATACATAGAAGCCCTTCAGAGCCTTGATATGGATATTGTAGGAGATTTTTTAGTGATGGCGGCGACTCTCATGTACATTAAGTCGTATATGCTCCTTCCCCGTACAACAACCCAGGATGATGAAGAGGAGGAAGACGACCCGCGATTATCCCTGGTAAAACAACTCCTGGAATACAAACGATATAAAGAAAGTTCCATTATCTTGGCTTCCAAAGCCGCTGAGTGGGAAAAGAAGTGGCCCCGGATGCTGAAACAATCTCCTCTTGAAACAACAGATGAAGACAAAGGAGAACAGCTACCGCTTGAAGGTATAAGAATATGGGATCTTTTGCAAAAGTTTTCCCAACTTATGAAGCAGACATTGTCAAACGTGTCTGCAAAGGTGACCTATGATGACACACCAATACAGGATTATATGAACGAGGTTTTAGAAAGAGTCCATTTCCAGACGGTGATATCCTTTACCAACCTTTTTGAAGGGATACGTGAAAGGAATCGAATTATCGGATTTTTCCTGGCCTTATTGGAATTGGTTCGTTTAAATAGGATAAAGATAGAGCAGCCGGTAAACTATGCTGACATTCAAATATCCCTCAATGGGGCACCTCCCGATAGACCTGAAATTGCCAGGGGAACGTAATTTTAATTTGAAATTGTTGTGCCAGTTTGTTAACATTCTTAACTTGTTAATAATTTTTGTAGGGGATATGTGATATGATTTCTAAAGAATTGTTGGATATTCTTGCCTGTCCGCTCTGTAAAGCAGACGTTCGTCTGGAAGACGACCGGATTGTGTGTACAAAGTGCGGACGGCGGTATCCAATAAGAGACGATATTCCCGTTATGCTTATTGATGAAGCTGAATTACCTGAGGGATCAAAGAAGGGAAGCTAATGGATAAAAAGGCGCTTATTGCTATGATTATTTGCGGGATAATTATGTTATTGTATTATCCCTTTATATTGCCCTTATTCTCTCCTAAAAAAGTTCCTGAGAAAAAAGGAGAAGAGGTTACTTCAGGAGAATACCAAGAGCCGAAGACTATTGCAGAACCGGAACCTTTATCGATTCTGCCTGCTCGACCTGCACAAGCCCAAACAGATATCCCGCTTAAGGATGTTGTTATTGAAAACGATTTTGTAGAGATGGTGTGGACAAACGAGGGTGCGGCGCTGAAATCGATAAAACTGAAAAAATTTAAGGAAACAGAAAGGAAAGGCGTCCTGGATTTAATAAAAAGCGCTGATATTGAGTATCACCCGCTTGCGATTGATAGTATCCTTCAAAAAACGAATTTTCGAAAACAGAGATATACGGTTCTGGAACAGAGCAAGGGTAAGATTGTATTTACTACGACAGAAGATGGAGTTAATCTTGTTAAGACAGTGAGTTTACCTCCGGACAAATATCACGTAGATTTGGAAATTCTCCTTCAGAACACTACTGACATTCCGCTCTCATCAGCATACAGCATTATTGCATCTTCTATGATTACCCATGAAGGTGAGCCTTCCGCCGATATGGCCGCAGTAGCCGGCGTAGATTTGGGGAATAAAAGGATTAAGCTGATACGCACACCACCCAAAGATTTGCCATCGAAAAATGAATCGGTAGGTATTACCTGGGCCGGGTCAATGAATAAATACTTCGCCACGATCTTGAAGCCTGTAACCAATGATTTGACAGCATTTATTCATGCACAGGGGTTTGATGCCCAGGAAAACCTTACGGGTGAAAAGGCAGCGCATGGCGATTTTATGGTTAATTTACAGACCAATAATTTCCGTATTTCTCCGGGTGAGACTATCAAGCATACCTATCTCTATTTTGTTGGACCAAAAAAAGAAGAAGTTCTGGAGCAATATGAAACTTTAGATGCACTGCTTAGTTATGGTTGGTTAAGTTCGATTAGTAAAGTTCTTTTAGCCTTTTTAAATGGTGTATACCGTATGATTCCTAATTATGGTATCTCCATTATTGTGTTGACTATTATAATTAAAGCCATCCTGTTTCCATTAACGAGGAAAAGTCAGGTTTCTATGTTTCGGATGCAACAACTGCAGCCAATGATTAACCAATTAAAAGAAAAGTATAAGCATGATAAGCAGAGGATGGGAAAAGAGCAGATGTTGTTGTTTAAAAAATACGGCGTCAATCCAATGAGCGGTTGCCTACCGATGCTGCTGCAATTACCGGTATTTTTTGCACTTTTCCGTACCTTGCAGCTTTCTTTTGAAATGAGGCAAGCACCATTTATGTTCTGGATTAATGACCTCTCAAGGCCGGATACCTTAATGCAGCTTCCGTTTTCCATTCCTTTTCTCGGTAATGCCCTTAATGTGTTACCACTTATTATGACAGGTGCTTCCATTGCTCAGATGAAAACGACTCCGAAGGCCCCTGCAGCCGATCCGCAGGCACAGGCCCAGCAAAAAATGATGTCGTTTATGCCTATCATGTTTGCCTTTATCCTTTATCACATGCCTTCAGGACTTACCATTTACTGGACAACGAGCACTCTTTTGAGTATTATTGAAGGTATTGTAATCCGAAAGTCTCTCAAAAAAATAAAACCCAGGTAGTTCCCCATATTTTTGTATGTTCCCTGTGATTCAGGACACCATCATTGCGCTTTCCACGCCACCGGGGAGGTCATTTCATGCTATCATCAAAATCAGCGGTTCTGAGGCAATCCATAGCATAAAGGATCTTTTTATTCCCACGTATGACATTGATTTAGAGGCTATTTCTACCTATATTTCAATAAGAGGGCGCATTTGCCTTGAAAAAGAGTCTGTTGACATTCCGGTTACTCTCTATATTATGAAACAACCACACTCTTATACAAGGGAAGATGTGGTAGAAATCCATACCTTTTCTTCCCCGCCACTGGTGGAAATGCTCTTAGATGGGATTCTATCAAAAGGAATTCAAGCAAAGAGAAGTATACGACTCTCACAGCCAGGTGAGTTTACCAAACGTGCTTTTCTGCACGGCCGGATAGATCTTACCCAGGCAGAAGCTGTAATGCGCATTATCCACGCTCAGTCAGACCGTGAACTGGAGACGGCGGTTGGACAGTTATCAGGAACAGTTTCCCTGCATATGAAATACATTCAGGATGAAATAATTTCCCTTTGTTCATACGTAGAGGCCGCAATTGATTTTTCGGATCAGGATATTGAGCTAATATCCGCTGGAGAAGTTATAGACAGGCTAAAAGCAATTGAAAAGGATATATCACGTCTTTTGGTTCAGTCAGAAACGGGAAAGGCTTCTCTGGAAGGGATTTATACGGTTTTCTTTGGGAGCCCCAACGTCGGGAAGTCAAGCATTATGAATGCCCTGTTAGGAAAGAAAAGGTCTATCGTCAGCGATGTATCAGGAACGACGCGTGATGTTGTTGCAGATGTTTTAGAAATGAGTGGCATTTGCTTTCAGTTGATTGATACTGCAGGGATCGATGATACAAAACGTATTCCTGTACCCTTTGAGCAAAGGGATATTGTTATTCCCGGGTCATTGGAAAAGATGCAGTCCGTCTTGAAAAATGCACACATAGTATTACTTGTTCTTGATAGCAACATTGATGTGAGCAAACAATTAAGAAGAATAAGAGTCGATAGTTTATCTGATAATGTGATCGTTGTTATGAACAAATGTGATCTGCAAAAGAATCATTCTCATCCTCTTTTACCTGTAGAGTTAAAGAAATATCCCATGGTATATACTTCCGCTTTAACGGGTGAAGGTTTGGAAAAGCTTAAAGATATGTTAGTGAAGAAGGTCTTGGGAGGAGTGGTAGACATTTCAGGCAATTCCTCGATTTTTCATGTGCGCCAAAAAAATGCACTGCAGCGCTCTCTTAAATCAATTCAACAGGCCATCGAATCGGTAAGAGCTAACGAAGGTTATGAGTTTATTGCATTAGAGATGCGTACGGCGCTTGATACCATTGGTGAAATTGTAGGAGAGGTTACAACAGAAGATATTTTAGACAAAATATTTTCTGATTTTTGTATTGGTAAATAAGATACTATTTCACATTACTTATAATCAGGTGTGAGATACTATCTTATCTTATTTTCTCCATAGTGCCAGGCATATGAAACGTACTAAACGTTTCAATTCAATCGAGGATGATTAAACTAACCCGGTGTCGGAGGTGAAAAATGCAAAGTGTATAATTAAGACTTGTATACAAATCACAAATTTGCATTTCACATTGATAATGAAGAAACGAGTGAATAAAAATAATATCAAATTTGAGAAATTGCTTTGAGTTTTATGCTGTTCCCCTGATGGTTTTTACTTTTGTTGGTAGAGTAATGATGACTTTGGTATATTCTCCCTCGACACTGTCGATGGTAAGTTTACCATTATGATCATGTATAATATTATGACTGATACTTAAACCTAATCCTGTTCCTTTACCATGTGGTTTTGTCGTAAAAAATGGATTCATGATTTTATCTTTTACATTGGCAGGTATACCGGTGCCATGGTCACAAAAAGTAATCTTTATATGAGGATGGTTATGTATCATGATTTTTTCACCTGAGATTTCAAGAATTTTATTTTCATGTATTTCAGGATATTTTTGGTTCAAAGCATATCGTGCATTGCTGATAATATTCATGAAGACTTGCTGAATCTGTTGGGGGTTAGCAAATATTTCCGGTAAGTCGTTAGGAATATCTTGTTTTATCGTAATGCAATCTTTTTTCAGTTGTTTCTCTATCAGTACAAGGGTGTCGAATAGTATTTCATGCATGTCTGTTATGGTTTTTTTCTCCTGAGGTCTAGCAAAAGAAAGAAGTTTACTGACGATAGTAGCTATGCGATCCCCTTCCTTTATAATTCTACAGGCAAGGTCTTTTTCCGTACTTCCTTCCCGACTTTTATTTAATAAAATTTGAGCACAATTAATAACTCCTGTTGCAGGATTATTGATTTCATGGGCTACACCTGCTGCTAATTCGCCTATCAATGCAAGATTTCTTGACCGTTGGGTCTCTTTTTCCAGATTTGCTTTTTCAGTAATGTCCAGGAAAGAACCCAATATACCAATACTCTCACCCTTTTCATTTTTTATAGGAACTCTAACCGTATGAATGATTAATTTTTGTCCATCCTTAAAATATTTCTCATCTGTATCCTTTTTTTGTCCCGATTCCATAATCTTCCTATCATCTGTTCTGTACTTTTCAGCAAGTTCTTTAGGATAAAAGTCATAATCTGTCTTTCCTGAAATTTCTTCTGGCTTTATGTGTAAGTCTCTAGCATAATTTACATTACAGGATATATATACTGAATTTCTATCTTTGTAAAATATCCTTAAAGGAAGATTATCAAGGAGAAATCGATATTTACTTTCACTCATACGCAGTGCTTCTGCAGTTTGTCTAAGTTCATTGATTTTACTTGAAAGTTCTTCTGCCATGATGTTAAAACTCTTACTCAAGTTGCCAATTTCGTCATTACGGGGCATATTTATTCTGTAGTCTAAATCTCCTCTTGAAAATCTCTCTGTCGCATCCTTTAAATTGATAATAGATTTTGATGTAGAAAGGGCAAAGATAACCCCGACGCTCGTAACTATACCTGTGCAAATTATTCCTAGAGTTAACACAACAATATTCAACATCTTCAAAGAAGCAAATGCCTCTGATTTATCTATTTTTACTACAAGTATCCAGCCATATTCTGGTATATTCATAGAGACGCCAACAACAGGAATATTTCTATAATCCAGGTAAATACCAACCCATTCTTTATTTTCTTCATTGATTTTACAAATCGGCATCGTAGTTATCGTTCGGTTAAAGGAAGGATTTTTTACGAACTTTGGTACCGTAATCATTGTTCCGTCTTTATTTACCAAATATACTTCACCAGTATTCCCCATTCCGGTAAGATTGGTAGTAATCTCATTTAGGAATGCGATATTAAAAGTAGTGATAATGACACCTATCGGCTTAGCATTCTGTTCCGGAAGAATTGGTGCTGAAATACATATACAATGGGTATTAAAGGAGGAAGAAAAATGAGGATGACTTACAAAGGTTTCACCATAACTTTTACTTATTCCCTGTGTGAATATCTCATCATGAGACACATCGTTGCCAATTAAATTCTCATTTGTTGATGAAATAACCTTGCCCGATTTATCCACAACGGTTATTGCGATAAGACGGGATTGACTTGATGTCCTGCTTAAGATATTCGGAAGGTACTTATTTAAACTAATTATCGCATACTGTTTGGAAACCTTGTTATAAGTGATTGCTTTAAGTTTTTCTTTTATAAACTTATCGATACTGAGATAAAATGTACGTACTCTTACTCCATTTATACAATCCACAACGTGAAGCATTTTGGATTGTGCTATTGATTTTAAATCCTGAAAAGTATCATATTTTAAAATACTTTTGGCATGAAAATAATATATGGTGGTAATTATGAAGACCGGTATAAGTGAAATAGAAAGACCAAAAACAAGCATTTTGGACTTAATTGATGAGAACATTTTCATTTGAATACCTAAGGTCAATGGTTTGGATATAATTAAATGGCAATGGTACCGTAATTTCTAAGTTTCTGATAGATGGATTGAATTTTTTTCATAATAAGGGTTAATCTCTAACTTTGATAAAATTACTTTCAACATCATATCGTTGGCATAGCGATAGTTCCATGAAGGCCATGGAAAAATACTCGTTCATCGATAAATCGCTTTTTAGCAAGAATCCACCACCTGCCAGATAACTGGACAAAGGAAGGTATGGTATTCAGTAAATCAGCATAAATTTCACTTTGGATTTGTGTATATCTCTCATTCGGTTTATAAAAGTTTCTGCTCATTTCTTTGGCATGTATCATTTCTTTGTTGTAATTCATAATTCAATGGATATATGACACTATTTTTTATCCGTGCAACAAAAGTGTCAAAACTATTGTAAGAATATTACTGTTAAGTAATTTAGTATAAACGATTTTAAAATATTCACTTGTATAAATAACTATGATTCTTCTTTGAGATGGTTAAACTTCTATGAGATGTTTTCGTTAACAGAAGTATATAAAAATTGATGAAGATAGATAAAAATTAAATTCCCTTGAAAGCCTTGAAAACATTGATAAAATGAAAAAATTTCAAGAGACATAAAAAATGCACAAAAATGGAAAAATGTTTAAATATTTTAGACAAAATATCTTCTGTGTTTTGTACCGGTAAGTAGGATGTCCAAAAGACCATCATGGGATGAATATTTTTTACGGATCACCAAAGAGGTAGCTCAGAGGTCTACCTGTCTACGCAGACAGGTAGGAGCACTTTTGGTGATGGATAAGCATATTCTGACAACAGGTTATAACGGGGCACCAAGCGGGATTCAACATTGTTTAGAGGTTGGTTGTTTACGGGAACAATTAAAAGTTCCACCAGGGGAACGACATGAGCTTTGTCGTGGCCTTCATGCCGAAATGAACGCCTTGCTACAGGCCGCGTATTACGGTATAAAAATTTCCGGAGCAACATTATACAGTACTACCTACCCATGCTCTTTGTGTGCTAAGATGTTAGTCAATGCAGGAATTAAACGTATCGTTACCCTCACTGATTATCCTGACGCCCTCGCCAAAGAAATGCTTTCCATGGCAAATATTAAAGTAGAAATTGTAAAACTGGAAGAATCCAAAAGAGATTAGTTCTAGAGTAATTACTTAATTTTGAGTTTTATTCATTTGAATTTGTCTCGCATTCCTGAGTACGTCGACAACAGATTCACTGCTTCAGATTTCAGCTTTTCCGAATCTTTCGGGTCGGGTCTTTACCATGAAAATGCCAAACCGCTTAGATCTCTTAAGTTTATCCTTATTTTTCAAAAATGCGCTTGACAGTCTATATATTGTATGATATATATTAAACAACATCAATATATAGAATATTTTCAGATTCCTGTAAGACCTTAAAACACCTTGGTAACTAGGTTTTTCGTAGGGTTTAGTTTTTTTATGCAATGTTTGTTCTGTAAAGTAGACAATGATAAGGTTATCAACTCCCGGACGTCCATGGATGGTTTAAGTATCAAACGGAGGCGGGAATGTTTGAACTGTGGTCGCCGATACACGACCTATGAGCGAATAGAAGAAAATCCATTGCGTGTGGTTAAGAAAGATGGCACACGTGAGGCATTTGATCGTAAGAAGATACTTAACGGACTGCTGAAGGCATGTGAAAAAAGACCTGTCTCCACGGATACTCTGGAGAATACCGTCTGTGAAATTGAACGTGAGATTTATAATAAGTATGATCGGGAAGTAGATTCGAGCTTTATTGGATCGCTGGTAATGCAAAAACTAAAAAATTTGGATATGGTGGCTTATGTGCGATTTGCATCGGTATACAGAGAATTCAAAGACATTTCTGAATTTCTTGACGAATTGAAACCGCTTATGAACAATGCCAAGAAAAAAAAAGAAGATGAAAACAGTAATTTACGCAGTGTATCTATTAAACATTAGGCTTGGGGAGGAAGAGGATGCAAACAGCTATAGAGCATGTAGTAAAGCGTGATGGAAGATTGGTGCCTTTTAACGAGAAAAAGATTGCTGATGCTATCTTCAAGGCGGCGCAGGCGGTAGGAGGTGAAGATCGGGCCTTGGCAGATGAACTTGCCGTTGTTGTTACGATGTTTCTGGAAAAAAAGTATTCAGGACAGAGGCCTGGCATTGAAGATATACAGGATATGGTAGAAAAGGTACTTATCGAGACAGGACATGCAAAGACAGCAAAGGCGTACATCCTCTATCGTGATAAAAGAGCAAGGATTCGTGAGTCTCTTCGGGTCAGGAAGCAGACGAGAAGACGGGCGGACACAACCGATGTTTCCCTCATGGTAAACACAGAAACAAAAGATGAGACATTTCCGTGGGAGAAAAGAAAAATCGCAGAAGCGCTGGAAAAAGAAGCCGACATGCCGGAAGGGGTTGCCAGTGAGATTGCAGGTGTCGTGGAACAAAGGGTCTTTTCGTCTGGATTAAACCGTATTTCTACATCATTAATACGAGAACTGGTAGATAACGAGCTTTTCGAGAGGGGATATAATAAGAAACTCGAAAAACAACTTGTGGTTGGTATGCCCAAGTATGACCTTACCGAACTTATCATGTCAAAAAATAAAGAAAACAGTAACCTCGCTGCCAATAATCCGGAAGCAATTAATCTTGCTATTGCAGAAAATACCCTTAAACAATTTGCCCTTCAGGAAGTATTCTCAAAAGACGTTGCAGATGCCCATCTGAACGGGGTGGTTCACATCCATGATTTGGGTTATCCGACAAGAGTGTATTGTTCCTCCCATTCTTTAGAGTATCTGAAAAAATATGGATTATCACTCCAGAACCTGGATACGGAATCTGCACCTGCAAAACATGCGAGTACCCTTACCGGACACTTAAATACCTTCCTTGCCTCCATGCAGGCTTACTATGCTGGTGCCCTTGGCGTGGGATATATCAATATTATGTATGCCCCTTATTTGGAGGGAATGAGCTATAAAGAAATGAAACAGGAGGCGCAGCACCTTATCTTCAGTTGCTCACAAAGTGCCTTTTCTCGCGGAGGTCAGACGTTATTTCTGGATTTCAATGTCCATACAGGTGTTCCAAGATACCTGCGGAGTATTCCTGCTATTGGGCCAGGAGGAAAGTATACAGGAAAGACCTATGGAGATTATACTGAAACGGCAAGGCAGTTTACCCTTGCCATGTTAGATGTGTGGCGAGAGGGAGACTGCTATGGACATCCTTTTGCCTTCCCGAAATGTGATTTTCACATCAATGAAGACACCCTTAATGATCCAAAGCAATATGAGCTTTTGGAATACGCTTGTCAGATTGCCAGTGAAAATGGTGTTCCCTATTTTATCTTTGACAGGGATGAGATCACTCTTTCGGCATGTTGCCGTTTGCGTACCACGATTGATGATCATTATATGATCAGGCATCCGGAAAGTATGCGTTTCTGTGGATTTCAAAACATTACCATAAACCTTCCGCAGGCTTCCTATAGAGCGGGGAAAGGGAATTGGGAGGCGCTGTACAGAGAGATTGATAAAGGTGTTGAGGTTGCCGTAAATGCACACCTCCAGAAAAAGAAGTTTGTTGGGAAGTTGATGTCCGGCCCTGAAATGCCGCTCTGGGAGATTGGGAAAAAGGCCAGGGATGGTCGCCCTTATGTGGATCTCGATGCATCAACATACATTGTGGGTATTATAGGGTTGAACGAATGTCTCCAGTTTATGACCGGGAGAGAGCTCCATGAGGGAGATGACATGATCAAGCAGGGACTTCGGGTTGTTTCTCATATGTATGGACGGGTCAAAGAGGCAGGAAAGAAATATAATTTGAAGTTTTCTTTGGAGGAATCTCCTGCAGAAAGCGCCAGCAGAAGGTTGGCAAAGATTGACGTAAGAAATTATCCAGAGGCTGCTGATATGGTAAAGGGAAATATCGAGAAGGACGAGTTTTATTATACCAACAGTATCCATCTGCGTCCCGATGCCCCCGTAGACATGATTACCCGTATATTCCTCCAAAGCAAATTCCATACGATGATAGAGTCGGGTGCTATTATTCATGCATTTGTAGGCGAGCAAAGGCCACCGGCCGCGAGTATTATGAATCTGGTCAAAAAGACTTTCAAAAATACTCAGGCTGCACAGGTAACAATTTCGCCGGAATTTACCATTTGTAATGATTGTAAAAGGGTTAACCAGAAACTTACTGATGTTTGTATATACTGTGGTTCCAGGAATGTATATGGCGTTTCCAGAATTGTAGGTTACTTTAGCCGTATCAATAACTGGAACAAGTCTAAAATTGGTGAGCTGGCGGACCGGCACAAGGGGAATTACCGGGTAGATGATTTGTTGCCTCAGGAAAATAAAATGATTGTAGAATCTTGTGCTGCAAAGTGTTAAACTTTATAAGATTATTATTTCAGAGGTATAGAATTTATATTTCATTGATTATATGGTTGTACCGATAAAGGGATTTATAGAGAATAGTCTTATTGAATGGGAAGGAAAGATTGTTTCTATAATTTTTTTGCCAACCTGCAACCTTCGCTGCCCTTATTGTCATGCCCCTCATTTGGTTCAAACGCCAAATGAATTAGAATCTATCCCAATGGATGTTGTCATAAACAAAATACGACAAAACTCCGGATGGATAGATGGTGTTGTTGTTACCGGTGGTGAACCAACTTCACACAATCATCTCGATAGACTTCTTCGGTTGTTAAAGGATACAGGAGTAATGGTACGCCTAGATACCAACGGTACGAATCCCAGTATGTTAAAGGCTTTAGTCGAGAGGGGACTTCTTGATTGTGTAGCTATGGATATTAAGGCCCCCCTTCAGAAAGAAAAGTATGAACAAATTTCTGGTGTACCTTGTGATATTGAGGATATTAAAGAGAGTATCCGCATTATTATGGAAAGTGGGATTGAATATGAGTTCCGTACTACCGTATGTCCATCTCAGCTAGACAGGGATGATATTGAGGACATCGCAAAGTCTATTCAGGGTGCCGGACGATATATAATTCAGTCGTTTAGACCGAATCATTGTTTAGAAACGAAGATGCTAAGGATTGCACCGTATTCTGCCGATACCTTAAGGGATTTTGCAGTAAGTGCAAGTAAATATGTTGACTATTGCTGTGTGCGTGGCGAAGAAGGTAAGGTTTTTCAGAGGAATTGGTAATCTCACTATACTATTTGGTTCCAATAACGATACAAAAGGAAGGGGGTGATTGTGTATGGCGGTGAAGAAATGCGGTACATCCGGAAAGACGTCAAAGGCAGGAGCAAAGAAGACTACAAAAAAGAAGACTACAAAGAAATAGATAATGAATAGTATGTGTGAATCGTAATTTTAGAAATTTTTAAGATAATGGAATGTAAGGTTGAAAGTATGTAACGAACTTTGTTGTAATAAACAAAAATTTTAGTATGCGTAGATGCATACAAGAATATGAATACCTAAAGGAATTCGTATATTTGATTAGGAACCAAATGTATGTGTAATGAAAGAGGGGTGTTTCGGGCTATCGGGACATCCCTCTTTATTCTTTTATCATTGTTTCTCATTTTGAAATTGGAATTATGAAACTGAAAAAGCTGGAATTGTTCGGTTTTAAATCCTTTGCTGAAAAGACTGAAATTACCTTTGAAGATGGAATAACCGTTATTGTAGGACCGAATGGATGTGGAAAGAGTAATGTCATTGATGCCATTAAGTGGGTACTTGGAGAACAGAGTGTAAAATCATTAAGGGGCAATGAGATGGCGGATGTGATATTTAACGGGACGGAGAAACGCCCGTCCCTCGGTTATGCGGAAGTATCTTTGACCATCCAGAATAATAAAGGGTTATTGCCGCTTGAATATACTGAGGTTTGCATAACCCGCCGGTTGTATACTTCAGGGGAGTCGGAATATCTTATTAATAAGCAAGCAAGCAGGTTAAAAGACATTCGAGAGCTTTTTCTGGACACAGGATTCGGTGCTGATGCCTACTCTGTAATTGAGCAGGGTAATGTTGATGCCCTGTTGCATTCAGATGCCAGTGAAAGAAGGGTGTTGTTTGAGGAAGCTGCGGGGATTAGTAAGTTTAAATCGCGGAAAAAATCTGCCTTGAGTAAGCTTGAGCATGTAGAGCAGAATCTTTTGCGGGTCGGTGATATCATTGAGGAACTTCAAAAACAACTTCGTTCTGTAAAGCTCCAGGCGTCCAAGGCGAGAAAATATCAGGATCATGTAGAACAATTAAAAAAATTGAAGGTTGGCCTTTCGCTAAGGAATTATCGTGATTTACAAGAGAAAAAGATCACCGTTTCGGAGCAGATAAATCAGATCGGGGGACAGGGCGAGAAGATAATTGCTGATGCTAATGAACTCGAAATGCAGTTGAATGAGGTTGAAGACAGGATAGAGCAACTAGAGCAGCAATTAGCAGAGGTACAGACTGAAAAGGTAAACATCGAAGTACAGATATCTAAGAATCAGGATAAAATAAAATATGATCATGAGCGTATAAAAGAGTTAGAAATTCAACAGGAAAAATACCTTGAGCAGCAAAAGAACCTGGAAAATCGAATATATGAGACGAATAACAAAATAACAGAAACAAAAGAATTATTGAATGCATTGGAGCAGGAGATTACAAAATTTATCGATATTCAAAAGACTAAAGAAACGGTACAGAAACAAATCAACCTCGAATGTGACCTGCTGTACCAGGGCATCGATGAAAAGAAATCCGAGGTTATTACGATCCTTCAGAGAGAGTCAAGCCTTCAGAATGAGATTGGCAGCCTGACCACGGAGAAGGATGCCCTGAAAAACAGGAAAATACGGCTCATAAAAAGGCAAGAGGAAATTCAATCACTCATCAATACCCTGGCGTCCGGACGTGAAGAAATCATGAGGGAAAAAAACTCACTCATGGAGGAGTTCACAAGTTTAGACAAGAACCTCTCTGCTTCAAAAGGACGCATACAAGAGTTGGTAAGAATGATACGGTCGTTAGATGAGCAGATCAGTCAGCAAAAACAATTGAAGAGCAGCAAGACATCCCGCCATGAAGTCCTTATGGATTACGAAATGCGGTCTGAGGGAGTAGAGGCAGGTGCAAAGACGATCCTGGAAGAAGCCAGGAAAGACCTTGCTGCAGTAAAAGGCATACGGGGCATGATCGGTGACCTGCTGAAAGTAGACCTGTCGTATGCAGTAGCTATTGAGACCGCGCTCGGTGAAAGGGTTCAGGGCATTGTTACAGATACTACCGGTGATGCCCTTCAGGCGATTGCGTTCTTACAGAAAAACCAAAAAGGGCATGCGATCTTTTTCCCTTTAGACAGGGCAGATGGCCGGTTTTCCGTTCCGGAAGAAATTCTGCAAAAGCCAGACGTTATAGGAATTGCAGGTAAACTGGTAAACAGCACGGAAGAAGTTGGTAAGGTTGTTCATAGTTTTTTGCATAATACCGTTGTTGTAAAAAACCTTCATGCGGCACTTGCCCTGAACAATTCTGCTTATGGTATCCGTTGTGTAACACTTGACGGGGAATTACTGGAGCCAGAAGGTACCATCAGTGGAGGAAAGAGGCAGGGGCAAGTGGGGATTATATCCCGGAAGAGCGAATTGAAGAAGATTGAAGAAGAACTGGTACAAATCCATCAGATCCTTGAGAAATTGGAGCAGGATAAATGTATTTATATTGAGGAACTTTCAGGGCTTGAGGAAGAGACGGCCCAATTGGCAAAAAGGATAGATCAGGTAAATATCTCAAAAATTTCCAGGGATAATGAACTTGCACAGAACGAACAGAAACAGGATGAGTTTACTACAGAGAAAAAGATCAATGAGAATGAGATAGGAGAGATTGATGTTGAAGTAGAAAAGGCGTGTAACCGTGATATGGCATTGCAGGATGAACTGAAATCCCTTAGCCAGCAACACAAGCAATTGAAACAACAGGTCGAAGAATCCTCCATCTTGGTAAAAGAAAAAGAACAATTGAAAAAGGGCATCCAGGACGAAATCACTACCTTAAAAATCGGGCTTGCTCAAAAACAGGAAAAAAAAGACGGACTAAGTAGTACCCTGAATAGATTCCATACTGAGCTTGCGGAAATGCAGGAACAGGTCAAATATACTGCATCCGAGAGTCAAATTTGCCAGCAGAAAAGGCTAGAGGCCGAGAGAGAAATTAAACACCTGGAACTTCTTGTAAATGAACTTGAGACGAAAAACACTGCGTTGGAGGGGGAAATAGATGTCCTGAGGGCTGAACGGGAAGACTACGACCTCAAAGTTATTGATGGAAAGGCACAACTTGAAGAGAAACGGGCCGAGCATAAGCAGATTGAGCAACAGTTACAAGAATTGCGGCTCAAGGAAAATGAATACCACATCCGTATATCGAATCTGGAGGAGCGTGTTCGGGAGGAATATCAGCTTGAGTTGGCAAATTTAGATGCATCCACCGGTGAAATCAAATTGGAATTAAGCATAGTTCAGGTTGAGTCCGGTAACACAGGCCAGTCTCAGGTTGGTTTCTGGGAGGCCGTCTCCAGGGAAATTGAAGAATTACAAGGAAAGATAGAAAGGCTGGGGAATGTGAATCTGGAGGCAATTAAAGAACAGGATGATCTGGAGATACGTGAGACATTCCTTGTAAATCAGAGAGACGATCTTCAGAAATCTCAGGAAGCTTTACAAAATTTAATACAGAAAATTAACCACACCAGCCGTGAATTATTTGAAAAGACCTATAATGAGGTCCGCCAGAATTTCCAGATGATGTTCAGGAAATTGTTTGGCGGAGGCAAGGCGGATGTAATCCTTGAGGAAAATGTTGATATTTTGGAAGCGGGGATTGAGATTATAGCACAGCCGCCGAATAAAGAACTGCGTTCAATTACCCTTCTTTCCGGTGGTGAGAAGGTTATGACCACCGTAGCCCTGCTCTTTGCCGTATTTCAAACCAAACCCAGTCCATTCTGTATCCTGGACGAAGTAGATGCCGCCCTGGATGAGAGCAACATTAACAGGTTCTCCCACGTGGTAAAGGACTTCACCAAGGACACACAATTCCTCATCATCACCCACAACAAGGTCACCATGAGCGTTGCTGATGTGCTTTACGGGATCACGATGCAAGAGCCTGGCGTATCGAAAAAGGTTGCCGTTAAATTTGAAGAGATTGAACGCAAGGTAGCTTGAGAGTTTTGTATATTTTTGATCGTTCAAAGACTGGATTACTGTTGCTGTCGTGATTGCAGTGCCGAATGTGTAATACCACAAAAATCTTGAAAGAATAGTTATAGTACCTGTTCAATAAAAATCTTGAAAGAATAGTTATAGTACCTGTTCAATGAAACCGTACTTATGAAACGTGCTAATAAACGTTTCTGTTCAATCGGGGATGATTAAACCAACCCGTAGATATTTACTCTCTGCGGTTTCTTGTGCTCTGCGGTTATCTCTCTCTATGGCTCGATTTCATTTACTGGATACTATAGCGTAGGATTCACTGCGCTTGTACCAGCCTACTGATTACTACTATATTTTAGCTGGGGATTAAGTGAAGTATATTATTTATAACTTGTGCATCTTACTTATTTGTATCTCTTTTACCATTGATTCTAGAGCTCAAACTGGAGGCCAAATGGAATCTCATGCCACTGTCAGCAAAAATAAAGAGATCGCAACACTTGCCGGAGGATGCTTCTGGTGCCTGGAAGCCGTATTTACTGAGCTGAGCGGGGTAGAAAAGGTCGAATCAGGATACTCAGGTGGTCATGTATCTAAACCATCATATCAGCAAGTTTGCTTGGGTACTACTGGGCATGCCGAGGTGGTTCAGATCACCTTTGATCCGAACATCATCTCTTTCAAAGATCTCCTTGAAATCTTTTTTACCATTCATAACCCTACAACACTGAACCGGCAGGGTGCTGATGTGGGTACACAATATCGATCGGCGATTTTTTACCATACTCAGGAGCAAAAGGAAATTACTGAACAAGTGATTCAGGAAGTTAATACGGCGAAGATATGGGATGCACCAATCGTAACGGAAGTTGCTCCATTTACAGCATTTTATCCAGCCGAGGAATATCACCAGGAGTACTACAAGCGCAACCCCGAACAGCCTTACTGCCGTGCGGTAATAACACCGAAAGTAGAAGAACTTCGTAAGCAGTATCGTGCAAAACTGAAGAAACGGTAACAGTGTAGTTTTTTGGAAAATTTCAATAACAACAATATATTATCGCAATGTGTAGTGTCAGGGCAGGTTTCAAACCTGCCCCTACAATTGAACTGAACGTCTTACATTTTTGTATATTTAACATTGGTTCGAGGTTTACAGATCAATTCAAAACGTATAGTTCTATCAGTAGGGTTGAACCACCCTTGAAACTTACGTAGTAAAGAGAAGCGATATTACCCGGATTTTTTCCTCACCAGCTTGCAAAAATGATAAAAACAGAAATATTCCCATGCAAAAGGTCCAAATCCTAAGAATCCTGCCACAGGCATTTCGAAAATTTTTACATCCTTCATAAAAGGGGCGGTATATACCCACTTTGATGCGGCCCAATAATTCCAAAATTCCCACAGGAAGCCGCAGATATAACCGGCTGTAAACAGGCTTAAGATGCGGGAGAGTCTCCCATCTTCCAGGTCCTTTAATAAGGACTCTCCCCTACTACAGTATACAATAGGATCAAATATCATCACATACCCAGTCCACACCAGTCCAAAGAGATAGCGGGCATAATCCCTGCTGAGAAGTAGTGGTGTCATGATGAAAAAGAATCCAAGGACAATGCTGCTGTAAATAATCCTGTTCGAGATTCGCAGATTACTGATCCGGAACCGGTCAAAGAAATGAAGGGTTTCAAGAAGTTCTGTTGTCTGAAACATTCCGGGCATGATCATCCCGAAGGCTAATCCCATGCCTATACTGAGTTCTATCTTGTTCTTCGGCAAGCCGTGATACTCCCAATTTGCGAGATGGAGGTTATAAAATTCAAACAAAAGCCAGAAAGCAATAGATAAGGGTATCTGGGTGTAAAATTCTTGCCTTCGGTTACAGAGAAGGGAGTTCCCTTTGAGCCTAAAAATAACAGCATCTAAAAACATTACATAGCCTAACCAGCATAAAGGGGTTGCCCATACGCTTACTTTATAGGCAAAGTAAAAGTGTCGTTGGGTAAACAAGCAAAACTCCACAAAACAAATTAACCCGATACCTAACCAGCCATGATATTTCAATGAGAAAAATTTATCTCTCGTAGATAAGGTCTTTGCTGTTATATCAGGAGGTGAATTCGTTTTTGCCATAAATTGTCCCTTCAAAAAGGAAGGAGATTTGAATGGATACATCTTTAGACTCAAAGATGTATGAGGGTGGTTCTTTTTGACGATCATAAGTTTTTAATCTTATGGGAATACAAAGGGGATTTTACCTAAATACGGATAATTATTTCAAGACAAAAAGCAATTTCCGTTTTGACTGAAATAATTCCCTTGACACCTCAATTAATTCAACATAACATTTATCCTAATCAGGTGTTTATCTTTTTTTCTCTTACAGAGTCATTATGCAAATATCACCGAAACCGCCTGGCAAAGACTCTCCGATACAAAAACAAATCATCGTTATTTTCTTTTTAGCTACATCATTGTTTGTCGGTATTATAATAAAAATAGGCGTGGACCACCATTGGTGGTTACCAGATACAGAGATTACCAGCAATCTTAGTTCCGAAGATATAAAAGTTAAATTAGATATCAATAAGGCTCCCTGGTATGAATTAGTGTTATTGCCAAAATTAGGAGAAGTAAAGGCGAAGGCTATTATTATGCATCGAGAAAAGTATGGTGATTTTAAATCTTTGGATGAGTTATCCAAGGTAAAGGGTATAGGCACATCTGTTATTGAAGCTATAAAGGACCATATAAAAATTGGATCAGGGGACGAATTCAACGAACATTAAAAATAAATTATTACGTTCTGGAAAGAGAGGATAGAAGGGTGGAAAATGAAAATACGTTCCTCTATGCTTCTTGTTCCTAATTTTAATGTATAGGAATTTCAACGTTTCGTTGTAGGGGCAGGTTTTAAACCTGCCCCTACATGTGTTCACCTTTACCCTGTACGATTCAAACGTTTCTGTTTGTTTCCCATTTGGGCGAAGACAAGGTTCGTCCCTACAGAGGTATTATAAAGAAGTCGCCGAAGGTATGATTTCCAGCTTTGGAACGAGACCACAACAAAATCTTTGTTTTGAATGAGAAAGACCATGAATAAAGAACGACAAAGGATTTTAGATAATGTATGGGTACGTGTAATACTAATAGGTATCTCAAGTATTATTTTCCTCTTTTTGTGTTATGTATTGAGAGGACCGCTAATTTCACTTCTCTTGGCCTTTATCGTTGCTTATATTTTTGATCCTGTCGTTGATTTTGTTGAGCACAAGACATGTCGATTCCTCCATAAGAGTATACGGCGTGTACTTGTGATTTTTGTCCTTATTGTTGGCATTCTTATGATTACTGCTGGATTTCTCGCATATGCTGTTCCCAGGACTGTTAATGGAATTTATCATGTGGGAAGTATAATTAAAGAGCAATATCCAGGATATCTCAATGTCGTCGAAAAATGGGTTGAAAAATATGGTAATAGAGACATTGCCAGATTGGTAAAACCAGTTTTGGAAGAACAAATCGAAAAGACAGAGCATACTGATATAGAAAAATTGAGTAAACAAGAACTCTTTGAAAAGGCTGAACCAAAAGACACAAAACAACGTAAAGAACAAGAACCCTCCCCCGTTCAAAAAGAGAAACCGAAGTCAGAAGTCCAATTGCAGAAACGTATAGCCGAAGCGATATGGAATCTAAAAAAATATCTTCCACAGGCGATGGATTTCCTGGCGGGGGCGATAAAAAGTATCTTTTATGGTACCTTTGGATTCTTTAGCATTGCGGTAAATTTTATCATCTTTAGCGTTGTATCTATTTATCTACTAAAAGATTTTGATGTTATTATGAGAAAAATGAAAAATCTTATTCCTTTATCGAAAAGGGAGCATATTATAAATCTTGTATTGAAAGTAAATCATAACCTTCGGTATTATCTGCGAGGGCAGCTTATCGTCTGTTTTGCCCTTTCTATTATCTACAGTATTGGTTTATCAATTGCCGGCATCGATTTATCAATTCTTATTGGCTTTATCGGTGGTTTTGGTAATCTCATTCCTTATGTAGGTACCGGTATTGGAATTATTTTGGCTTCTCTCCTTGCTCTTTTCGAGTTTCATGATTTCCAGCATATTTTTTATGTTATTATAACCTTTGTTGTTGGACAATCACTTGAGGCAACGGTAATAACTCCCAGGGTTGTGGGAAAAGAGTTATCGATACATCCAGCCATGGTAATCTTGTCTATCTTAATATTCGGGCAGTTATGGGGATTTCTGGGATTACTGCTCGCTGTACCAATTGCTGCAACGTTAAAAGTTTTCATTGATGAATTTGTTTCACGGTATAAATCTTCAAAATACTATACGGGTTAATACATGTCTATTTTTACATTAGTTTCATCTTTTACACCACAGGGCGATCAGCCTCATGCAATAAAACAACTGGTTGACGGATATAAGAAAAGTACTTCTTATCAGACCTTACTCGGTGTTACCGGTTCAGGAAAGACCTTTACTATGGCTAATGTTATCGCATCCCTGGAAAAACCTACATTAGTTATGACGCACAATAAGACACTCGCCGCCCAGCTTTACAGTGAGTTTAAGAGCTTCTTTCCCGATAACGCCGTGGGTTATTTCGTGAGCTATTATGATTATTATCAGCCTGAGGCATATATTCCACAGCGTGATATTTACATTGAGAAAGAAGCTACAATCAATCAGGAGATCGACCGTCTTCGCCTTGCTGCTACCAGTACTCTCATGTCTCGGAAGGATATTATTATTGTTGCTAGTGTTTCGTGTATTTACGGTTTGGGCTCTCCTGAGGAATATCAGGAAATGTACATACACCTCCAAAAAGGTGATTTTATTGAACGGAACACATTATTAAGAAAGCTAATCAATATTCAATATGAACGAAATGATATTCATTTCGTTCGCGGTTCATTAAGGGTTCGTGGTGATGTGGTAGAAGTTTTTCCTGCTTATGAGGAGACCGCTCTTCGTATAGAATTATTTGGGGACGAAATCGACAAGATTTCCATAATCGATCCGATGACCGGAAATTCATTACAAGAGGTTAAAGAGATATCAATTTATCCTGCCAAACATTTTGTAATGCCGGAAGGAAAGATTGAAGGGGTGGTTAAATCTATCGAGTATGAATTGAATGACCGGCTTAAGGAACTTCGTTCGAAAGGGAAATTCCTCGAGGCTCAGAGATTAGAAGCTCGTACGCGCTATGATATGGAGATGCTTTTGGAAGTTGGTTATTGCCATGGTATTGAAAACTATTCAAGACATCTCAGCGGTCGTGTACCCGGGGAGACACCGTACACACTTTTCGACTACTTTCCCAAGGACTTCTTCCTTATTATCGATGAGTCACATGTTTCTGTTCCACAGATTGCAGGTATGTACCATGGTGACCGGGCACGCAAGGAGACCCTTGTTGAATATGGTTTTCGTTTACCCTCCGCACTGGACAACCGCCCTTTAAGGTTTGATGAGTGGGAGAAGCGGATTCACCAGATTCTGTTTGTTTCGGCAACGCCCGGGTCGTATGAGTTGAAAAAGTGCCATGGGCATGTTGTTGAACAAATTATCCGTCCGACGGGTCTTGTTGATCCTGTAATTCATGTAAAGCCAGCAAAAACTCAGGTAGATGACTTATTGAAGCAAATTAAGATACGGATACAGAGAAAGGAACGCGTGCTGGTTACCACGTTAACAAAACGGCTCGCCGAAGATTTAAATGAATATGTAAAAGAAGAAGGATTCAAGGGTATGTACCTCCATTCAGAGATAAATGCGATAGAAAGGGTGACAATATTGAGAGACTTGAGATTGGGGAAGTTCGATGTTCTGATCGGTGTTAATTTACTAAGAGAGGGACTCGATTTGCCGGAAGTATCCCTGGTAGCGATCCTGGATGCAGACAAGGAAGGATTTCTGCGTTCTGAAACCTCCTTAATACAAACTATTGGCCGAACTGCAAGGAATGTAAATGCCGAAGTGATATTGTATGCCGATAGGATAACAAATTCAATGAAACGAGCTATCGATGAAACCAATCGCCGGCGAACACTTCAAATGGTGTATAATAAAAAACACAATATTACTCCTACTACGATAAGAAAAGAGATAAAAAAAGGTATCGAAGATGAGGTCTCATCGCATAAGATTGTTTATGAAACCGTTGCTGAAAGTGAAGAAGAGTACATTACTCAGGAATTTGTTAAGGAGTTAGAGGAAGAAATGTTCAGGGCAGCAGAGGCATTAGAATTTGAACGGGCGGCTGAATTGAGAGATAAAATACAACAGATCCAGTCAAAGTTCGGTGTCTGTGGTGGAAATAAATATGATGATATTCTCCATGGTGGGAAAACATAAGTACCTGGACAGAAATATTTGTATCTTTATTTTCCCAAGGTTGGTCAATGTTGATTCAATCTTGTAGATTGAACCATACGTTTGGAATTGATGTACGGCTTTTGATGAGTGCCAGGTATAGGCAAATGTGTCAAATCGTTTCGGTTCAATCGTGGACGATTGAACCAACCCTGACTATGCTCCAGAAAAGTACAAAAATCGTAGTTACTCAAAATTCTGTTGGGTTTTATGAATTTTAATAACCACCCCGTTCCCCTCCTACGCAAGGAGGGGACAAAGGGGAGGTCTTCAACAGAATTTTGAGCAATTATCAAGAATCTATGTTCTGGTACTTAAAAAGGATTTATAGTTTTATTAAAGGATGAGAAAAAATTATGTTATGGTATATACTGGGGACGATTGCTGCAATTTGTACTACGGTAGGATTCATACCACAAATTATTCGTGGTATAAAAACCAGGGAATTAAAAGACGTTTCTCCAACAATGCTTACTCTTTTAGTGATTGGATGTAGTTTATGGTTAGTTTACGGAATTCATTTAAAAAATCCCATTATCATACTTGCTAATGGATTTACCCTTTCATTTGTCCTTACGATTCTATCTTTGCGGTTTTTCTTTAAAAGAAATGGACAAAAACTGCATATGCAAGAAACAATCGATTGAATTCTTGTCTTGAAAGGAAAAGAAAGGGATATAAAGAGGTTTTTATTGCAATAACGGTTTCTTCCATAACAACTATCTAACCATGTATCCATTCAACCATGTAATTTATCTAACCACGAGCTATATCCTGGTTTTGTCTCTTCCGACTCGTTCGGATTAGATGTGGAAGTTAGATTTCCATTTTCTGCCTCTGACTCCCGTAGAACTGTTTTCCTTGTGTTTCCTGCGCCTTTGGCTAAGATGTTATCATTTTTGGAATTTAACTATCCAAATACATTCCAGATGAACATAAAAATCATAGCCAGACCAATGAGTATTTTTACTAACGAACCACCGAGGAAGCCTGCAAAATTACCGAGTCCTGATTTCAATGCGGCCCTGTAGCCCTTTCCACCGATAAATTCAAAGATTATAGTACCAACAATAGGACCTAAGATTAAACCCACAGGTCCGCCGAGATAAAGTCCGGCCCCTGTGCCTATTACTGAACCGATGATTCCCCATTTTGTTGCCCCAAATTTCTTTGCACCGTACACATTCCCGAGGTTTTCAAGTACAATTGAAAGAATTGTGAGCAGTGCGAATAACAGCAGTACCATCCATGTAATCTTTTCAAAATGGGTGAATATAGCATACAGAAATGCCCCAAACCAAATGAGTGGAGTACTGGGTATTATTGGAATAACAATTCCAGCCATTCCCACGAACATGATGAGAAGTGAAACTGCAAATAAGATAATTTCCATAATGCCTATTAATTATTCCTGACGTTAATAAATCGGAAAGCGTAATGTAAAGGTTCGTCCTCTGCCATGTGCCATCCACAGGGGTTGCTTCTATAGATTTTTGCCCCCGAACGGATAAAATGTTTAAAGCACACATACCAATATCCAAATTGTAAATGAAACATCCAGAAGTATATGATAACATGCCATAAGAGCACGTCAACATTTTCTATCCAATTGTTCCGCCAAAGTAAAAAATTCATGAGAGATGGACTATGGTATGGTTCATAATCGGAGTAATTGCTGCAATTTGTTCAACTGCCGGATTTATACCACAAATTATTCGTGGCATAAAAACCAAATCATTAACTGACGTCTCACCCATGATGATGGCCCTTACATTAATGGGAAGCAGTTTGTGGTTGGTTTATGGACTCCATTTAGGAAACACTATCATTATAGCAACGAATGTGGCTATTATTTTATGTGTCATTACTATTTTACTCTTACGAGTATTGTTTAAACCTGAGTTTATTCAATTGCGGAAGCGGGTAATGTCCTTCTCTCTGAAGAGCCGTATTACTCTTCTGTTCATGATGTTTGTGCTACTGCCGTTCCTTTTGTTGAGAATTACCGCTTATCCTCGGATACAGGCAGATATTCGGGAAGTATTAATATGGAATATTGACGGTGTTGCTTATAACCAGGCAGCGTTAGTGACAAATTGGATGCATGAAAGGATGATGAATGCGCGCGTGATTGCAAATAATCCTTTTGTCATTAAGAGTGTAAATATTACAAAAGAGGATAAGGACTATTTAGATATAGTCCAATATTTGAAAGAGATAAACAATGAATATGGTTATAGGGGTATATTGATTAGTAATGACAAAGGACTGGTAACTGTTGCTACCGTGGAAGAAGAAATAGGAAGGGATATTTTACAGACAGGGTATTTTCATGGTGCAATTCAGGGAAAAACATTCATATCAAGCGTTGTTCCATCCGATATTCCTTTAAAAAATCAATATGGAGAAAAGGAACTCAGTATGCCAACGATATTTGTCTCATCTCCATTAAAAGATAAAAATGAAGCAGTCATAGGTGTTGTTGCCCTGATAATTGATGTATCGAAACTAAATGATTTGATGTTAAATGTCGAGCTGGGGAAGACGGGAGAGACATATCTGATAAGTAAAGACGGATATATGATTACGGAATCAAGATTTGCTGAACATCACAAAAAAGTAGGACTGGTAGAGGAAAGGTTCACTCTGAAATTAAAGTTAATAAAGCAGGGAAGTGATGAATTAACCTACGGGGTTCGGCAATGTGTTTTTGAAAATAATGGTTTTGATGGAGAGGGCTATGAGAACTATAGAGGGATAACAGTGTTGGGTGCGTGGTATTGGCTTCCTGAGTTTAATTTGGGGATAATTGTAGAGATAGACAGAGATGAAGGATATGGTGCTGCCTATAATCTAAACTACATTGTAACTTCTGTACTGTTGATCCTTGCATTTCCCTTTATCATGGTAGCATACTTGATTGGAAGAAAGATTTCAACA